>CAZFDE010000018.1:0-33680 GCA_964517795.1 uncultured Pirellulales bacterium | reverse complement strand
TCATACCGCAGACCCAGAACTTCATCGCTGCCATTGGGATTCTTTGTAAAGAAAATGCCGCGGTCCTGGTTGGTAACATCGGACTTGACCCAGACGGTAATTGTAATTGCCGAAAGGCCATTGAGATAATCCTCCGCTTGGTGGTCCTGGATCATATCGTTATAGCCGTCGAGTTCATACGCACCGTTGATCTGGCCCCCGGAAGGCAGCAGCGACGGGCAACTGTAAATCTTGCCATCGTGTCCGCCGGTGGTATCGCGTGCGGTCTGGGCAAATGCGCCGCCGCAAAAGACCGCGCCGGCAACTGTCAAATCGGCCGAACCGGCACTGACACAGAAATTACCCTCCACCGAAACCAGCCCGTTGACATCCAGCACCGCCGCTGGCATCATCCGAATATCACCGGTTACCATTAAGGCCGGCACATTTTTGCCGGCAACAAGCGAATTATTGGTCCCGCTGACCACCAGATCACCATCGACAAGAAGCATCCCGTTTACCGTAACATCACCATTGATCGTCAGATCACCGCTGCGATAGATGACCTGTACCGGATTATACGGCCCGTAGGTGACGCTCGAAATACTCGCCGAACCGATCGTCTGATAAGGATAGTTGCCGGTAAAATCGGCAGCATCCATATACGGCCGATCCACACCCAGCGCAGCCGCCGCTTGCAACTGACCGGTCGGGTCGGTTCCTTCAAGCGAGTCCGCGAACAGATCGCCGGTGATCTGGCCGCAATTGACAACGGTTCCACCGCAGTACATATCGCCTTCGATCAATGTATTTGACTGTAGCGATACTGCCTGCCCGGCCCATAACGCAATCGCCGGATCGAGCCGCAATACGGCCGCAAGCTGACTCTGGCCGATACGGTCACTGCCTTGCAGGCGGTAACCGGTCGCATCAATCTGGTACTCCAGCGAACCGGTCTGGACGACATTGACATCATAATAATCACTGCTGTTGGTATCGAGCTGCAAGCCCGTATCGCCGGACCAATAGGTTTGACCGCTGGAAAGGCTTTGCGGATTGAGGATCAGCCCTTTGGCATGATCCAGTCCCGATTGGGCTAAATAATCCGTATTGGTTCGAGTCACCATATTCGCCCCGCAGGCCATCTGGACATCACTGCGCGTAATATAGCCGATCGACATGACAGTGATCGCCATCACGACAAACAGCACGATCAGCAGCGCCGCACCACGCCTTGCGCCTTCTGCCTTCGGAATTCTGACTTCTGTCTTTGGACTTGTGACTTTACTAATCATCATCGCTCACCAGATCATCCGAACTGTCCAGTAAATGACCGGCCTGTCCGCGCAGCACACCGGTCATCTCATATTGCCTTTGCTCGCCGTTCTCGTCCATCCCAAACCGCACACACAGCAGTTTCGCGTCCGGCGGCGGAACATCGAAAATATACGTTACGTTATTGCAATCATCCAAAAGAGTAATTTCTGTCTCATCGGTCGAGCTGATCAGCAGTGACTTAAAACCGGATCCGCGAATATCGTCCATATCCAATCCACCGGTCAGGCCCGACGAAAACGACAGCAGTTTGAGATAATCCTGCGAAGCCCCGCGTTCGAGATAGACCAATTCATCGATCTGGATCTGATTGTCACTGTTATCATCGCCCCGCCAGATCGCCACATCGTCGCCAACCTGGGCACAGATCAGCCGGGCGTGACCGATCAAGTCGGCCAGTTTCAATCGCGTGTATCGCAGCCGCGCCTGGGCCTGGGTATTCTCGCGGCTCTGCGCGCTGACCTGTCCCATGGCATACGAGAGGGTGACGACCGCGGTGGTGATAATGCTGGTAACCATCAACGCGACCAGCAGCTCGGCCAGTGTAAAACCACTGTTTCGAATTGGACGGGTTCGTTTGATCATTGCATTATTGACTGATTAACCGCTGGATTCGGGCCATCTCGCCGCCGTCATACGACACCGTCACCGTCGCCAGGATAAAATTCGCGCTGACACCGGTGTCCTGACCCGCCAGATACACATATTGACAACTGACCTGACGGCTGAATTTCGCATACATCGGATCGGTGAAAATGTTCCCTTCGACATCTTTCACCTGCCCTTCGGTCTCGGTGTAATTAAAATTGGCGATGATATCGTCAAACGGCGTATTGACGACTTTTTCCATCAGATCGCCTGCCAGCGCGGCCGCCAGTGTCCGGTGAACACCCTCGCTTTGGGTCGCAGTGCCGGCCACAAACGGCCCTAAAACCGCGGCCGACGCCACCGCAAGGATCACCGTCGCTAACAGCGCTTCGGCTAATGAAAATCCCCGATACCGAACCATCTTTTTCTCTACACAGAACATATCCCATTCATCGTCATTTTCTAATGACCGCTCAACGTCCAATAACATGCATAAAATCCGAAGCACGAATGCCGAAATCCGAAACACCCTTCTTGTCATACCCGCGCAGGCGGGTATCCAGATGCCTTTTTTCTGGATTCCCGTTTTCACGGGAATGACACAAATAGCGTTTTAAGCATTTTGATTTTAAATTTTGAATTTGTTTCGTGCTTCGATATTCGAAATTCGGATTTTATAATATCATGACATAAAAAAGCCGGCTGGCTTCAAGCATTCGCTCTCAGCACAGCCGGCCCTGTTTTTCATGTTTCGGGTACCTGTCTCGTCAGCCCGTCAGATTAGAAATCGACATGGGCTTTGGCAGGATCGACCAACTCATTGGTACCGGCATCGTCAGCCTGGAAAAGACCCGTGGAGGTATCGAACCGCCAATGATGGGTATCCGCACCGGCTGCAGCGCCATCAACACGAACCAGCTCCGTCGAGGCATCACGAGTACTGAACGGATTTTCCGGCAGACTCTGCATATACGGTCCGTACAGACGGCCTGTGGCACCGGCACTTTCGAGTGTTCTGGCCTGATTGGTTTTTTCGGTCAACTGGGCGATAAAATCGGCACCCGTAGCACCGCTATCGACCGGCCAGTTATCCAGGTGCTGGATTTTGTAAAGCTGGATCTGCGAGCGGACGGCCTGCAGATTGCTGACCAGGGAGGATTCCTTGGCTTCGGTGCTGGCGCTGGTGAATTGCGGAATCACAATCGCCGCCAGGATGCCCAGGATCACAACCACGATCAGAATTTCGACCAATGTAAACCCTTTTCTTGCTTTCATTTTCCTGCTCCTCAATAAAAGATTTTAATTGCACTTCTGTTCAGACGGCTTGTGCCGCCTCCGCTTGATACTATCGACCCCTTATCGGGCCGACTTAATTCAATTGATTGGGCTTTTCTCGGTTCGTACTCAAAAAAATATGGTGTGTGAACGCGTGTTTCAAACCGTTAAACCCTATGCACTTGTCAAAATCCCGCAGCGTCCGAAAATAAACGCTTAGTCTGCTTCGGACGCGGGTCTGTTTATCCAATCAAAATATAGAAAATAAAATCCCCCCGGCCAAATTACAGATCGGGATTTTTTCCGCATTTATAGGGTCATCAAACAGCCTGCAATCCGACCACCCGCTTCGCTTATTGAACCCGCAGTGCTTTTTCTATTGACATATATAATAGATACGCTACAGTATCCGCCTTCCATCCATGAAATAACGAACAACCCTTGAAACAGAATAAGAGTGTCTAATGCTCTAAATAACGCATATTTGGGAAAACGGTATGTACTGTGATTATATTCGAAATGTAGCGATTATCGCCCATGTGGACCACGGCAAAACGACGCTGGTGGACCAGCTTTTGTACCAGTCGGGCATGTTCCGCCAGGAAGAACTGGACAAACTGGTTTCCGGCAAACACGGGCTGATTATGGACTCCAACCAGCTCGAACGCGAACGCGGAATTACGATCCTCAGTAAAAACTGCTGTATCGAATATACCGACGCCGAGGGCGACGAGTACAAGATCAATATCATCGACACACCCGGCCACGCCGATTTCGGCGGCGAGGTCGAACGGGTCCTGAAGATGGCCGACGGCGTGCTGCTGCTGGTCGATGCGTTCGAAGGGCCGATGCCCCAGACCCGGTTTGTCCTGACCAAATCCCTCGAGCATCGGCTTAAGCCGATTGTGGTCGTCAATAAAATTGACCGCCCGAACAGCCGGCCGGACGATGTGGTCAATGAGGTGTTCGATCTATTGGTTCATCTCGGCGCCGAAGATGCATTCCTCGATTTCCCGTTGATTTACGCCTCCGCCAAGGAAGGCTGGGCCACCGGTGACATTCACCAGAAAACCGATCATATGCAGATCATTTATGATACGATCATCCGGCATGTCCCGCCGCCGCAGGTCAAACCCGATGCGCCGCTGCAGATTCTGGTGACTAATCAGGAATACTCCGATTATGTCGGCCGCATCGCAATCGGCAGGGTTTTTGCCGGCGAAGTGGCCGAAGGTCAGAAAGTAACGGTCATCGACCGTCAGGGCCTGCACACCCAGCAAAAAGTCGCCCATATCCACCAGTTCCACGGCCTCGGCCGCAAACGCATACCGGTTGCCCGGGCCGGTGACATTTGTGCGATTTCGGGTCTCGATCCGATCGAGATCGGCGACACCATCGCCTGTGCGGATAAACCCTCGATGCTGGCCGCAACCGCGATTGATGAGCCGACGATGAGCATGACCTTCCGCGTCAATAACGGTCCGTTTGCCGGCAGGGACGGCAAATATGTGACCAGCCGACAGATCGGTAACCGGCTCGAAAAAGAATTGCAGCACAACGTCGCGCTTCGCGTCGAGCCGGGCCAGACGACCGAAGAATTTACCGTTGCCGGCCGCGGATTGCTGCATCTGGGCATTCTGTTGGAGAATATGCGAAGAGAGGGATACGAGGTCTGCGTCGGCAAACCCAATATCATTCTGCGTATCCTCGACGGGATTCGCCACGAGCCGATCGAACTGCTGGCGGTAGATTGCCCGATCGACTGTCAGAACGCCGTGATGAGTCTGCTGGGCGACCGGCGCAGCGATGTCGTCAAGATCAGCCCGAAAAGCGGCACCAACGATTATATCCATATGGAATTTATGATTCCCTCGCGGGGTCTGTTCGGCCTGCACGCCCGGATGCTCAACGCGACCCAGGGCCGCGCGATTATGCACCATACTTTCGAAAAATACGAGCCGATGCGCGGCAGTATCCCGCGGCGAAAGGCAGGCGTGATGATCGCCACCGATACCGGCACGGTAACGGCTTACGCATTGGATGGGCTCTATGATCGGGGCGTTTTCTTCGTTGAGCCGGGCGAAATGGTCTATGAAGGCCAGGTCGTCGGCGAACACTGTAAGGAAAACGATATCCCCGTCAACGTGGTCAAGGCCAAGCAATTGACCAATATCCGTGCGGCCGGCAAGGACGAGGCCGCCCGGGTGAGAACCGCCCGAAAAATGTCGCTCGAGGCGGCTCTGGAATATATCCAGGAAGATGAACTGGTGGAAATCTGTCCCAATACCATCCGGATCCGAAAACGCCTGCTCAGGGAAACCGACCGCCGCCGTTCCGCACGAAACAAATAGCGATCTATTATTCGCCGCGTAGCGAAAACCGGAGCAGGAGGGATTCGAACCCCCGGTACCTTTCGGTACAGCGGTTTTCAAGACCGCCGCCTTAAGCCGCTCGGCCACTGCTCCAAGCCTTTATTTATAATACTTTACGACATTTTTCACAAATCAAAAATTAAAATTGTGCTGTGAATTGTGCTGATATATTTAGGAATTAACCCACAGATGGTATTGAATCTATAGCACGCCGTTGTTGTTCTGTCAATATGCCCGTATAATGCCGCTGGTTCACTTCAAATGTGCAATGACCAAGGATTTGCATTACCGCTTCTGCGGATACCCCTTTTTCCTTCATCAATGTATTACAGGTCTTCCTTAAATCGTGAATCGAGAAATGCTTGAGCTTGGCCTTTTTAACCATTTTGGGAAACCATTTATCGAATGACCAATAAAATGTGCCGGGTTCTTTAAAAACGTATTCATTATTTCGCTCAATATATAGTTTTTTCAGTAATTCTCCAGTTTCCTTTCGCAAAGCCATTTTTCGACTTTTCCTTGTTTTGGTATGGGCCTTTGGCCTATCCTTTACCTCAAGCCAAAAATCATTCAAATCGATATCATCCCACATCAAATTGCTGATTTCTCTTCGACGCAATCCATGATAATAACCCAATGAGATTGCGGCTTTATAACGCAAGTCCGTTGTAATTTCGAGTAGCTGAGCAACTTCATTTACATCAACGATTCGCACAGGCTTACGCTCTTCACGCAGCATAAGCCTATGTGGCCCCCTAAGCTTGTTGACAGGGATGATTTCTGCCCTTACAGCATAGCTCAACGCTGATCTGATGGCCGAAATATGCTTGTTGATCGTTCGGGCCGCATATCCCTTTTCCAATTGTATTTTTCGAAATACCCGGATCATTTTGGGTGTAATTTCAAGTGGCGTTTTGGGTTTACACACCTCAGCAAGGGCCAGCAAAGCTTCTTTATGACCGGCGATGGTTTTAGGTGCCAAATCAGTATCAGGGGAGTGCTCAAGGTCGTCAAGATGCCAGTTAATCCATTCGTCATAACTGATTTTGACGGGCAATCGATAATCTTCCGATTTTAAATCATACCGTATCCTTGATTGGTAATCTCGAGCGTCCTCCAAGCGTTTAAAGGTCTTGCCCCGATTTTTGCATGTATATGGCTCTATCCAACGCACAATATACCGGACGCCTTTTTTGCCCTTTCGTTTTGTAATCCAGACACTTGAATTAGTCATTTGTTCTTATATTTCGCTAAAAATGCTTTTTCGATGCGTCTATGACGCTTGCAAAAATCCGCGATTAATTTCACTTGCGTGAAATCCCTTTCAAAGGATTCGTGCGAATATTGTGGGCAAAGTCCACAATTGTCTATAGAGACACATACTAAGCCTTTATCCAAAAACGAATAAAACCACTCGTGTTCTTTCGAATACCATACTTGTCCTTGGTATTCTCTGGCCATTGTGAATGCAACTTCTTTGTCCATTGCTATACTCCTTAAATAGATTTATCTTTTCGCGCAACATTTTTTTCATTTTTTTTGAAAAACTTATTCCTCGTTGGAGTGACGAAAGTATTCATCCGAAGGCAATTTTAAAGAACTGTAATCCTTAAAAAGCAATGCCTCAGGATACATCCTCCTAAACTCCGCAATATTCTGGAAGTATTCTCTGCGACCATCACCTACCATACAGAAATAAACATTTGGCAAATCTTGATAGGTTACGATCCAATCTTTTGGGGCCCGACACCAAACCTGACCAATTAGTTTTTTTGCGATATGGATAGCAGCTTTCTTTTGCATAACTTTGTCTCCAATAAAATTTTCAATATAATTTGTTTATGCCTTTGACTTTTCCACAAAAGCCCTCAAATCATCTAATGTGAACCGGATTTTGCCGGATATTTTGCGGTAAGGCATCATACCCTTGCGAAGCTGCCAATCTATGCTGCCAGTTGGGATGTTGAGTATTCTCGCTGCCTCTTCTTTTGTGTATGCCAACTTTGGGAGATTAGCATCATCCATCATATGCACCATCGCTTTCTATTTTCTTACTCATTTTTTACTCATCAGAACAATATAAGGCTTCGGAAACAATGTGATCCATGGCTCCTCCATACTTTTTAATAAGCCATTGCTGATAGTTTGCAACTAAAGCAGGGATCTTCAAAAACCGCTTATCAACCCAAAATCCTTTTTGTTTGAATTGAAATACATCGCTTGTGTCAAAAACCCTTAGGAAGTTTTTCCATAAATCATATCTATTTCTGTAATCATCTATGAACTGATTAAAACACCGGCTTCTGTAGGTAAGTTTGTCTTGGAGTTTTTTACTCAAAGCTTTGATATAAACAACAGTTCGCTCGATTTCAGGTCTGATGTGTTTTTCGACCATCCTTTGGCTGCCGACCCCAATAAATTGGCAATCATCATCCCAAATAATTCTATTGCCTGCATTTTGGATTAGGTCGAGAATATTTGTGGCATCGACAGGACGCCAATCACGCGTCACAAAAATAGCATACAAAAGCATTTTTTGTTTTTCACCATTTTGTGTTAAAAATCGCACCGGTAAATGTCGCAGATAATGCCTGGCCATCTCTTTGCGGTGTTGAATTTCCGGAGTTTCGACTAACTCTGAATATAGATCCTGATTCTCATTCATGTAAAACACAGGTGAAGCTACATCATCGTCATTCAAGGTGCCAACAAATGGAATAACAATAGAATTTATTTTTTCATTTTTTTCCATGTCTCGGCCCCCTATTTATCCTTGGTCGGTTCGGCCAACGTCTGTCATTGCAATTGTTTTTTATTATCATCTCAAACTTGGGATTGATGGCGCAAGATGGTCGCAGTTGGGCGAGAAATATCAGAAAATCATACTTGAGTATCTCTTCAAACACCATGGAAAGAAAAACATCATCCGCATAAGCTATTACTTCTGGATCTAAATATTGCATGAGCTGCAAACTATAGTCGCATTTATCTCTGCGGCGCTCATAGTACGGTGACAATGTAGCAAGCCAAAAAATCCATCTAAAAAACTTCCTCTGATAAACTAATTTATTAATAATGCGATCTAATTTCTCTGGGGAATTTTGAGTTCGATTTACGAGCACCTGATTAAGGCACAATTCACTCGTAAATGCTTTTACTGGGTCTAATTCAAAATACATGCTTGTCAACTCACGAAAATTAATAGGGACATCTATTTTGCAATGGATGTAATTGGGATTTACCCCGAACCAGCACTCACGATTTTGCCACAGCACATTGAAGTAACAATAAATTTCATCAATTGACATTTGCGACAATAAGCTCTCTCGACTAAAAGGCTTCGGATAAATCATATGCTTAGGCACTCGGATAAAATTCATTTTTTTTTGACGGTGAAATAATGCGGATAAGCCTGTTTTAGGTTCAGCAGATGGGGAGATGTACCGGAATGATTTCATGTCCTCATTGCACAAAATAAATGGCGGCGTTTTTACCCCCCAATATTTTCTGGTGTATCTTGCCTTGTTGCTTTTTACATGATAACGAATGATGAAATTCGTTCTTCGCAGTTCTTTTTTGGCGGCCTTGTATGCATCTTCTGTTAATCCAAGATACTTTTCAACTGCCCGATATGTGCAGTAATGAAGTGAACTTTTATTGTTAATACTACTACATTCAAAAATAAATAACCGAAATGCATCCTCAGAGAGCCCAAAACATCGAGGGTATATGCTTCTGTCGAATAGAATTGCCGGCACACTGAAAAATCCACCTTTATTGGAGGTTTTTGAGCGTGCGGATTGAGCTTGGTGAACAGTTACATGTGAATGTGAATTTATATTTTTCATATATATTATATTATTAGGCAGCATCTTTTTTAACATGCCAAAACAAGATTTTTGGCCATATTCATCATAAGTCGATATACAGAAGGAAGTTAATGAAATGAAAAAAAATATTTTTTTTGTGGCTGATCTCACCGCTAACTACCCCGAAATCCGCTCACAGGATTCTGAACCAAGTCGGTAGGTGATTTTATTTGCAGCAACGTTAAATCCCGTATAGCCTAAAAGATACAGTTGGCAACCTGCCATATTTGGCTTGTAGGTTCTACCACAATATTTAATTACGAAGCTATTTGGAAGCAACCAATGGTATTTTGGAGGCCGTGACATGAGCAGATATGACGGCATACTTAGTGTTCTCAGGCGCATGAATGGACGACGATTTACATTTGTCGAATACATGCAAGGGCAACCATTTAACTGCGATGTGTGTAAAGGGCCAGGGAAAAATGGGTATATCCTAAGAGATCAAAACGAAGAACAAATTGCCGTGGGCAAAACATGCTTCCGGGAATACTTTTCGATTTACCCCAACGAATCTACAGAACAATCCGACTGATAAAGGCGTGTCCGCTTCGTGTCTGTATCTTTCTGTCACAGAGCAATATAAGTTTTTAAAATCCCCTTTTCTCCCCCTCTTCCCCTCCCCAGAATTTCTCAAAAACTTTCTGGGAGCCCTGAGAGAGGCAAAAGTCAAGTCATCCCCTCCCTTCCCCTTCAGAAATTTTTTTCGGGCTTTAGGATTGATCTGGGGGCTTTTAAGATTTTTCCTTATGCGTTTTGTCATCACACATAACAACATAAGGCTTTTTTGGGGCTATTCAGGAAAAATGCGGAACCAAAACGGACAAACAGAAGAAGCTGTCTGTCAGGTTAAGTAGTGGCAACTATACATAAACAGAACTTATTTTCGTTTTCTTAAAATCAATGTGCCAAAACCTAACAGTAATAGAGTGGCCGGTTCCGGCACAATTAAAACAGTTGCAGTAGGATGATTACTTGCAATGAATGTTGACCAAACAGTGCCATCTAACCATTCACCCTCCAAAGTGCCTCTGCCCAAAACCCTATTGCCATCAAGAACAAGGTCGCCACTTAAATTAAAGTTTTGGCCAACAAAAGTCACGTCACTATCATTATAAGCTGAAAGTTGGATGACTGAACCTCCTGATATTTGGGTAAAACTGTCTCCATAGGTTTTAAGGTCATAAATTTTTCCATTAAAAACTTCGACTTCACAACCTTCGTTCGGACTAAGCCCTGTAATTTCACCTTCATAGATACGCACTTCACTCTGATCCTCAGAGATCAAGTATTTAATCATACCACCCATAACATCACTTTTACTAAAATCATAAAGAAGTAAATCCCCAACAGAGCCATTTGGTCCTATTGTGGCATGACTGTACTCAAATAGAAGCCCTCTATTATGAGTATCATTAATTGTTACTTGGTCGTTGCCGGAAATGACAAAATCTGCAATCGCATTATAGCCCTGACAAAATACAACTAAAACCAAGGTGAATATAAATCTGGCCCGCATTTTCATTTTTCCTTCTCCTTGCATAAAGACAATTTCCGCGTTTTTTAGAAGTAATGAGCTCCAACTCCTCATTCTTCTCCGTTACTCCAAACAACCTTAACTATAGCGGTTTTAGAAAGAAATGCAAGGAGAAAATATAAAATTCATTGGGATTGTGTCATTTTTTATAAACACAGCTCAAACCTATGGAAATGGAGCCGCATGTTCTTTCTTATATCTTTTTTTATCTCGCATAACAATATAAGGCTTTGACACCTGCTTTTAAAATAAATTATTATGCTACCCGGACTCATCAAGGGATATTCCTGTCACCTTTGGGATAACATAGCTCCTTAGAATATTCATTACTTTTTTATTATTGACAATTCTTCTGACTTGTATGTCCGCTCTATCCCATAGGGCTTTTTTAGCGTCTGTTCTGCTTTTTATCGCTAAAACCTCTGTGGCGATTTTTTTATCAACCGCAGAGTCCACTATCTTAATCATATGCAATGTCTCCGGCCCAAGAGCCAAGCCCACAATATGAATAATTTTCTGGAATCCCGGGTATGCCGTTTGGCCCTTCTCGTTATATTTAGGCACATATGTTTTGATTAAGTCGAGCGTTTCTTGCCCAATCAAAACAAACTTAAAGCCAAATAATTCCCGGTTACATTTTAACATTAGTTTTACAGCAAGTGTGGGATTTTTCATGCCTAATGAGTCTATATCATGATTTTTGAATAAATGCTTAGGCACATATATCAATGCAACATCATGTTCGTCAATATTTTTAATTATAATTTTAGGCTTCTTTTGCAATTCCAAATGCTGACTGGCCGAAATGTGCTGATGAGGATTTTCATATCTTACATTATCGATCATCTCATAATACTTCGGCAAAAACTGACTTCCCGGCAATCGTCCGTATGAGTGAGGATTTCCCTGCTCACATTGAGTAACACCCAAAAGCTTGTTTTCAATTTTATGAAGCGCTCCAACATCTGCGTAATGAATTAAAGCTATTCCACCGTATCTAACATATGACTGATTAGCTACTTCCTCATCTGTAAATATACTTTCATCTTTCTTGCGTGGAACAAGCTCAACGCCTTGTACAAAAAGATTGGGAAATGTCGGATCAACGAATGATCGAAGCGTAAAAAACACATAGTGTTCCTCTTCTAATCCCAGACACACAGCCCGAACTTTACTTGCCGGGTCTGCGGTTCTGGCTTGCCCAATCATACCTTTTTCTTCACTTCCTTTTGTCCAATAGGGGCTGTCATACTGCCAACCTAAGACTTTCCATGAATGTAACATCCAAGTCGCTTTTTCAATTTGCTCCTCAGAAATTGATTCGACATGAGAATCAGCTTTTCCGACTGGGCTACAAACAACCACAAAAATAGAGAAGATCAAACAGATAATGCTTTTAGGCCACATGGCAAGTCCCTTCCAATTAAATTGTTTTCCCTTATACCAGATTAAGCTTAACTGCGGAAATATCCATACTCTTGATGGATATCTTTTCGATGTTGAATAATCTCTCGGAATCCGCCATAAACCGTCCTTATTTACCTAAAAATCCATTTCCCTAAGATTCCTCTCTGGTCGCTCTGATTTTAGTGGATTATTTTCTAAAAATCAAGTTTCAGTTAAGCAAAAAATAGTAAATTTTGAGGATTTTAACTAATTTCTCGGTTGGTCTGATTTGAAAAAAGGTCGGGCCAGTCATTTATAGCTGACCCAAACCTTTTGAAAAAGCCTTCTATGATCAAAGAGCACTTCTAAGCCAAGTGAAATGAGCCGTCAAAAGACAAATCCATTTGTGTACACCCTATGAACTTGTCAATGAGCGGAATTTTTCAATTTTCCACCAAAATCTGATTTTCAATATGGCGATGTACAATACTTAGCAGTGTTGGTCATTGCCTAAGAGCATAATGCTGTTTTTGCGAAAAAAATTGGTATCATTCTCAATTTTTCGTCCTTCTTCAAAAATATGAGCGGTCCAGTAGTCTGCCCAATGCACCAAGAGGGTCAAAGGAGTTTCTTCATGCCAGACACTTGAATTTTCTAAAATATATTGGCCATCGTGACACAGAATCGCCTGAGCTTCGGTATCGGATAAGGGGATATACTTTGACACCAGATAGAGGCTTCGGGTCGCCTGATTCATATAAGTTAGCTCTGGGTTGATCTTGTATGCGAGCCCGCGATTCTGGACTTCCCAAAGATTCTCATTTTTCAAATACAGAGGCTTGCCCGGCATCCCCACTTTTCCTACATCGTGGAATAATCCTACAATGACACAGCTTTCATCGCTGATGACCGGCGCCAAACAATCCCGGATTTTGAGCAGGTTTTCCGCAACGGCAACACTGTGCTCAATTAAGCCTTTTTCTCTGTTCAAATGAAATCTGGTGCTGGCCGGACAGGTCAACCATGTTGTTTGTGTTTCCAACATATGAAGAAATCCATCAAAATCTTCTTTTCGCTCAACAACCTTTTCTTTCAAATCTGAATATCTTTTTTCCAATGTCATATGGCCTCCAAATTTGCGTATATTTCATTTTTGGCGATTACCTGGACGCTGCTGGCAAACCATTTCTTACCGGTTCGAGTCGTGCACCCATCAGCATTAAGCCTCTTGGCAATAGCCCTATATGAATATTTCAATTTTTTGCGGAGATTTTTAATCTTGGCCACCACCACTAACTCATCTTCAACAGGTTGCAAGTTTTTGCCGTTAAGCTCAAATCCATACGGCACGGGCCCATATCGCTCAAGCTTGGCCTTTTTGTAGCGAAGGCCGTCTCTTGTACGCTCGGCAATGGTTTCTCGCTCCCATTGAGCTATACTGCCAAGCACATTTAAAATTAGCTTACCCGTCGCATTGCTTGTATCGAAAGATTCCTGTATGGACGAAAATGCAACACCATTTTTGTCAAATACATCCTGCACCAGATAGCCCAAATCCCGTACGCATCTTGTCAGCCGGTCAAGGCGATAAATGACCAGTACATCGAATTGCTTGGCTTCGATCATGGCAATCAGCTTTTGGGCACCGCTTCGCTTGAGGTCTTTTGCTGATTTGCCTTCATCGAAAATAATCTCCATCAAATCCCACTCTTTAGCTTTACAATACGCTGTGATGCTGTCAGCCTGATGATTGAGGGATATGCCCTCTTTGGCCTGTTCCTCTGTTGACACACGGGCATAGCCGGCCGCTTTCTTCTTTTCTGTTATATCTATTTGTAATACCATAGAACAATATAAGGCTTTTTAATTGATGTTATTTTTCATTTATTGACTCACTTGGTAATTCCAATATATCTTTTACTCAAATTTTATTGTTGTTATATTTCTGGCCGACTTCTTCTTAAATCACTGACAAATAAAATTTTAAGAAATTTCAAAAAAATTTTTATTTGCAATCGCCCCATGTTTTGCCAATCTTTGTAGTGACTGTTAGTTTAAGACCATTCAAATTCATCTCCATACAAGCCTTAATCCTGCTGATTTCACATTCGACCTTGTCGGCAGGCACAGAAATCAGAAACCCGTCATGCAGCATAGCATGAATTTCAAAACCCATACTGTGTAGGTTGAGCATAGCAATTTTCGCAATATCCGCCCCCGTTCCTTGTATCATCGTGTTCACAACCTGTCGTTCGGCTTTGAGTGCCTTTGAACGGACTTCTGAGTTTAGATCAGGGAGATAACGGCGTCTGCCAAAGTATGTTTCGACATACCCTTGCTGACGGGCTTTTGGGATGGCCAGTTTTTTGAATTGAATTATCTCCGGGATTTTATTTTCGTATTCTTGCATTAAGTCTTTGGCTTCTGATGGTGGGATATCAAGACTTTTGGCCACCCCGGGAGCCTGTTGACCATATGCAATCCCGAAATTAAGAATTTTTCCCACTCGCCGTAAAGACTCGGTAACTTTTTCGTACAATATGCCCTTCATGTCTGAAACAACTTTTTTATGGAGGTCAATGCCATTTTCCCAACATTGACGAAAATATTTGTCTTCTGCTAAAGCTGATAAAATATGAAGTTCAAATGCATCATAATCCGCTGAAACAAAAATCCTGCCCTCGCCCGCTTCAATTGCAAATCTACCTTCACGAGGCAGATTCTGGATAGACATATCTTTTGTATAGAGCCTGCCGGAAGCACAATCATTCGTAAACTTATAATAAAGCCGTGATTTTAAGTGGTTGACGCCATTAAAATAGGATTTCAGGGCAGCTAAAAGCTTTGTGTGTGACCTGTATTTAATAATATGTTCGAAAGCTGGGTGATCGACGCCTTCAAGTACTTCCTTTGCTGTGGAAAGCTTGCCGGATTTGGTCTTAGGAAAAAAAGAACTGTCGATTTCTAATTCATTCATTAAATTGACCAATTCTTGTGAGCTGTTTAAGTTTATCCTTTGTTCAGTCCCAAACAAGTCATACGTTCGAGCTTCTGCCAAGCTTTGTTTTTCTTCGACATCAGAAATAATGGATTGCAACTTGGTGGTATTAACAATTAAGCCTCTTTCTTCAATAGCGGTTAACACCGGTTCTAAGTCGTTTTCAAGTTTATTTATGAATTTGCTATGCATGTTTTTGACCCCTTAAAATTCAAGATTTTAGGCATAGGCCAAAACCAACCCTGCCTTATACCTATCCATCTATTACCTATTAATTAAACAACACCATAAGCGCATACCATTGCTGCCTACACTGTATGGGAATATTCATTACTATGGGTGTATTACTTACTCAGAACAATATAAGGCTTTTTTATACGCGACTTTTAATCTTTTTTGCATGACAACAGATTCTATTAAAAGCCTATATATGTCAAGTAAAAAGTTATACAAAGTTTGCTTTAGACATAAAAATTTTTATTTTTTTGTCCCAGCTGTGTAGCTAACTTGAAATCCGTGGTCGCTCAAATAAAGACTCAAAAACTGTGCTGAAAACTGTGCTGACCTGAATCACGGACACACTACAAGCCCTCAACAATAGAACACGATAAAACTGCGATTTTGATGATGAGAAGGTTTTTTTTTAAGTAACCAATATAGGTAATATAGGCTTTCAAGACCGCCGCCTTAAGCCGCTCGGCCACTGCTCCAAAACAGAAAATCCGTTAAGAAATTGTATTATATGGTCTTGTGATTGATTTTCAATACTTTTGAAAGCTTAGTCGCTGTCTTTTTGCACTTCGCCGGTCATGGGAACGAACCGTACCGGCAGCAATCGCCTGCGTTTGATCGAGCCATCGTCCTGCTTGACGATCAGTGCCAGGTGTTGCAGACCATCCTGTTTACCCAATGGCATGATGAGCCGTCCCCCAATGGCGAGCTGCTCGATCAATGGCTTCGGGATCTTTTCGGCGGCCGCGGTCAGGATGATCGCATCAAACGGGGCCTTGTCAGGCCAGCCCTTATAGCCGTCACCGTATCGGACAAAGACATTATGATAGCCGAGTTTGGCCAGTTTCTTTTTCGCGGACGTGGCCAGCGGCTCGACGATCTCGATCGTATAGACCGCACGGGCAATCTCGGCCGCAACAGCCGCCTGGTAGCCCGAACCGGTACCGACTTCCAGTACAACGGCATTGGCATCGAGCTGAAGTTTTTCGGTCATGTATGCGACGATATAAGGCTGGCTGATGGTCTGCTCGTATCCGATCGGCAGTGGAAAATCGCCATACGCCTGCCGCTGATCGACACTGCGGACAAACGCATGTCGGGGCACCGTCCGCATCGCACGCAGCACATTGGGATCTTTGATGCCGTGGCCCTCGATCGCGATTTTGACCAATTGATGCCGGTCCTCGACTCGCTCGTTAAATGCCGGATGATTATGGTCCGGCCGCGGGATCACCGCATTGGCGTCATTGCCATCGGGCGCCGGCATATCGTTACTGTCTGCGGCACAAGCCGTCCCCGCCGACAAAATCAATACACCTAAACAAAATAGTATCCGCAAAAAAGTCATCGATTACCTATGTCAATTACCAGCTGATTTCATTATATCTTCGGCAAGCCTCAATGTAAATCCTATGACAATTAAATCAAGCTATAAATATTGGTAGATTTACAGAAAATACAGTTTATAATAAAGTTATGACAAACTGACCGTGCGAAATGCCGATACAATATCAGGGATACGAATATAAAAACCAATCGGTAATATAAGGAGATATGGCATGCTGGAGAAAGTGATCGATTTTCTAAAGACCGACCTGTGGCGGATCCGTCTTAAAGAATATCCCCGTTCCAAATCGTTTCTGCTGCATCAATTGCGCGTGCTCGTTCTGGCTGTCCGCGGTTTTAACGAGGATAAATGCAAATTCCGTGCTTCGGCCCTGACGTATTTTACCCTTTTATCGATCGTGCCGGTACTGGCCATGGTATTCGGCATCGCCAAAGGTTTCGGGCTGGAAGAAAAAGTCGAAGATATGATCCGCAGCAACCTGGCTGGCAACACGGCCACCGTAACCCTCCCGGTAGATGATACCGCCGATCAGATCGACGAACAGGCTCCTTCACAAACACCAGCGCATATCACATATGCCAATGCCAACGAAAGCGATCCCAACAGTGCCGCGATACAGGACTTTCAGCAGGAAATCGCCGAAAAGGTGATTGCGTTTTCCAAATCGATGCTGGAAAATGCCAAAGGCGGCGTGATCGCCGGGATCGGTGTGGCGCTGCTGTTTTGGGCGATCATCAAAATGCTCAGTAATATCGAAAACGCCTTCAATGCCATCTGGGGGGTTAAGACGCCGCGGTCGTGGGCCCGGAAATTCAGCGATTACCTCTCGATCATGCTGATCTGTCCGGTCCTGCTGGTCGTCTCGGGAAGTGCGACCGTCATGATCAGCGGCCAGATTCAGGCCATTGTTCAACGAATCTCGTTGTTAGGACCGGTCGCTCCGGTGATTAATATGGGGCTGAAGATTCTGCCTTATGCCGCGCTGTGGATCACATTTACTTTCATCTTTATTTTCATGCCCAATACCAAAGTCCGCTTCAAATCGGCTCTGATCGCCGGCATTATTGGCGGTACGATTTTCCAGCTTGTCCAATGGGGCTATCTTGCTTTCCAGATCGGCGTGACCAAATATAACGCCATCTACGGCAGCTTCGCCGCCCTGCCGCTGTTTCTGGTATGGCTGCAGCTTAGTTGGCTGGTCGTCCTGTTCGGCGCCGAGATCTCGTTCGCTTATCAGAATGTCGATACCTATGAATTCGAGCCGGACTGTCTGTCGGTGAGCTATTCCTATAAACGGTTGCTGACGCTGCTGATCACCACCCGGATCGTGCAGAATTTCTGCCGCGGCGAATCGCCGATGACCGCGTCCGAGATCGCCATGAAACTCGAGATGCCAATCCGCCTGGTCCGCCAGATCCTCTTTGAACTGGTCGAAGGTAATGTCGTCAGCGAGGTCCAAATCAATCAGAACAAAGATGTCGCCTATCAGCCCGCCCATGATGTCGATAATATGACGGTCCGCAGCGTGATCGAATCGATCGAGAACCGCGGCAACAGTAATATCCCCGTCCGCAAAACCGAAGAACTCGAACAGATATCCAAAACACTAAAGCGCTTCAGTGAAACGCTTAAATCGTCATCGGAAAATGTCCTGCTGAAAAATCTGTAGGGTAAACAAAAAAGCTGCTACGGGCCGTTGGGCTCTCCTGGAGTAATTTTTTCGGCGGTCCATGCCTGGTCCGGTTTCCAGCCGACCCGCTGGAACCAGTGGTAACCGTCCCGCTCAAATTCGACCTGGTCCAGCAGGATACGATTAACCTTGATCCGGCCATAGAGAATATCGCCTTCTTTGACAACCTGGCCATCCACGACCGCAGAGGGTTCGTCGCTGAATAATATACCAGTTACCATGCCGGTTTCCGGTTGACCGCGCAGGGAATATAGGCCAAAGACCGTCGTTGCGGTCAGCAATGCGGCCACCCAAAGCCAGATTAATGCCCCAGCTTTTTGAATGTCTGACCCCCTAACATTAACAATAATCTCCAAATTGGGACTGCCGCCGATCTGTCATATCGCTTAATCGGCATGATCATTAAATCTGTCAGCAGAATATGACCATTATCTCGGTCGTTTGCGCAAATGCCTTAAAACCAAAAACCATCGGCCCAACGGGTCCCATAACAACACGGTCTTGGCCATCCAACCAGTCAATAAAAATGATCAAAATCGGAATTATTTGCGAAAATTCGACCGTACTACCGATAAAATTTCGTAAAAAAGCACTTGAACCGTCGCCGAAAAACACGTATAGTACGGACAATCGCGGGTGTAGCTCAGTGGTAGAGCGTCACGTTGCCAACGTGAATGTCGTGAGTTCGAATCTCATCACCCGCTTTCCGGCAGATGTCGGAATTCATAGTATCGGTGAGATACCGGCTAATGGGTAGTTGGGCGTTGGTCGCCGATACGCGAAACCTTGTATGGGCAGGGCTGACAAAATGGATGATTGGCAAACGGGTTTGTATCCTGTTGCCTTTTTTATTTGTATAAAGCGGGCAGATACCCGTGTAAAATCAGTTGATCTTTCAGGAGCAGTAAAATGACAGAGCAAGAAAAGCAGCAAACGAAGGAAATACCCAACACCGTGAATATCGAAGACGCCGGCCCATGCAAAAAGAAAGTCTCGATCGAAGTTCCCGCTGAAAAGATCAAGACCGCGATGGATGAGCAATACGAGGAGCTTCGCAAAGACGCCCAGGTCCCGGGCTTTCGCAAGGGCCGAGCCCCCCTGCGGCTGCTGGAAAAGAAATTCGGCAAAGAAGTGACTGAACAGGTCAAGCTCAAATTGCTGGCCGATGCGACCGATTCGGCCTTTAAGGACCTCGAGCTGGACACACTGCGCGAACCGGATATCGATCACGAACAGATCGAGCTGGATTCCGAGCAGCCCATGAAAGTCGAATTCGAAGTTGAAGTGCGGCCCGAATTCGATCTGCCCGAACTGCAAGGCATTCCCGTCGAAAAAGAAACCCTCGAAGTTACCGATGAGCAGGTGGACCGTGAACTCGAACAGATGCGAAAGTGGTCCGGGACATGGGCCCCGGTGACCGATGGGGTCGTCGAACCGCAGGACCAGGTCATCGCCGATGTCGTACTGAATGTCGAGGGTGTCGAAGAAGAACAGAAAAACCCCAACAGCGAAATTCACATACGTCCCAGCGGTTTTGTCTGCGGCATCCCGGTCGATGATCTGGACCAACTGCTCGAAGGCGCCAACGTCGGCGATACAAAGCAAACGACCGTCCAGGTCCCCAAAACGTTCTTCAAAGAAGAATACCGCGATAAGAAAGTCGATATCTCCATCGACATTAAGGACATCAAGCGCCTCACACCCGCCGAGATGGACGAGGCCTTCCTGGGCCGTTTCGGTGTGGACGATGAGGACGAGCTTAAAGAACGCATCCGGGAACACCTCGAAAATCAGCTCGAGCAGCAGGTCCGGGCTAAAATGACCGAGCAGATTCACAAATACCTGTTGGAGAAAACCGATTTCGATCTGCCGCTGGACATCGTCGCCGATCAGGCACGCAACCTGCTCGTCCGCCAGCAGGTCTCTCTCATGCAGCAGGGATTATCCCGGGAAGAAATGGAAGAACGAACCGAACAGCTTAAAACCACCAGTGAAGACCAGGCCAAAGAACAGCTCAAGGCCTTCTTTATCATGGACAAAGTGGCCGACAAGCTTGAGATCGACGTGACCGAAGAAGAGATTAACGGGCATATCGCCCAGATCGCTATGCAGCAGAATCAGCGGCCTGAGAAACTCCGCGAAAAACTCATGCGCGACGGCTCACTGGCACAATTCAGAATGCAGGCCCGCGAGAATAAATGTATCGCTAAACTGCTCGAATCGGCAAAAATAACAGAAATCGCCCCCAAGGAACCGCCCAAGAAGAAAAAAGCGGCGAAAACCAAAACCGCAAATAAAACAACCAAGAAGACTGAAAAGGCCGCGGCGTCCGATAAAAAAACCGCAAAAAAAACAAAAAAGAAAACGAAAAAGAAAACTGACACGTAAAAATACCCGATATCCAGATTAGTTTGTCATGGAATGTTAATCGAAAAGTGTATTTTTAAGGAAAAAATGGATGTGGATTGAACAACCTCATCATACTGTTATCCGGCCGGATGAAATGCCGGTCGATCATAAATCCCGGCAACCTGAGTTTTACAACCAGTACGGGAAATATCAGCATTACCGCCAGATGAGCCTGGATGATATGCTGCTGGAAAACCGGATCGTCTTTCTGATCGGTGAGATCAATTACGCCCGTGCCGCCGAGGTTATCATGAAGATCCTCTACCTCGATAATAAGAAAAATGCCGAGATCAGCCTCTATATCAACTCACCCGGCGGGACCGTGGACGACACGATGGCGATATACGACACGATGACATTCGCATCTTCGGGGATCGCAACATATTGCATCGGGCGGGCCCAGTCCGGGGCGGCCGTAATCCTGGCCGCGGGCGAAAAGGGACGGCGATTCTCGCTGCCCCACGCCAAGATTATGCTCCATCAGCCATGGGGCGGGGTCAGCGGACAGGCCGCCGATATCAAGATCCAGGCCGAAGAGATCCTCAAGGCCAAACAAGTTATCAACGGCATCCTCGCCAAACACACCGGTCTGGAGATCGATAAGATCACCGAGGAAACCGAACGGGACCGTTACATGACGGCCGAAGAAGCCAAAAAATACGGCATTATTGACGATGTACTGCATGAGGAAGAACCGGCGAAGAAAAAATCGGAAGAATCGAAAGAACAATAACCTGACCTTGTACGAGGATAGAATATGGCAATCAATCAGAATCTGGTACCGATCGTAATCGAAAAAAGCGGGCGAGGCGAACGCGCCTACGATATCTATTCACGACTGCTCAAAGACCGGATCATCTTTTTAGGCGGCCCGGTCGATGACACCGCGGCCAATCTGATCATCGCTCAAATGTTGTTTTTAAGCAACGAAGACACGAAATCCGATATTCATTTCTACATCAATTCGCCCGGCGGCTCGATTACGGCCGGTCTGGCGATCTATGATACGATGCAGTTTTTGCGGTGCGATGTCGCCACCTACTGTGTCGGCCAGGCCGCCAGTATGGGTGCCGTCCTGCTGACCGCAGGCAAATCCTCAAAGCGATTCATGCTCTCGAACAGCCGGGTGCTGCTGCACCAGCCGCTGATTTCCGGCATTCTGCAGGGCCCGGCCACCGATCTGGATATCGAGGCCAAAGAAATCTTGCGGCTGCGCGAACGATTATATAAAATCTTAGCCGATCATACCGGCCAGAAACCGGAAAAAATCGAAAAAGACTGCGATCGTAACCTTTGGCTCGAAGCCGATGAAGCCGTTAACTACGGACTGGTTGACCGGATTCTGCATAAAGCGCCGGAGATCGTCAAAGACAAGGACGACGAAAACGAACAAGAATAAGAAGGAAAGGGCGCCACAGTGAAAACGCATGTATGTGTTGTGACCCTGATGGTCCTGATCACGACCGGATGCCAGGATACGTTCTCCCCCTCAAAACAGTCGCGGATCGAAACACTCAAAAAAGATAATTCCGAACTCCGCTACCAGCTCGAACAAACCCAAAAAGCCAATCAACAGCTCACCCGCCAGATCCAAATCCTCAACAACCTTGACGAAGAGAAAAAACTCAAAGCCCTGCCGGTCGTCAAAGAGATCGAGATCACACGCTATACCAATTTTTACGACAAAGACGACGATGGGAAAAAGGAAACGCTGATCGTGTATGTCCAGCCGATTGATTCGGACGGCGATATCATCAAGGCCGCCGGCTCGATCGAAATCCAGCTTTGGGACCTCAATACCGACAGTGACAACGCCCTGCTGCAGACATGGAACATCGAAGGGGCCGAATTGAAAAAACACTGGGTGGCCGGCCTGCTCAGCAATAACTACCGATTCACGTTCGATACCGCCGATATGGTCCACGACACGAATGTACCGATGACGGTTAAAGTGACCTTTGTGGACCACCTGACCGGTAACGTCCTGCAGCAGCAGCATCTGATCAAACCGCTGTAAGCAATTGGGTACGACTGATGGTTATCCATAAGCTGTTATCGACGCCGGCAGATATCCGGATTTGACCCATCACCCGATCCCTGCTATCCTGCACCGAATAAACCAAAACGTTGAATGACGCATTGAGATGAAGATCGAACAGACCAAAACCGGTATCCAGTTCACCGTGAAAGTCGTGCCGGGCAGCAGCCGCACGGCCCTGGCCGGTGAATATAACGGCATGATCAAGATCAAGATCGCCGCCCCGCCTCAAAAAGGCAAAGCCAATCAATGTTTAATTCATTTTCTTGCTAAACACCTTAATGTTAGCAAAAATGAAATTTATATCGTTTCCGGGCAAACGAATCCGATCAAACACATCCGGATCGAGGGCCTGATGAAAGATAAGGTGCTGAAAATCCTTGGCGAATGAACTTTTTTCGTTGAAATACCCGTTTTCAGCCGAACATTAGTAGTAGGACGGCATTAAATTTATTATAATTAAGAAATTATGCAAAAAATACGTCATTATCTTTCGCAGCGGCTGCAGGATGAAAGTTCGCTGCTTTATATTCTGAATCTGGCCGCACCGATGATCGTCACGTTCATCACGTTCACGCTGATGCAGTTCGTGGACCGACTCATGGTCTCGCGGATCGGCACCGACGCTTTCGCCGCCGTTATGCCCGCAGGCATCGTCAGTTTCGTCCCCGCCAGCTTCGGCATGGGGATTATTATCGCGCTGAACACCTTCGTCAGCCAGTATTACGGCCGCGGAGAAAAACAAAAATGCACCGAATTCACATGGCAAATGATGTATATGGGTTCGGTTTATTTTCTACTCGTTCTGGCGTTGGTGCTGCCGCTGGCTCATTTGATCTTCAGCCGGATCATGCAGCACCCCGAAGAGATCATCCCGATGGAGGTTACCTATTTTCGGATCATGATGTACGCCCATGTGCCCGCAATGCTGATCTGGTGCTGTAATAATTTCTTCGTTGGCATTCATCGCCCGCGTTTTATGATGTTCGTAGCCCTGATCGGCCATCCGATCAACGTCCTGGTCAACTATATCCTCATATTCGGCAAATTCGGTTTCCCCGCGATGGGGATTGCCGGGGCCGCATGGGGAACGTTTACCGGCATTGCCGTCGAAGCGGTTTTCCTAATGGCAATATTTCTTTCACCCGCAATCAATCGTGAATACCTCAGCCGGACCATGCCGCGTATCGATCTTGCGAAAATGAAAGCACTGTTAAAAATCGGCCTGCCCTCCGGCCTGACATTTATGATCAACATCGCTTTTTTCGGTTTGATCTTGGCCTATCTGATCGGGCGGTTCGGTAAAGAAGCCCTGGCCGCCACTACGGCCGTATTGACCTGTACCAATATGGCCCTGATGCCCATCATCGGAGTCGCTAAAGCGCTGACCACCGCGGTCGGTAAATCCATCGGCAATTTCAAAAAAGACCTGGCGATCGAGCAAACCCGTGTCTGCTTTCGATTTGCCCTGTTCTACACCTGCGCCACCGGCTTGACATTTTTGTTCTTCCGGGAGTCGCTGATGCAGCTCTGGTCAGAAGATAATACTGTGATTCAAATGGGTGTGGATATTTTCATTATTGCGGTCTTGTTTCAGTTTTTCGATGTGCTTATGGTTATTTACGGCGGCATGCTCCGCGGCGCCGGCGATACGCTCTGGCTGGCGGCGGTATCCGGGTCCGGGTCGATCCTTGTCATGGGGATCGGCGGTTTTTTGCTGGTCGAATTCGTCCCCCAACTAGGTGCGATCGGACCGTGGATCGCTGCAACCGCCAACATGTTCGCGGTGAGCCTGGCTAATCGGTGGCGATTCAAAAGTAATCTGTGGATGAAGATCGATCTATTTAAAACACCGGCACCGGTAGCAGCGGAACCCCTGCCCGAATAAAATCATGGAATTCGATACGATCAAAAAAAATAGTATCATCCTGTTGACCGCGATGGTTCTCGCCGCCGGTCTGCCCGCACGGCAACTCAGTAACGCCAACAAACAAGGGATTTATGTCCGCAGCATCGAATCAGCCTTGCGGCTGCGAGAAGACCAGATTGACCTTGGGATCGCAACGCTGATCATCTCCGAACAATGGAGCGACGATGTGCTTGGCCGCCATTACCAGCGCCGTCTCGATGAAATGGCCAATGAGATACTCGATTTACTCGAACAAAAGAATTCACCCATCAATTATCACGCCATCGCGGTCATCAACGATTATCTGTATAACCGAATGAATTTCACCACCGTCAAAGAGGCCGACGATCCGTACGATCTGTTTCTTCACTCGGTGATGGACCGCCGGCGGGGATATTGTCTGAGTCTGTCGGTGCTGTATCTGGCGATGGCCGAACGCATCGGCCTGCCGCTTTACGGCGTGGTCGTCCCGGGGCATTTCTTTGTCCGTTACGATGACGGGACTGTGCGATTCAATATCGAAACCACCAATAAAGGCGGCACCGCACCTGACAGCCATTATATTGACGAGTTCAATGTCCCGCAGGACCGCGATACCGTTTATTTGAAAAACCTCAACAAACGCCAGGTGCTGGGCTGCTTCTTCAATAATCTCGGCAACAGCTATATTCAGGTCGATAATATCCCGCAGGCACAAATCTCGCTCGAATGGGCAGTGGATATCAATCCGACCCTGGCCGAGTCGCACACCAATCTCGGTAACGTCTATATGCGGCTGGAACGCTTCAACGACGCCCTGAACGAATATCATCGAGCCGTCTCGATCCTGCCCGAGGAGCCGAAAGTCCGTAATAATCTCGGCACCGTTTACCTGCAAAAAAAACGATTACAACCGGCCATCGAACATTTCCAGATCGCGATCGACCACGATCCCAATTTCATCGATGCTTATAAAAATCTCGCACGGGCCTATACCCAAAAACAATTCTATACCAAGGCGACGATCACGCTGCAAAAGGCCTTGCGGATCGAACCACAGAATGCTTCGCTGTGGTATGAAATGGGCAATATTCATCTTGATCAGCAATACGCCGAAAAAGCCATCGGATTTTTCCAGAACGCCGTCGCTTATGACCGACATTTTCCCGAGGCCTATTTCAGCCTGGGCTTATGTTACAACCTGCAGGACAACAGCGGTAAAGAGATCGAGTCCTATCACAAGGCACTGGCCATCAAGCCGGACCTGGTCGCTGCACGGGTAAATCTCGGCAATGCGTATTTCCGACTCAAATCCTATGAAGAAGCGATCCGCCAGTACAAACAGGCCCTCACCGAGCAGCCCGAAGACGCAACGATTGCCTACAACATCGGCGCTGCCTATTCGAATCTGGGCTCACACGAAACCGCCCTGCAATGGTATCTCGACGCGGTCGAATATGACCCTGGTATGCCCGACGCGCATAACGGATTGGCCGGCGTGTATTATCACCAGGAAGAATATCGAAAGGCCTTCGAGCACCTCAAACGCGCCCGCGAACTTGGCGCCGATATCGACGAAACCCTCTGGTCAACCCTCCAAAAAAAGAATCAATAAATGACCACAATACCCTTTCATGGCGTGTTGGGCTTATTTAATATATAATCATAATATGACCCGAGTGACTAAAAACGTATTTATTGCTGTCAGCGGCGGCGTGGACAGCGCCACGACGGCGGCAATGCTCTGCCAGGAAGGGTATAACTGCAGCGGCATCTTTATGATCAACCATGACCACTACGAATCCGCCCAACAGGATGCGCAAACCGCCTGCGACAAACTCGGCATCGAGCTGCATGTGCTCGACCTGCGCCAACAATTTAAATCCATCCTCGACTATTTCTTCGACGAATACCGTCATGCCCGCACCCCGAATCCATGCGTAGTGTGCAATCGCCAAATCAAATTCGGCCTGCTCTGGCAATATGCCAGAGATCGCGGCGCCGACTATCTGGCGACCGGCCATTACGCCCGCGTTATCCGCTCGCAAAGCGACGTCGGCCTCTACGCCGCGATCAACTCGCCCAAAGACCAGTCATACGCCCTGGCGATGATCGACCGACATGTCCTGCCGCATATCATCTTAAAACTCGGCGAACAGGACAAAGACCAGACACGAAAACTCGCCGAGCAGTTCAAACTCGGTGTCCAGCACAAACAGGATTCACAGGACATTTGCTTTATCCCCGACGACGACTACATCGCCCTGATTGAGAAAAACCACCCTGAACTCGCGCGTCGCGGGCCAATCGTCGATACCAATGGCAAGATCCTCGGCGAGCACAACGGTATCCATCGCTACACCATCGGCCAGCGCCGCGGGCTGAAAGTCGCGATGGGCATCCCCTACTACGTCGTGCGGCTCGATGCCGATACCAACACCGTTGTCCTGGGCAAAAAAGAAGATGTCATGAGCGATGCGCTTCTCGCGCGAAACGTCAACTGGCTGATCGAAAAACCGGAAACTGTATTGAACGCGACCATCAAAATCCGTTATAATGACAGGGGCCATCGCGGCCGGGTTGTCGTCAACGGCGACCGCGTTCGTGTCGAATTCGACCAACCGGTCAGCGCGGTAACGCCCGGCCAGTTGGCGGTCTTTTATATGGATGACGAAAATGGCCG
Organism: uncultured Pirellulales bacterium; assembly: GCA_964517795.1. Taxonomy (GTDB): domain Bacteria; phylum Planctomycetota; class Phycisphaerae; order Sedimentisphaerales; family Anaerobacaceae; genus CAZFDE01. Next base: position 6,054 of record CAZFDE010000018.1, on the reverse strand, counting down.
GCGTGTCGCCGGCGGCGGATGGATCGATACTGTAAAGATGAAATCAAATGGCTGAATCCAGGGATATTTTCGATTTGGTCCAGGCTGAAAGCCAGGAAGCCCAAAAACGCGCCCGTCGCGCTGTTATCCTGCAGCCCGGCGCACTCGGTGACTGCATCCTGACATTACCGCTGGCCAAATTCATCAAAGACCGGCTCGACCTCGGCAGCATCGACATCCTCGGCCATACCGATTACATCGGCTTTTTTCCCGGCCGCACCTGTATCGACGGTATCAAAAGCATCGATTCGATCGACATGCACCCGCTGTTCGAGCATCCCGAAACGTTTACAGTCACCAACCGCAACACGCTGCTCGGCTTTTTCGCCGAATATATCTGGATCATCAGCTTCCTCGGCGAACCGGACAGCCATTTCGAGCAGAACCTGATCTTCACCGCCAACTGCAGCCACAGCGCCGAGGTCGTCAGCCTGCACCTCAAAGCCCCCGACGATTACGACGACCATATCATCACATGGTATATCCGGCAGTTCGCCAAAATTGCGAATCTTGACGTACCCGATACGGCAAATCTACTCAGGAACCGCTCCATTCGCATCAACAAAAGCGACTTCCTGCACGGTATGGATATGCTCGACGACCTCAATGTCGATTTCTCCAACAATGTCGTCGTCCTGGCGCCCGGCAGCGGCAGTCCCGAAAAAAACTGGCACTGTGAAAATTATCTCGCCCTCGCCGACCAACTGCTTGATAAAGGTGATGAGATCGTCTTTCTGCTTGGGCCTGTTGAATCCGAACGCATGGCCCCAAAGCAAATCGACCGCTTCGCCGAAAAAGGCAAGGTCGTTCAGCACGTTCCGATCAATTATGTCTGCGGCCTGTTGAGTTGTGCCGATGCCTATGTCGGAAACGACAGCGGTACGTCGCACCTGGCCGGCGCACTGGCCGTCAAAACAATCGCCCTGTTCGGCCCGACCTGTTCGCGGCGGTATCGTCCCCTCGGCCCGAATGTGACCGTCATCGAAAGCGACAATCCCGATTTCGCCAAAGCGCCCGCCCCTCGATTGCAGGACCACATCATGGAAATCCTTTCCTAACGCCTATCCGGACGGCACACGTTACGTGTAACTATTTGCAAAAAATGGCGTTATGTTTTATTGACGCGGTGCGATGCAACGGTATAATAGAATGTTTACTTAAATTACGATTGTTATTTCTCTTACGGCAAGAACGTGGAACCAAAATATTTTGAAACCGAGAAAACGTTAAGCGAACTGGCCGAATATGTCAGCGGTCGTGTCTTCGGCGACCCGGATGTCAGGATCCGCTCGGCCGCCACCCTCAGCCGGGCCGGAAAAGGCGACATCAGCTTCCTGGCCAACGACAAATACGAAAAGCAGCTCCAGTCCACACAGGCCGCCGCCGTCATCGTCGGCCGGGAAAAACTCTCCGCCAGCGTGCCCCTGCTGATCGTCGAGGACCCCTACTACGCATTCATGCAGATCATGGTCCTGCTGCACGGTCACCGCAGGCACAAAAAAATCGGGATCAGCACCCACGCATCCGTCAGTGATACCGCCAAAATCGGCGCCGACTGCCATATCCACGATTTTGCCTGCATCGACGAAAACGCGCAGATCGGCGATAACTGCAATATCTATCCCGGCGCCTTTGTCGGCGAGAATGTCAGGATCGGCAACGACTGCATTATCTATCCCAATGCGGTCATCTATGACGGCAGCATGATCGGCAATCGCGTCATCATCAACGCCAACGCCACGATCGGCGAGGACGGCTTCGGTTTCGCCAGCCACAAAGGGGTCCACCACAAGATCCCGCAGGTCGGTATCGTGATCATCGAGGACGACGTCGAGATCGGCGCCGGCTGCGGTATCGAACGCGGTACGCTGGGTGACACGGTCATCGGCCAGGGCACCAAAATCGGCGACCTTGTTGCCGTCGGCCACGGCTCCAAGATCGGCCCGCACTGCCTGCTGGTCGCCCAGGTCGGCGTTGCCGGCTCCACGAACATGGGCCACCACTGCATCGTCGGCGGCCAGGTCGGCATCGTCGGACACGTGAACATCGGCAACCACGTCATGATCGCGGCCCAGGCAGGCGTCATTAACAATGTCAACGATAACCGCGCGGTCCTCGGCTCTCCGGCAATCGACGCCTCACGCGGCAAACGCGCCTACAGCATGATCCAGTATCTGCCCGAAATGCGGCAGAATATCCGAAAGCTCGAACGCAAACTCGACAAACTCATCGCCGCCGACAGCGAGCCGGACGATTCGGATACCGATGATAAATCCCAAAACACCTCCGACAAGCAATAATCATGGCCTTCGAACCCATGAAACCGAACGACGAACTCCGAACGACGAATCCCGGATCCCGAACCATCGGCCTGATCGCCGGCGGAGGCTTCCTGCCGTTCATGGTCGCCGACGGTGCGCGAAGCGCCGGGGTCGAAGTGGTCTGCGTGGCCCTGGGCGATAACGCCGACGACGGCCTGCAGAACCACGTTACGCATTTCTACCAGGTCCCCTTAGCCCGGCCGGGCGCGTGGATCCGCAAGCTCAAAGCCCACGGTGTCAGCCGCGCCATCATGGTCGGCACCGTCGCCAAATCCAAGCTCTTCACGCCCAACCGCATCATGCACTACCTGCCCGATTGGCGGGCGCTGCGGACCTATTACTGGCGGCTTCGCGGCCGCGACAAACAAACACAGACGCTGCTGGCGGCCCTGGCCGACGAATTGGCCAGCGGCGGCATCACACTGGAGGATTCGACCATGTATTGTAAAGAACAGCTCGCCTCGCCGGGCCTGATGACCCAATCCAAACCCGACACCGCAACCGAGACCGATATCGAATTCGGCTGGCCGCTGGTGCAGCAACTTGCAAAACTCGACATCGGCCAGGCCTTGGCCGTCCGCCAGCGCGACGTGATCGCCGTCGAGGGCATCGAAGGCACCGAGAACATGATCGAACGCGCCGGGCAGTTCTGCAAAGCCGGCAACTGGACACTCTTGAAGACATCGCGCCCGGGCCACGATATGCGGTTCGACGTGCCATGCATCGGGCCAGAGACCATCGAGAAAATGCACCAAAACGGCGGCACCTGCGTCGTCATCCAGGCCGAAAAGACCATCATCATCGACAAACAAAAAACCCTCGCCCTCGCTGAAAAATACAACATTGCCGTTGTCGGTAAGTGATTCGATACGAGTCACGAATTCGTCATTTCGAGCCTGCCGAGAAATCTATTAAAATTTCTCCGGCGCAGCAGGCTCCGCAGTTTTGCATTTTAACCTTTTACTTTTCAGCTTCTTTGTCATTCCCGCGAAAGCGGGAATCCAGATCATATGTCCTGGACACAGATTCACACTGTTTTTTTTTCGACACGGACAAACACAGGATTGACCCGGATTATGTTATTCTAAAATATAGCCACCATTTTGCTGCTCAATAGCCCTGCAAAGTGGTTGTTGAGCATTAAGGAAATCTTCGAGTTGTTCATTCAATGCCGCATTGAAATGCACCCCTCCTTGTTCGAACATCCCCCTGAAATAATTCCCCCAAGCCCGAGGGTGTGGAGCCCCCAAAATCTTACGATCTGGAAATGACAAAGCAGCTGCATTATACGCTAAAGCTCCTGCCGTTATGATTAACCAGTTATCAGGAACATGGTTTATTTCGTTTCTTAAATAGTTCTCAATACACGTTCTGTATGTCTGTAATGGGATATCTGGAGTATTAATATCGGAGGCTGTTTCACATTTTATAATCTCCGTCCAAAGAATGGGCCCTAAACGGCCTAAAGCATTTACGAAATCACGCATTTCTTGGAAATAAAAGTTATTTTCAGCTAAGTGCTCTTGCCAATAATTTACAATCCCGGCATAGTTTCCATTTTCAATGTAGTAATCTCTCTCCGGTCGCTGACTTCTCCCCGGATTAATCCCGATGACAACCACCCCCCGCTCGTTTTCCTCACGATGATCTGTTTCCAAATATAAGCCTCTGGGAAAAAAGCCACAAGCTTGATCACGTCTGATTCCTTGGCAAATTTCCTGGCATTTAACCATTTCCTTGCCAATCGCATTAATATCTTCTTGAAGTCCGTTCATGTAATCCACCTTTCAATAAAACAATTATTCAGAATTATGTTATTTTCTTCGTATCAAAAAAACGCCAAAACCAAGTAATAAAACAGATGCCGGTTCAGGAACAATATTTAAATGAACATTCATATAGTCTGCGCTATCTCCAAGGCCGGTATTATAAACTCCTGCATTTAGAGAATATATCTTTCCGATATCTGATTCATCGAATAAGCTCCCTGAATAAGAAAAATTCCATATGCCTATTCCGCCTTGATCCAACAAACCATCTATCGTAAAACTTGCACCTTCTGTATAACCTAAAGAATTAAAAAGAGACAAGTCCAGATTTGAATCCTCAAAAATATTAATCTCTATCGTATCACCATCAGCAACCAACAGTCCATCTACCATAAGATTAGCAACAGGCTGTCTTAGAACAGTAATGTTAGCAGTTTTAGAATCAGTTCCTGCTTGATTATTGCCCGAGAATACGCCCTGCCAACTTTGGCTTCTCTCATTATTGTTTGCTATTGAATATGAGTGAGTATGGGAGATACCTAATGTAGGATTCGAATCAATATGGCCATCACCCCAATTCATTGACCATGATGTTAATGCATCTGCATAATCACAAAGACTATCAAACGATAAATTAACATTAGCTTGAGCACCATTAGGCGTACTTGAATTTATACGAATTTCATTTGTAGAAATACTAACCTGTGGATCATATACAATTTGATTAAAAGAAATGTTATCAAAAAAAGCTTCTACTGCGGGAACCCCACGAGCTTTTAAGCTCACGTATATACTATCTGCAGGAGCAATTCCGATTATACTTTTTGTTTGAGGTTGCGTATAAGACTGCCAACCTGTATTAATCTCAGGAAAACCCCACCAAGAATCAAATCCTATTTGGGCTTCATGGGATATGTGGCTAGTCTGCATTTCTCCTGTAACTCGATATCTTTTACCAGATTGAGCAGTAATCATTTGATACAATGTGCCGCTTCCTCCAAAGTCTTTGTGAGAGTCACGCAATATAGCTCTTCCTTGCGAGCAACTCCAATAGTTAGGCCATTGTTCCCAACCGCTAAGATTCGAACCAAAACCACCATTTGTTACAAGGTTAGGTCCTACCCATTCACCTGAATGTCCTTGTGAAATTAAAATAAGAACTAAAAAAAGAGCAAAAATTGTTATTTGATTTTTCATTTCTCATCTCCTCAACTAAAGACCATCCGCGTTTTTAGAAGGATGGGGGTTCAACTCCTCATTCTTCTCCATTCCTCAAAACATATCTTAATATAGCGGTTTTATCGGACGAACGAAAGAAATTTTTTTTGAAAAAATATGAAAAAAGGCCCTAATATTAGCCGCCGCACCATACGAAAAACCCCTTATTTACCACAGGTTTTCCCGTCCCCAACCGCATTTTCAACCTCTTTTCCCTCTTCTTTACTTTTCAAACCTTTCGCATTTTCCGCCCACATCCTTTTTTGCGCGGAGTTTGCTCGGCTTCATACATGAAGGCCGCAGGCATTCGCGGACAAGGCGATGGCCGCCGTGTAAGCTTGCTTATAAAGGCGGCCGCGCCGAAGAACGCCGGCCGAGCAAGCGGGTTTTCGGGCCTCGTACGACCGATCCGCAAACGTCCACCGAAACCGATACGCGCCGCGCAACCGCAACCGTTCTACGATTCGATATCTCGGTGCCCTCAGTGGCTTAATTCGTCGTTCGTGATTCGGTTTTCGGGTCTCGTACGGCCTGTCCGCAACCGCCGAACGAAACCGATACGCGCCGCGAAACCGCAACCGTTCTACGATTCGATATCTCGGTGCCCTCAGTGGCTTAATTCGTCGTTCGTGATTCGGTTTTTCGGTCTCGCACGACCGATCCGCAAACGTCCACCGAAACCGATACGCGCCGCGCAACCGCAACCG
>CAZFDE010000017.1:2311-42359 GCA_964517795.1 uncultured Pirellulales bacterium | reverse complement strand
TATGCCAGAATTTTAAGAGAATTTTAGATTTTTTTAAAAATGTCTTTTATGCTACAATTCTAAAAAATAATAAACTTCTCATTTTCTTCTTTTATTTTCGGCCAATATTAGTAAAATAGTCCAATAAAATTAGTGGTTTACTTGGGAAAATAATTATTTCTTTGCGAATATTGAATTTTGTGCAATACCATGGATTGGAGGTTCATTTTTAGGGAGTTCGAAAATTGTTAATATAGGCAAGATTTATATTGACTTTAAATCGAAGATGTGTTAATATAGGAAACATTGAAATGATGTGCGTTTTTGGGGTATTATCCCATTATTACGCTTAAATAATAAAATAGTCAAATGGAAATGAGAAAAAAACACTTTTTGGAGGATTAAAAAATGGGAGCTTTAAGAAATTTAATTTTAGCATTAGTGATCCTGACCATTGCATCCGGTGCTTCGGCGAATTTGATCATCAATGGCAGCTTCGAACAATCGAGTTCGTATCAAAACACGATCTACAAATTCAGGACGTTTTCTGCCGGCTCTGAAGCAATCGATGGCTGGACTGCCACAGGGGGCATCGATTACATTGGCAATTACTGGCAAGCATCCGACGGCGTCAGAAGCCTGGATTTGTCAGGAGCCATTTCTGGCGGTATCACCCAAACGATCGATACCATTCCCGGACGTGATTACACGGTGGATTTCGATATGGCCGGTAATCCAATGGGCGGGCCCACGATTAAGGATTTGCAGGTTTCTGTAGGCGGCAGTACAGGGATATTCAGCTTCGATGTCACCGGATCAACCCAAGATAATATGATGTGGACAACCAAAACTTGGTCGTTTAGGGCTATCGACAAAAAGAGTGATATTGTTTTTGAATCGTTAACAGAAGGCGCGTTCGGCCCTGCACTGGATAATGTGAATGTCTCATTAGTCCATACGCCGGCCCCGTCCGCATTACTATTGAGCAGCATCGGAGTGATTGCCGTCGGTTATTTCAGACGCAAAACAAATTAAGTTAATACCAATTAAACACATAAAAAAAGCACCACTAACAGTGGTGCTTTTTTTATGGAAGTCCTAAAATACTTTTTAGCAGACAAAAGTATCAGACCGAAGTAATGCATCAAAATACTCAATTGTTTTCTTCAGTCCCTCTTTAAGCGGAACCACAGGCTTCCAGTTCAGCTTTGTTTTTGCCAAGTCTATATCCGGACATCGTTGGCGCGGATCGTCTGCCGGCAGTGGTTTGTAAATTATTTCTGATTTGGAATTTGTCAATTCAATGATGGTTTGGGCAAGTTCTGAAATGGTGATCTCCGAGGGATTTCCGATATTGACCGGCCCGGTAAAGTCTTTTTCCGTCTGCATAAATCGTATGATCACTTCAATCAGATCGTCCACATAGCAGAATGATCGTGTCTGCTTGCCATCGCCGTATAAAGTGATCGGCTTATGGGTCAGTGCCTGAATCACAAAATTGGAAACAACGCGGCCGTCATTGGGGTGCATCCGAGGCCCATAGGTGTTGAATATCCGAGCGACTTTGATGGAGAGATCATGCTGGCGGTAATAATCGAAAAAAAGCGTCTCGGCGCAGCGTTTGCCTTCATCATAGCAACTTCGAGGGCCGATGGGATTGACATGGCCCCAATACGTTTCATTTTGCGGGTGCACATCCGGATCGCCGTACACTTCACTGGTGGATGCCTGAAAGATTCTGGCTTTGATCCGTTTAGCCAGGCCAAGCATATTGATCGCGCCGTGGACACTGGTTTTGGTGGTCTGAACAGGATCAAATTGATAATGAATCGGCGACGCCGGGCAGGCCAGATTATAGATCTGATCGACTTCAACATATAACGGAAATGTAATATCGTGCCGCATCGCTTCGAAATAGGGATGGTCAAGCAGATGGGCGATATTCTGTTTTCTGCCCGTGAAATAATTATCCACACAGAGCACATCATCTTTTTCAGCGAGCAAACGTTCACATAAATGAGAGCCGATAAATCCGGATCCGCCGGTTACCAAAATTCGCTTCATTGTTCTACTCCGTTTATCTTTATTCTTTTAGGTGCTATACGCATTGTTTCACTTTATATGCCAACTTTCTCACGATAATCATCGGATTGGCTTTAAGGCCGTATTTTTTCCACGCGCCGAGGCATTCGATATTCGCTTTGACGATTTGTTTTAAGTTTCTATTGCTGACGCCACCGTTTCTCATCCGAACCAAAACATGCGGGATATAGGTCGATGACACATTATTCTTTTTCAGGAACCGCAGCATCAGATCATAATCCGCACTGATATTATAATTCGTGTCAAATACTCCGTATTGCTCAAACAGTTTCTTTTTGGCAAAAAACGTCGGATGCGGCGGATGCCATCCTTTGACAAACAGCGAGTGTTCGTAGGGCTGCGATTTCCATTTTCGGACTGTTTTGACTGGATCGATCGGATCATAAAATTCCAGGTCACCGTAACAGCAATCGGCCGAGCTCAACGCCCGGGCGATCCTGTCAATGACACCATCATCGGCAAAGTAATCGCCCGCATTCAAAAAGCCGATTGCATCGCCACGGCTCAATCCAATGCCTTTGTTCATCGCATCATAAATACCCCCATCCGGCTGCGAAACGATCGTTGCCAGCCGAGAACGATACCGATTGACAACATCCATTGTTCGATCTGTCGAATGACCGTCAATAATGATGTGTTCCAAATCCGCATCGGTCTGAGAAAGCACCGAACGGATCGTCTGCTCAATCAATGACTGTGCATTCAAACATACTGTGACGACCGAAATCTTCACCGGATTACTTTCGCTGCATTTACCGCCAACTCAGATACATCTTCAAATCGCGACAAATGACATTGGGCTTGTGCCGATAGATCGCTATTCTGGACCTGGCTCTCTTGAGCAGTCTCCAATGGTTACGGTTGTAGATGTGAAACTCGCTTTTAATATATTGAGCTAATTTCTGAAATTCACTTGCCGTCATTGTATCCACTTGCTGTTGCGGGTCTTTCTTATAATAATGATGAGGCGGCAGCGTGAAATACTCATTGAGCCTCATATCCGGTTTGGTCAGACCTTTCTCCAGACCCAATTGAAACATGTCCGTTCCCGGAAACGGCTCATAGATCGAGATCGATGCGAAATCCGGCCGGATCTGCCTCATGAAATTCAGTGTTTTAAGCATTTCATCGGGCGTTTGCGAAGGAACGCCGATCATAAAATAGCCAGTCCAATATATTTTTGTCTCACGGAATAATCGGGCCGTCTGCCTAATTTGTTCAAGGGTAATCTGCTTATTCATCAACCGCAGAATCCGTTCGCTTCCGGACTCGATCCCCACCTTGATCCCATTGCATCCGGCTCGCTTCATCATTAACAGAAGCGGTTGATTCACCAACCCGACACGGGTATTGCAATCCCATGATATCTTTAAATTACGATCCATCAGGGATTGACAAAATCCTGCAACACGTTTTTTATTCACGGTAAATGAGTCGTCTTTGATGGTGAAATGGATCGTATGATATTTCTCTTTAACCTCTTCGATTTCACCAATCACATTTTCGATCGGGCGATAATCCACATGCCGGGTATGGGTGGCACAATATGAACAGTCGAACGGACATCCCGTACTCGACATGATCAGCCCCATGTCTTCGGAATTATACTGATTTTCATTGAGCAGTATGGAACGGTCGGGATAGGTATTATTATTCACGTCATTTGATGAAATTGCATTTCTTTGAATTTGACTATTCGACCGAAATGACAAACCCGGGATCGCTGTATGAGCCTGGTTCGGTGATCGTAAGGCACGGGCCAGTTCCAGCAAAGGTTTCTCGCCCGGCCCTCGGATGACAAAATCTACATCGGGGCATATTTTCAAAATTTCATCATCTTTTGCATTGGCATGCGGGCCGCCCATAACCACTTTAATGGACGGTGCCGCCTTTTTGCAAAGCTGAGCAACTTTGAATGCAGATGCGGCATAGGTCGTCCAGATCGAAATTCCGACCAGATCAGGATCAAATTGCGAGATCGTCTGGCTGACCTCCTGCCAAACCGGGTCATTCGGATCATTCAGACATCGCAGATAGTCTTCATACGCATCACTGAGACGGGTATGATTTGTTTTTTTCATCTCCACAAGCCGGTCGGCATCGTAAACAAGCACATTTAATCCCTGACGTCTTAAAAATGTACCGATCGACGCGATCGCAAAAGGAAAATACCGATTGTAAAATCCAAGGATTTTATAAAACGGCGGATCGATCAACATGACTTTCACGGCATCGTTTTGTGCCGTACTTTCACTATCCATCATCATTCTGTTGGAACTATCCATTTCGATCACACCAGATTTTTTTGCGTTTTCCTGATAGCTGACTTCTCATTGTTTATTCTATTAACTTGCGTTTCAATTGCTTGGCACACATCGTCAACAGTAATCGCATCCATACAGCTATGCCCGGCTTTTTTACATTTTTTCTGTGCACAGGGTGCACATGAAAAGTGCTGTTGAGCTGTAATGATGATATGGTTTTTGCCGATCGGGCCGACACTTTGCGGCAATGCAGGCCCCAAAAGGGCGATTGCCGGCGTATCCACGGCGGCCGCCATATGCATCGGGCCCGAATCGACCCCGATAAAAAATGAGGCTTGCTCAAGCAAGGCAAGAAATTCGGTCAGCGATAATTGTCCGGCCATAATGATCGGTTTATGCGTCGTCATCGATGCAATTTGATCCACCAGCGGAACATCCTGTTTCGTTCCGGTCATGACAACCGTTGCGTTATACTGATCGGCGATCCAATCGCAAATGTAGGCGTATTTTTTGGGACTCCACTGTCTTTGCGCCCATCGCGCAGATGGATGTATAACAACAAGCGGTATCGATGGGCGGCCTATTGCAGGGGCAAGGATCGTGTTAACCTGTTGAAAATCATTCTCAGAGAGCACCAAAGCGCCGGTATGATCAAAAGTAGCATTCGGAACAAAATGATGGACGACCTTTTTCGCCAGACTGACATTATGATGATCGTCGTCATGTTCCACCGGATCGGTCAGCAGAAAACCGCATCCCGTGATATCGAATCCCACACGGTGCGGGATACCCACCAGGTATGCCAGGATAATATTTCGAAAATCCCCGCGAAAATCGATCACAAGTTCGTATTTGCTACGCCGGAGGGTTTTTATAACTGCACATGTTTGTTTGAACGCTTTGAATGGATTTTGTTTCGATAACCAGGGGGCATCCCAAAAAATGACATCCTTCACATACGGCATGGCCTGCATCAGCGGTTCGCAGCAATGACCGGCAAGCAGCGTAATCTTCCAGTGCGGAAATGTTTCTGCAAGAATCTTGAGCGCCGGCGCGGTATTGACCATATCGCCAATCCGGTCAAGGCGAATCACAAGCACATCTTTTATCTCCCGATAAGAACGATGATCTGACGGTGCATGCCGCCTGTGAAAGGGCTTCGATAACAACCATACCCCAGAGAGGATATAATGCACAATGGCGGCAATGATCCTTTTTCGCCCTGTCGGGATTTTATGAGGGGATATATCGATCATGATGTCATTATTCTGCCAGACAGGCTAATTGGCCCATTGATGGCGCTACGGCAAATCGGCCCTGACAGTCATTCTTGATATAAACCAAAAGAATCAAAAACGGCAGTACGTAGCCCGGATACAACCAGACCACATCGAATAAGAAGATCAATGGGGTTGCCAAGACCATCACCAGTGCATGCGGCGCGTATGCTTTGTTCAGCAGAGTCGTTTTATATTTTCGAAACCGTGAAAGCAGATACCGCCAGTAAAACACAAAGAAAAACAAGATGAGCACCGACAACACGGATAACTGTGAAATTATCGCATATAACCCCATATCGGTATATGTGCCGTCCGGCAATGCCCGATCCGAAACGCCAAAGCCGATCCCCAGGGGAAATGCGGCCAATGCCTTGGGCAGAAAAGCGATACTGCGATTGGGGATATACAAGCCGTTTCGGCCGGCCGAAAACATCAAATCATCGATTTTTGTAAAAAATAACATCGCATAATCATAAAAGTAAAACGCTATTCCCAGCCCTGCACCGGCGATAAACAACAGAAAAAGATGACTGTTTTTGATTCTGAAAAAATATCGGTCTGCGATAAACAAGCCGGCAAATATAAAGAACAAATATCCATAGAGCGAGCCTGAAATATTGCTGAATGCAATCAGCAAGAGCGCTAAAAAACCGAGTCCGATTTTCAAGCCATATTGTTTCTGCGTGATACAGTAGAAAAGAAAGACCGGGATCAGCCTGCCAAAATGGCCGCCCTCGACCGAAATCGAGCCGAAGCGAGGAATCGGGATAAAGGCAGTGGCCTGATATAAGCCCACGGTCGAGACGCCGAGTTGGAAAAAAAGGATCTCCTGAACCAGCATGATCATCAGGGCCGCCAAGCCGGTGTACTTGAATGTCGAAACGATAAACGCAATCTGCGATTCATTGCTGACAAAATTAGTGAAATATAGGATCACAAAGAATAACACCAACGCCCTGACAATCATGATCAATCGTCCAGCGAATACGGACGCCCCGCCGCCATATTCATGCAAATAGCCCAATCCATATAAAATCAGCGTGTGGACAAATAACACCATAATAATAACGAACATCACTTTTTCGCAAAACCATAATTTGAGCTTGGCTTTTAAGAGGATCACACCCGTCATGAGCGTGATCCCAATCCCGATAAAATCGAATAATCGTGCGCGATGGAATTGGTACGCATAATTGGTAAAAAGGGATGTTGAAAAATACAGACTTAACCATTTGACGTGGATACTCTGGCGGGATTGAGAGACATAGATGAATAACCCGATTAATACCAGAAACCCAAGATAGATTGGAATATGATCCCATCCAAAGCCGGACCGGAAGAATTGGATAAAATTATCATAGGACGCTCTGTGTTCGACCAAGGCGGCAATCATTTTATCTCGTATCTTTCAATCATATCTTTCGTTTCATCGCTGTTCGAATTTATTCGAGCCACCCGCTGAGATCGCGATCGAGCAGCCGGCTTAAAGCCTGTATATCATCTGAAAATCGAGCCTGAAGCTTTTTTTTGGTTTCGGGATTGACCGGGACCGGTTTTGTGCCCTTTTTGGTCAATCGCTGTTTGACAGCCATTCGGGTTTTTTCCGGCAGAACCTGTTTGAGCACCGGTTCGGCGGCGGGTTTGATGCGCCGATAGCTGTTTATCATCACTTTTGCAAATTTGTTTTTGGGGACCCCGGAAATGTTGTATCGTCGGTCCGTCTTCATCCGGATATCCGGATCAACACCAATAAATTGCAGCAGGCTTGTCAGCTTTACATCGGGTTTGAATATATCCTCGAAGCGGTAAACCCGAACCCGGTTGAAACTATTTAAATACGCATCAACCGATTCGGTATAGCGGCTGACGCGGGTGTAGTAAAAAGGCCAGGCCCAGTTACAGCTAATCCGGTCGTTTTCGGCCTGCAGCGCTTCTTCAAAGGAAAGGGGCTCCCAATCGTTTTTTACGTGCTGCATATAATTGGAATAGGCACGCTCGACCGGATTTCGCAGGATAATGATAATTTTGATATCATCGCCAAGATACTTTTTGATATTATCAATGCTTTGCTCGTAGTAAAACAGATAGTCGTTGGAAATATCACCCCTGGCGACGGCGTCCTTTCCCGGGACAAATAACTGTTTATACGCTTCGATGTCAGGGATGACATCATTTTGATAATCGGCGCCGGGGCCCTCAAACGTCCCTGGCATTTGGGAAAAAAAACGGCATTCTTTTCGGTCGGGGATAAATATATCCGGATGCTGGTTCAAATAATTGAACAGTGAGGTCGTGCCGCACCGGGCCGCACCAACGACTAAAAACGTGGGTAATACATTATTCATCTTAATGAAAACCTTGTCCTGAGCCTGTTATTGGTTGCTTAGACGACATGAAATATTTCATCCAGCGGTTTTCTGGGCGATTTAGCCACGTAAAAAGTATCCGCATAATTGCCGACCGCCAGCAACAGAATAATATTTTCTGATTCATTGATATTGACCGCCTTTCGCAGAAATACATCGTTTTTTTTCGATGTGCACCAGTTCAGCGTACAGACGGCCAGTCCTTTGTAATGTAAACTCAGCAAAAGGGACATCGCAAACAATCCCGCATCCACATAGGCCTGATTTCTCTCACCGGGGCCGTAAAACGAGGCCAGGTCCGCCGTGACAATGATCAGTTTATCGACCATGTGGCCGAACCCCCTGTTGCCTTTCTGGTGTGCAAGTACCTCCTGAATGTTCGGTTTGTCGCGAACCACATAAACCCGGGCCGCCTGCCGGTTGCAAACAGACGGCGCTTTTTGGGCAATATGAACGGCCTGCCTTAATATTTCCATCGATACGGGTTCATCTGAAAATGTTCGGATACTGTGGCGACTTTGACTGAATGTCAGAAAATCGCCTCGTGCCTGTTCGATCATTTGCTGTTTCTTAAACAATATACAAGGCGCAGCATCGTAGCAGCCTTTTGTGTCCAACCGGTTCAACCGGTCAATCACTTTGTGATTTTTATCGTCGCTCAGGTCGAAATAACGCGCATAATCTTTCAGGCATGAAACAGCATATTGAAAGGCGTAACGGTCTCTGGGGAATCCGTACTCGATATAGGTATCCAATAAATCAAAAAGATCGTCAAGGGTTTTTGCGCCGAATTGCGGTTTGACCTGCGGCAGCGAGAATCCTTTTTCAATGGTATGGCAATGAGCGATGATGCGCGATTCCAATATGTTGTAACACCGGTATGATTGGCGTGTGGCCGAGAACCGCCAATATCGCCCGAAATCGTAGATGTAATGCGCGATCATGCTGAAAAACATGTAAATCGACCCGCACATCGGCCGCATTTTTTTCGGGACAAATGCTTTTATTTTTTCTTTAACCATTGATTGCGTTTTGCAGATAGCCTTTGGATTTGTCGATATGCGTATTTAATTGTTTATTCACGAAGTCATAATCGATCGGCTGATTGAATATGTCGTCGAGTGAATCGTTTTGATCATAGATTCGCTCGCACAATCCCAAATAATCGAAAAGATAATCGACTTTGAATCGCCGATAGTCGTTCATTAAAAAAACAAAGGGCTTTTGATTTTTGATCGCAAAAACCGTTCCGTGGAACATCGTGGTGATGATCATATCGGCGTTTACGAACAACGACCGCCATTGCCATATCTCTTCGGAATAAATATTCTTATCACACCAGCTTTTAGGGTAAGCCAGTGCAACCAGTTTTTTCTTTTGTTTTTGGGCAAAACGCTTGATCTCGTCAATCATGGCCGCACACAGATCGGCGGTATAGATCAGGATATATCCTTTCAGATCGATTTTCGCGGCCGGCTCGTCAAAATCATACAAAAATGCGGGATCTGCATGGATATCGGGATCGATACCGGTTAATTGCCTTACGGCGGTTTGCGTATTGACATCTCGCACCGAGATATAACTTAATCGACGAAGCGCCGACGAGACGACTGACGGCGGTTCGGCCGTGTGGTTGAGCGCTCCCAGACTCGCAGCATAGGCGATGACCTTTTTTGCCTCGAACCCGCAGCCAAAATAAGTCGGGTCGAATCCAAACATCGGATTTTGATAATTCCATATCTCATCGCTGCCCAGGATTACGACATCAAATGCTTCTTTTGAAATAGCCGAGGCCTTAAATGTGAACGGTGTTTTTCGATATCGCCGGTGTGCGCGATGAAAATACCGCGCCTTATGAATATTGACATACATTTTGGCAATATTCGGATTGAAGAACGTCATTGCCGTTTTTTTAAGAAAATGCCTCGGATTGACATAATTGATCACCCACACATCGCAGCCTTGATGCTTCACATACGAAAACAGCGAATAGGTCTGCATAAAACCGCCGAAATTATGGCCGTGATGAAATGTCAAAATGCCAACTTTCATTTGGTTATTGACATCTTCATCAAGAGCATTTTCAGGAATTTACGTGTGAATCGGTGGGTGCTCGAAATTCGGTCTTTTCGATAGTGGGAACACACCATAGACGGGTGGACCAAGGGCAACTTCAGCGAGCCCATTGGATAATTTGACAAATTACTGGCGGATCGCGTATGGGTCGAATCTCTGCCAAATCCGATATTCTGAACGATATTCTCTGCGGACACGGCCGTCAGCATAGACTGGGCCAATCGGCATAACAGCCATTGATAATCCCAGGTATCGATTTGATTATGATAGCACTGGTCCCAGATCATCTCGTAAAAACGGCGTTCCATGGGATTGGCAAAAAATGCGTAATGCCGCTTGTTTTTTTTCAATTCGGGCCAAAATGAGATATTTACATCATAATGCCGCCATGCGCGTCGCCATGTTGCCCAGCCCCAGATGCGATTATATTTCGAGAAAAAATAACTCTCTGAAATACCGATTTGATCTTTAAACGGATTGCTGCCGCTGATCGAACTGACGCGATTGTCATGTCTATAGCGAGCCAGCAATTCGCTGCAAAACCTAAAAAAATCGGCATCGGGCAAGGTGTCATCTTCTAAAATGATACCTTCTTCGACATGCTCAAAAAACCAGTCGATCGCACTGCTGACCCCGATCTTGCAACCCAGATTCGTATCTCTGAACAACGTTTTTAGTTCGCAGTCCCAGTCAATATGTTCCACGATTTGCCGGGTCTGCTGACACGCTTGCTGCTGGCCGTCTTTGGGGCCGTCGGCCGCAACAAATAATTGGGCCGGACGTGCTTTTCGAATCGCTTCAAACACCTTTTGGGTTGTTTCCGGACGCCGATAAATCAAAAACAAAATCGCAGCAGTGGTATTATTTTCCATCGGAACGCTCAAAAAAGATTAACGTACATACTGTTTTGGCATACAGACAATATCCGTTTAATCCCAGGTAATGCACAATTTTTGAATCATACATATTTTCCAAAGACAGATTACGAACCTCGACCAAAACCACTTTCGGGCGAAATTGCTGCCAATCATTGGATTGCAGCACCTCAAAGTCCATCCCTTCGACATCAACGGACATAAAATCAATCGCTTGTTCGGACGGCAGATGCACCTGAAGAATTTGGGCTAACGTTTGCGTTTGCATTTCTTTTTCGAAAAGGACGGTGTAATGCGGCGAGTTTTTCCGTGCATCCGACAATTCTTTTGAAAAGCCGTTCAACGCCGGATCGTTGAATGCATAATACACCAGTGTCTCGTTCTTATCCGAAACGGGTATCTCCAGATTGATGTCCCGGGGGCGAACACGGCCAAACGCTTTCATACTGCCCGGCATTGCATCCACATTGATGCCGCGCCAGCCTTTTTTATAAAAGTAATAGGTATTGGAAAACCGCTTCGGGTGGTGGGCGCCGATATCGACGTAAAAGCCGCTTTCTTTTTTTTCGAATATCCGCCGCAGGATCATATCCTCGCCTTCCTGAGAATAGGACCTTACCGAAGAGCCGTCGGTCAGCCAATTTTTCAGTTTGATCAGTGTCCCGTGATGCGAAACAGGGACATGCTTTTTGATGAGGGTTTTAAGTTTCGTTTTCATTGCCGATCCGTTAGCATTCGTTTCATGAATCCCAAAGGCGCAACCGCTTTGACCATGAAAAACGTATGTTTAGCGGTTTTAGGAATCGCCGCGATCATAAATACGGAAATAAAGTAAGACACCAATGTCGCCACTGCCGCGCCCATAATCCCATATTCGTCAATCAGGATAAAATTCAGGATCACATTGACGATCATCCCCACAAACGTCCGGACAAACGTGATCCGGGTATAATTTTCAGCCAGTAAATACTTACTGCTGGCGATGCCCAGGAAAACAAATATCGCCGCCCAGATATGAACCTGCAACACCCGGGCCGTATCCGAATATGCCTGACCGAAAAGATGGCGAACGAGCCACGGCGCGATAAGCGTGACGATCAGGGCTACCGGCACTGAAATCCAAATCATCAGTGTGTATAACAGTTGGATTCGCTGCTGGTAGCGTTGCGGATCGGTCTTTTTGGCGTTGATAATCGCGGGAAACAGGGAATTACATATCACAATAGGAATAAAGTACCATGCTTCGCTGATCCGGACAGCCGCGGCATATTGCCCCACAGCCTCGGAATCGAGTATATTCTTGATCATCACCTGGTCCACTTTCATATACATCGTCACCGCAATCCCGGAAAGGATCAGCGGCCAGGAATGGCGAAGCAAACGCAACGCGGTTTGGGCCTTGAACGTCCATTTCGCCCTGAAAAAGCGTTTTAAATAAACCGATACCAAGCCGGTACTTAAGATCAAACTTTCTGCTGCCACGGCGATTGAAAAATAGAGCAGCGGCAATCGCAAAAAAATAAAAATAAATGTAATCACCCCCGTCGCGATGGTCGCAATCAACTGGCTGTGAACATAATACTTTGACAGGACCTGGGATTCGAAAAAAAACTGGATCACATTAAACGACTTGAAGATCAAACCGGCCGCAATGATTAAAATCACCAGTTGGGTCGTCCGCTCGCCCTGCGAAAAAAAGAGAACGGCCGCAAACATCGCAAATATAAGCAGTGCCGCCGTTAATTTCAGGATAAACGCCGTACATAAAAGAACCTGATCCTCTCGTTTATTATTGACAAATTCTCTGACTAAGATGCCTTTCAATCCCAGATCCGACACGGCCGTAAACAGCGCAACAATACTGATCGCATAACTGAGGATGCCAAATCGCTCGGGGCCAAGGTACCTGGCGACATAGATCCCAACCACTAATGCGGTTAAGATCCGAACAACCTTTTCCAAAAACAGCCAGCCGGTATTGAAAAAATATCGCTTTAAGCCTTTGGGTAAATTATATTTTTCAATTATACTGTCTATACCGGTCATGCACGCTTTCGAAACGGTCATCATCAAAGCTGATTACGGCTTAGCACAAACACGATGACGATATCGCAAATCTATCTTATACAGCCCCGATATATCCCTCATGTTCGAGATGCAGGATGAGGCGATGGACACATTCCTCGGGATTTGCCGAGGTGGTATCGATCGCCATATCAGCGTCATCCGGCACTTCGTAAGGATCGGATATGCCGGTAAATTCCTTTATAATCCCCGCACGGGCCTTGGCGTAGAGACCCTTGCGATCCCGCCTTTCACACGTTTCGAGCGGCGTAGCCACGTGAATCAGTAAATACCCCCCCACCGATTCGATCAGTTGCCTGACTTCCTTGCGGACCTGGTCATAAGGCGCGATCGGCGCACACAGGGCGATACCACCGTTTTTGGTAATCTCCGAGGCGACAAATCCGATCCGCCGGATATTCAGGTCGCGATGTTCCTTGGAAAAACCCAATTCCGAGGAAAGGTTTTTGCGAACCAGATCGCCATCGAGCAGGGTGACCGGCCGACCCCCTGCCTCCAGCAGTTTGACCATCAAGACGTTGGCCAGGGTCGATTTGCCGGAGCTTGGCAATCCTGTGAAAAAAACTGTAAATCCTTTTTTCGATTTTGGCGGATAGGTACGCCTCAGCTCGGTTACCACTTCCGGGAACGAAAACCAGGTGGGGATATCTCTACCCTCGGATAAACGCTGTCTCAATTCCGTTCCCGACAATGATTTTGTGTTGGTTCCTTCTGCAACCTCATCCAGCGGCGCATATCGATCCTCATCCGGCAGATAGGCCATCATCTTGAACGGCACCATTTCAATTCCCAGTTCATCCTGATGCTTTTTCAGCAAATCCTGGGCGTCATAGGGGGCATAAAACGGCTTGCCTTTCGAATCGCTTCCCGGCCCGGCATGATCGCGGCCGACGATCAGGTGCGTACAGCCAAAGTTTTTACGGATAATGGCATGCCAGACAGCTTCCCGCGGGCCTCCCAGCCGCATCGCTAAGGGCAGTAAACTGAGCATGGCCGTGTTGAGCGGATAGTGTTTTTCGATCGATTGATAACACCGTACACGGGTGTAATGATCCACATCGCCGGGTTTGGTCAGCCCTACCACCGGATGAATGAGCAAATTCGCCTCCAGGTCTTTCATAGCTTTGAATGTCAGCTCAAAATGAGCCCGGTGCATCGGATTTCGGGTTTGGAACGCGACGATCTTCTCCCAGCCCAGTGCTGCAATCTTTTCACGCAGCTTTTCGGGGGTGTACCGTAATTCGATAAAATCATAATGTACCGGCGGCTGAATACATGAGAGTTTGCCCGATATATACCAGGGATGGGTTGAATTCAGCAGGTAATCGACACCGGGATGTTCCGGGTTGGTCGTGCCGTAAACCAGCTTTGCTTCCTGCATTCGGTCCGGCTGCCATTTTTCTTTAACCTCCAGGGCCGCCAGCATGACTCCTTCCGGATCGCGTAACGCCAGCATCGATCCGGCTTGCAGATCCGAGGCCATTTCGTCGGTGACATCGAGTACAATGGGAATCGGCCAGATCGTGCCGTCTGCAAGACGCATCTGCTTACAGACGCTTTGGTAATCCTGTTGTCCTAAAAATCCGGTTAACGGGGAAAAACCGCCATTGGCTAAAAGCTCCAGATCACAAATCTGGCGAGCGGTGAGGTCCCAGCAGGGCCAATCCCGCGATTGGTCACGAAGCTGCGATGCACGATCCTGATCCACGTTAAGGTTCACTAATTCCCCTCCATGGGGCACGCCAAGTGAATTCACGACAGACTCCTTTCATGTTCATTATTTCATATGATTCGTATTATGTAAAAACATAGCCATGATATTTTTTTTCGGAAAATTCATCATCCACACTCCGTCCCTGTGAGTTACATCAAGAACATAACTCTCCTCGCTACGTTTCGAATGTGAGACAACTGGTTTTGCTTATTTCACGTCATCCGTATCGGTGAAACCGTCACGTAAAAATGCGAAAAATATAGCAGCAAATAACCCCACCCCAAAACTTGAAGCGACAATCACCCGCCGTTTGGGTTTATACTTAAACTGCGGCGGAACAGCTTTATCCAAAATCTGGATCGTCGGCATACTCTTGGCTTCTTCGATCTTGGCCAGTTCGTATTCCTTGGTCAGCAACTCATACAACATTTCCTTGATCCGGGCTTCGCGCGAAAGCAGATTCTCGATCTCTGAGAGTTCCTGCTTAATTTCCTCAAGCCGGTTCTTGAGAAAAATCCGCTTACTGCTTGCCTGGCCCGCCATAATCCGCTTGTTCTGTTTATCCAATTTGTCAATATAGGCGTTGACCATGGCGGCCGCCATGTTGGGATCTCGATCCTCAACTGCAACTTCCACAATTCCCTCATCTAACACATGGATCGTCGTGTTTTTTCGAAGTTTCATCCTGGCACGGCTTTGATACCCCAGTCCATAATAGCTCTTTAAATCAAATTCATTGACGATCGCATCCTGGACCGATCTGCTTTTGAGGATGCCGGAATACAGGTCGGCCATACTGGATGTGTCCAGAAAATCGCCCAGCAAGGCCCCTTCCGCCCCTTTGAGTTTACCGGCCAGCACAGATCCTTTTTGCCCTAACTCCAGCGGCGGAACCACCGATCCGACTGCTCGATAGCTTCGCGGCAAAAGAAAACTGACGATCGCCGCAATTATCGCGCAGAGTATCGAAATCGTTATGATCATGGTACGATGACGATAGATCACACGACCATAATCTCGAAGTCTTATCTCATCCTCTTCCATGCCGGATTGCTGCGGTGCGATTTGATTTTCTGTCATGGTACATAGTCCTGTCTATATGTCATTGCGCTGCTGTTACAATGCGATCACGACACCGGCCGCAACAGCAATCTGGAATAATATCTGCGTAATATCCTTGGTGTTCTTGAGCCAGAGATACTTATCGATCCGTCGCGGCACCACAATCGTATCGCCGGGATACAGCATGATCTGTTCAAATCCGCCGAAAATCCATTGATTTCGCTGTTCTTCCCAATACACCTGTCCGAGGTCCTTTTGCGAATAGCTCAGGACGGTCCCGTCGGCACGAATCAGATTGATCTGTTTGCGATCGGCCTCTTTGGTAATCCCCCCGACTTTGCCGAGATAATACCCCACGGTTTTATGGTCTTCATACAAAAGCGATGTCGGATTAAAGACCTCGCCGACGACATGAACGATCGCTGGTTCGTCCGGAACAGTCAGGTGATCGCCGTCTTCAAGCACAAAATCATATTGGGAATTTTTAAATGTCTCCGGCGTACGAAGCTTGATCACAACGCGGCCGTTGATCTCTGCGGCCCGTAATTTTTCCAAAATCTGTTTTTTCGCTTGCATTGTTTGCTGCTGCACTTTGGCTTCCTCGGCTTCGTAGGCGCCGGATATGCGTTGCTGGGTTTCACTGAGCATCGATTCTTCCATCTGCATAATCAGGTTATCCAGGCGCTTACGCTGGACCTGTTCTGCGCTTTCACGGGTGAAAACCGCACCGCGAAGATATGCATCTTCGGTGAATCCTCCGGCCCGTTCAATCACCGAACTGAGGCGTTCATTTTTGCGAATCGGATAACTTCCCGGATGGCGAACCTGACCGGAAATCGTAACCATCCGATCCAGTTGCAGTTCGGGAATGGGGCGAACAATCAAGTGGTCATAATCCTTCAAGAGAATATCATGGGATATATCTCCGGCCAGGGCCGCACCAAGCTGCACTTCGATTTTCTCGGTCACAACACCCTGCTGCTGGATATGATAGCGCGTCAACTCGGCGTTTTTCAAAAACGCGTTCTTTTTCGCGCCCCCGGCCAGTTTGACCAGATCCGACACACGCATTTCTTCAGATAAGGGGTATCGATTCGGATCGTAAACAAAACCGCTGACACGAACCGTTCGGCTTAATCGTTCATCCCATTGGAATAATCTGATCGTATCCAGTCGCTGCAAGCGGATGTTCTGGTTTTGATCGCCGGCCAATAACTGCCCCGGCTGAAAAGGAATCCTGATCGGGTGCATATCCGGTTCGACCAGACGCTCGATATAAGCGTATTCAAGGTTCGGCTGCGGCTTTAACACCTCATACGAATGAAGAATATCGCCCAGCCGCATCCCCTCCTTTAATTCATATTTTCCCGATCGCCAGACATGGCCTTCAAGATTAACGATGTTTTCCTCCATCGGCAGAATATTGAAAATCTTGACAATATCACCATCCTGAATAACTGTTTCAATGGCCTGTTTACGGGCCGCCATCTCGGCCTGATCGGATATATCGAAATCCACCACAATTCGGCGCTGATGGCTGTCGGCCCGTTCGACCTGTACCCGCTGCAGCCAGCCCGAAAAAGTCACCCCGCCGGCCAGCTCGATCACGTCCATCAGGGTCATCTGGGAATTCATCTCGTAAATGGCCGGACGCTTAACATTGCCGGTTACGGCCACCACCGGACCGATCAACGGAATAAAGATCGTATCGCCGTCCTGCAGCCGAATATCCTGACTTTTGTCACCGCCCAACAGGAAATCATACATATCGATTATCATCGGTTCCGCGCTCATTCGTGAAACCTGAACCTGACGCAGTGACCCGTTTTTCGAAGGGCCGCCAAAAGTAAACATGGCGTTAACAACCGTCGAGAGCGAACTGAGGGTATAACTGCCGGGGGTCTGGGTCTGGCCGACCACAAATACCCGGATCGTACGAAGCCGTCCCATGGTGATACTCATCTTAAAATCGGTAAATTTGCGGGAAAGCTCATTTTGAAGATAATCTTTGAGTTTCTCGAATGTCATGCCCGAAACATTCAGTACCCCTACCTCCGGCAAGACAATCTCGCCGTTGCGGTTAACGGTCACGCTGTATTGGGCATTGGCGCGACCCCACATCGTCACCGTAAAATTATCGCCGGGACCGATCACATAATCCGGTCCGACCGGTACATTGGCGATAGCTGCGAATGAACTGACGGATTTACGGAATACATCGTAGCCGAATTGCCGGATATCCGCCACTTCGGCATCCGGGTACTGGCCGCGAATCAGCTTCTCAATCGAAGAAATTTCCAAATTTGCATCACTGGACGTGACAGACGGATAATCATTCACATCGGGCTTTTGATCGAATGTGGACGCAGGAGTAGTTTCTTTGACGTTCAAAAATTCGTCCATGCGATTAAGCGTTTGCGGGCTTTCGGGTGTATTTTCGGACAGATAAATATCCAGCGGTAAACCAGACAGATTTTCCCCGAAGGCAGGATTAAATATCAATAAAACAAGAAAGACAGACAAACTGATAGTCACAAACGCATTACTTTTATAAGGCCGAACTGCTGCTTGAGAACCGCCCCACACTTTGCAGGTCTTCATTTTACACTCCTTTGTAAACAAAACGGCATCAGACCTTTTCAATCCCTTTGCCTCCGAAACCGCTCGAGTCGCATCACTTCGGCCGGATGCCCGGAGATGACAACCTCGAACAGAGTAAACTATATCTATCGGCATGCCGTCTGTCAACACGGTTTTAGGGCTTTTTTATGAAATAACTGCGCGGGATAGGTCATTTTGACAAGTCAGATTGTGCTTGACCCGACAACCATTTTACATTAATTTTCGGCCTGAATCGCTGTTTTTTAACGGTCTGGCTGTAAATGAATCGGATACGCATCAATCGACATAAGCTGTATATCACACTTGCCGTACTGATAATCGGGCATATCGGCCATATATACGCCTCGGTTTCGACCAATGTACCGCTTAATCACTTCGCATACGCTGACATCGAAAAACTTGCCGATTACGGTTTTATTACGAGTGCCATGCTGACAACGCGCCCGATCACGCGGTTGGAAATGGCCCGATTGATCGAGCAGGCACACTATCAGTTCGAAGCTCAAAATGAGAAAAATCCAATCCTGCTCGCCGTACTCAAGCGATTGGAGGATGAATTTCAGGCTGAACTGGAAAAACTCGCCATCGGTTCTCGACACGCCAACTACAGCTATCTCAAACCACTTGAAGATCCATACATCACATTCGCTTATGCCGATCAAGCAGTCGATATCGAGAACAATCGCGGTGATACGTATGCCAAGGACGATAACTATCGCATCGGTTTTGCTTCACGGATGGAACTGTTCGATACGCTGGCTTTTTATGTGCACCCCGAATTCGCCGCTGACAATTCCGACAACAATGACGAGATCGATATCATCGAAGGCTACGGCAAGATCGGCGTGGGTAAATTCGAACTGCTCATCGGCAAAGAACAGCTTTGGTGGGGACCGGGCCGCAACGGCTCGATCCTGCTCAGCAACAATACCGAACCGTTTAAGATGATCAAGTTCTCCAATGTCCTGCCGATCCAACTGCCATGGATTTTCAGATATCTCGGATTGGTCAAAGGCGTCTGGTATCTGACTGAACTGGATGAAGACCGCGTTATTCCCGAAGCCAAACTTACCGGTATGCGGGTCCATTTCAAACCTCATCCGAATATCGACTGGGGTCTGTCGCGTTCGATCATGTTCGGCGGCGAAGGCCGGCCCAGTCTCGGTGCCCGGGATTACTGGGATGTCTTTTGGGCGCGCAAAGAGAACGAAGGCGGCCGGCTCGATAATAACCAGCTCGCCGGGGCAGATGCTTCGATCCGCCTGCCAATGGGAAAGACGTTTCCGGTGCAATCGATTAAATTATATTATGACGGGATCGGTGAAGATGAGGCTGGCGGCCTGCCCAGTAACTGGGGCCATTTGTTCGGACTGAAGCTAAACGATCTGTTCCGTACCGGTCGAACCGACATCACCGTAGAGTATGCCGATAATCATATTCCCGGTGAGACCAATGTGTTCTACAACCATTATCTGTATAAAACCGGCTATACCTATAAAGGTCGCATCATCGGGCACCATATGGGCACCGACGCCCAGGATATCTTCGTACGGATCGATCATGCTTTGAATGAAAATATGATTCTCGGATTCGAGTATGACCGCGTCGAAACCAATCTTTCCGGCGATGTCAAACCCGTTGCCCAGCGTTTTGAGACGGACCTGACCTGGTTTACACGCGATCCATGGCAAATTCGAACCGGTTATCGCTATGAAACCATCGATGACAATAACCAGATTCTTGGCAAGACCGATCGCAGCCATCTGATCTACCTGCAATTAACGTACGATTTTTGAATGCGTGTGAAATTCGACGTAACACCAAACCCAACTCCAAAATTAAAAATAGATAAAAAACAAGATGTGTTAGTCTGCAAAATTCAAGTTTTCCAATGTCATCCACCCATTAATCTACTGGGTTTTGGAAACTTTTTCGACCTGTTCGAGATATTCATGGATATTATCGCGCGGCTTGATCTGCTGGGCGCGTCGCAACAGCGGCAAGGCATCTTTATATTGCCCCTCACCCACCAGTAACTGGGCATGGCGAATACACGCATCGGCTTCAAATTCCTCGATTGACTGTGCCCGTTCGAAATAAAAAATCGCCTTTTGGACATCGCCGGTCCTGCCATGATGCTGGCCCAGCAGGATCAGGGCCTCACCATCCAGCGGATCCAATTCGACGATTTCCGTGAGTATCTGAATTTGTTCGGCATCGTCCGAACCGGATGCGACCGCAAGACGGGCACGCAATTTCAACAATTCTTTTTGCTCTTCTTTCTGGAGCTGATCGGCCTTGTTGGTTTCCATATATTCGATCAATGATTTCGCTTTATCCAGTGCACCGCGGGCGGTCAGCACCTTGGCCGCTCGAACATAGCGGTCGATTTTGCCATCGGGGTCTTTTTCCATTGCCCGGATATAGGATTTTATGGCCATTTCATAAAGTGATTCGTTGACATAGATATCGCCGAGCAAATTCAGGCTGCTTACCGTCGATTTGCCCAAATGATCGACTAACTCATAAATCTCTGCGGCTTTGATCGGCTGTTTCAGACCCAGATAGGCATTGGCCTGCAGCAACCACAGGTCAGCCTGTTCGGGCTGGTCTTTGATCAGTTGATCGCTCAGCGCTAGTGCCTCGGCAAACCGCTGCTGCCTGAATAAGGTTTTTGCCAGTTGCATTTTCCAGTCTAAGGTTTTGGGATCAAGCAGAATCGCCATCCGATAGGCCGATTCAGCCGAGAGAAAATTCTCTGTCATATAATATGCATATCCCAGCAGGCCGTATGTGACCGAATCGCCTCCGCCCAGTGAAACCACCTGTGTCAGGGTCGGCAGCGCTTTTTCAAATGTACCCTGACGAACATAGATTGATCCCAGATTGCGCCATGCTCTTCGGAATTTGGGATACTTATCGACCGCAATTTGGTATGCCGTCAATGCCTCGTCAAGCTTTTCCTGCTGAAAATAGATATTGGCCAGGGTAAAATCAAAAACTGCGCTGGCCGCTTCGTTGCGTGATTCGATCAACATCGCGGCCGCCTTATCCAGTTTGTCTTCAGAAATCAATTCCATGATTTCGAGCATCTGATCGCGTTCGTCCATGGTCACCCGCGGTTCGATCTCGGTCTCGGCGATATAGCTTTCGGCAAAATGCCGGCGAAATCCCGGATCGTTCCATATCTTAAGCTCCAGGGGACTTAAGCCTGAATCCGACGTGCCGATCGGAAGATTCACATCCGCTGCGCCAAACACACCAACGCTGAAACCCAGAATCATAATCAGGCAAATTCGCCCGATCCATTGATAATCGCTCATATATAATTCCTTGTTCATAACTATCCTCATTTCGGAAAACTGATTGGCACACGCATACGAAACTTAACGGCTTTTCCATTGCGTTTACCGGGTTCAAATTTCCATTGTTTAACGGCACTGAGTGCTGCTTTTTCAAAAACCGGATCACTTGATTTCTGGACTTTCGGATTCGTCACTCTTCCGCGTTCGTCCACAATAAACAGAATATAGACGGTGCCGGGTGCCCGTTTACGCATCTTGTTATTCATCATCGGACTGGACTGATAGATCACACGCGGTTTCTGGTCCAGGTCAGCGATACTGAACAGGTCATCGACTCCCTTTTGGTCCGATGAAACGATCGTGTTGAGATTGACAGCAAAATCGCCGCCTGTTAAACCACCGCCCAGACCGGGATTCAGTGCCAATTCCAGTTGAGATAAATCCAGCGGCGGCGCCTCTTCGGTCAGTTCCGGGGGTTTTTCTTCCTGTTTCGGCGGTTCCTCCGGTTCCGGTTCGACCGGCGGGGGTTCGGGGGCATCCAGCTTGGCCGTATCAACCGATTGCAGCATCAGATCCGTCGTCGGCGGCTTGGCAAGAGTCTGCATCAAGGGCAGCACCAGAAAGAACACCAGCGTCAGGCCAACCGCACCGAGCAACACCAGAATCTGATGAAATATCGCCCGAAAAAACCAGAATTTTGAACGTTTGCGAGAATTTCTCATAACGATGCTCAACTTTTCGATTTACGGGTTGCGACACTGACCTTGACCGCTCCGCCTAATTTAGCCTCGTCAATCAAGCGAACCAGCAAACCGGATTGCGCTGTCGTATCGGCTTGAATGATAACCGGTACATCTTCTTTTTGAAGCATGCGCTTGACCAGCGGTCGAACACCGCTGATGCCGATCTCCCGGCCGCCGTAAACCACCTGTCCCTTCGCTGTCAGCGCGATCAGGATACTGTTTTTCTCTAACTGAACCGACGACGCAGCCTGTGGTTTATCCACTTCAACGCCCGTCTCTTCGACAAAAGTGGTGGTAACAATAAAAAAGATCAAAAGGATGAATACACAGTCCATCAATGGCGAAATATCTATCCCGCCTTCTGTGCTGTCTCCGGTTGCAATTTGACGAAAACGTCCCATGACTTCCTCGTTATTCTATCTAAACGGCGATTGCCTGTTGTTCCTTGGCTTGCTGCGGTGCGTACAGTTCATCGGCCAGGATCATCGGTTCATCCATCACAGACACGGCCTGCTGTTCACTTATTTTCTTATACATCTTCTGGGTACAAACGGTTTGCAGATGAGCTAAAAACGCTTTATAGCGTTCGTATTTGCGAACCAGTTGATACTGGAAGAACAAACCCGGCAGTGCAATGACCAGTCCGGTTTCGGTCGTGACCAGTGCTTCGGAAATGCCCTCGGCAACCAATCCCATCGTCTTGTCGCCGCCGGAGCCGGATGACAAGGCTGCAAACGTTGCCAGCATACCGGTTACCGTTCCGAGAAGCCCTAACAGCGGTGCAGCACCGACACAGATTTTCATCACGCGAAGGTCGCGATCAAACGGCGCCACTTCAGTCGCTTGTAATTCGTCAAACGATGTCGCCGTATCTTTCAGTGAATTGCCGCCGGTAACAAAATCAATCATTTCACCGATCGGCCCGCGACGTTCCTCTGGATGATCAATCCATCGTCGCCATGTTTTTTCGCGAACCGAAGCAAATCCGGTCTGACTCAGTTTTAGCGAAACATGCATTCCTAACGAAAACATCACCAGCGCAACAATCGCAATGGCGATCATTGCCCATCCGCCCGAAAGCCAGATGGCATAAGCCTGTTCACACAATACGGCGAATTGTTCGGCTAATCCATTCATTTGACATCTCCATTTCCGTTTCGGCTGATCCGTCCGACTAATTGATCATCATGATCCAGTACGGGTATATTAATCAGTTCGTGCTGGCTGATTAATTTTTTAACCTCATCGAGGTTCGCATCGACACGAACAAAAAGATTCTTATGTTGTGCGAGGGATTCCACCGGCGTCTTTTCCGGTCGAATCAATAAATGCCGCAGCGGCACATGGCCTTCGTACTTGCCGCCGTCGCTAACAACAAATACGGTATCGATATCCTCGCCGATTTCGGATGACCGTATCTTATTGATGGCCTCGGCAACCGTCGCATTTTTGCCGATACTCACCAGTCGCGGATCCATTACGCCACCGGCCATATTTTTCGTATAACGCGGCGTGGCGATCGGCTCGCGAACGATATTGCGATGGGCGATCATCTGCGGTTCCTGGTGATAGGGTGTCTTGCTGATCTGGTTAATAAAGGCAACTGCGGCCTTTTCCATCTCATCGACGATCCCTTTGGCCTTTCGCGAGAGGAATGCATGCAGCAGCAGCGACGGAATCGCCACGATCAGGCCGAATTCCGTCGTAATCAGGGCCTCGGAAATACCGCCCGAAAGCGTCTTGACATCACCCGATCCGAATACAGTAATCAATTTGAACGTATTGATAATACCGGTCACAGTCCCCAGCAGACCCAGCAACGGGGCCGAAGAAGCACTGATCGCGATAAACGGCAAAAATCGCTGTAATTTCAAACGCGTGGAAAGCACTTTTTCATACATGACCTCTTCGACCAGGTCCCGCGGCTCTTTGATATGTTGAGCACCGGCCGAAAGCATCTTTCCAATCGGCCCCTTGATCGTTTTGGCTTTCTTCTGGACCTCTTGCACATCGTGTGATGCCACAGCCTTCAGCAGTGCATTGATACGTTTCTTCGAAGGTTTGGGAACAATTGACAAGAAAAACCATTTGTACAGCGCCACCAGAAATGCCGCACCGGCCAGTCCAAATATCGGGTACATCACCGGCCCGCCCTTCTGGATGTGCTCGATAAAGGTTTCTTCGGTTTCCTCGATCTTATGGGCATTACCGAGTGTTGGGTCCAGGGGAAAGAGCCCTTTGGAATCGGAGATTACACCGGCCGCAGCCTGCGTATCCTCCGGATTGGCAAAACTGATGACGGCCGGCTCAACCGAACCGAGACGCTGCTCGGCGGTTCCGATGATCGCGCCATCGTCCGATTTGAAAACGGCGGCCGGTCCGATCAACACAAATGTCCCTTTATGGATCGACCCGCTTTCATCGGCCGCTGTCCCTTCAAACTGCGTTCCGCCCAGCGCCTCGAATAGCCGGTCCAGCGAGACCGAGATAAGATTGGCCTGGGCCTCGTAAACTTCCTGTTCCGAAAGATTGCTGTTTTCCGGTGCCAACATCGCTGTTTCCAGTGCTTCCTGATACCGGTCGATCTCAGAAATATGTAATCGCGATTCGAAATTACGCGCATATTCGCCCAACAGGTTCGAAAGATAGGTCGCTTCCTGATTGCGCGACTTGATCTCGTTTCGCAGGTTACTCAAATCCAATGTCCGGCTGTCCAGCAGACGCGTCGTTTCCTGGTATTCCTGACGTACCTTAACCAATTGGGCTTCCAGTTCACTGAGCTTGCGGCTCAGAGGCACCTTCTCGTTAACCACCTGCTCGCGTAATGCGTTTAACTCGGCAATACTGTCCCGGAGCTGTTGCTGGATCGATTGCGATGCCTTGCCGAAACCGGTTTCTTGTTCTTCCTCGAACGCCACGTCGAGCAGCTCATTGACATGATCGACGGCATTGGGATCCCGGGCCCAAAGCATCACCGGACTGACAAGTACTAAAACAAGCAGATATACGATCTTTTTCATATTATGATTAGCCCTGTTTATTTGATGTTCACCGGCACCTGTATGAACGATGCCATTTTCTCATTTTTCAAGATGGCGATGGCGTCGGCGATCTGTGCGGCATATTCATTTGCCGGTTTCCACACCCAGCCATCATCGGACAGCGTGCCGATGCCCGCGATATTCGCGTTGGCACTGGCATAATACGCCTGACCGAGGCCGATATACAATGCTGTCACCTCGACCGATCGCCCGTCGGCCAGCGTCCGTACTTCGCTGGTAACGGTTATGTCCCGGTTAAACTTATCGACTTCGTTGATAATCCCCACAATATTCTGAAACCGCTCGCCCAGTGAGAGCTTGGTCTCTTTCGGATCTTCAGGTAGTCGCTGGCTGAGCGGCTTGACCCGTTCGCGGATGGGATCCGGCAATTGTTTGAGCAGTTGGCGAATTCGATTTTCCAGAAGATCGGTCGTCGTAGCCAGTGACGAAGACGCCTTTTTGAGCTTTTCGTTCTCTTCAATCAGATCGGCCCGTTTTTTGTCGGCCTCGGCAATACTCTCTTCGGCATTGCTTATTTTTTTACGAAGTGATTCGATCTCTCGCTGAACCAGTTCGATTCGTTCATGAAGCATTTCCTTGGCCAGCTTCAGATCGCGTTTTTCCTGGGAGATTGTTCGCTGAACATCGACCCATTTCTCAAGGGCGGTACGCGCTGCCTCGATCTTCTCATCGTTGCCGTTATCCGATATGGCCACCGAACTCAATATGCAGGTGACACACACCAGCAAGATCACACCGCTTATTCGTCGGCGCGTTCCGCGCTTCGATCTTTTATTCATCATATAATCCTTATCAATTTATGGTTATGGATTTTGCAACAGTATCGGACGATACTAAATTCAAATGCCCTCCTCTGGCATTTTTAATCCCTTTCATGCTTTTGGACCTGTAATCCAAGTCGAGACATACCTTTATCAACCATTGTGTATAAGATGTTTTTGTTAGCGGATGGTTAATTTATCGTTAGATTAAGAATAAATTTGTTAATATTGCCCTTATTTCAGCACTGAAAAAACAGCCCGCATTACAGTGACCTAAACGCATCGATTACCTGTATATATGCATCGTGGTGGGCACAATTATTTACCACTAAACCCCCTATCTTAACATGCCGATAAGCCTCGATATTGAAGATAGTTAAGGAGAATTTCAAATGCCGGACAGATATTATCAGACTGATCATTACGCATCATCTATTTTAACTTCATTCTCAAAGTGCAGATTTACAAATCTGTTTTGCCCTGACAATCTCACAATTTTAGTGATTATTATGCTGGCGATAATGTCAGGGTGCCGTTCTCAATTCGAGACGGGGCTTTCCGCTTTCCACAAACAAGATTTCGCATCGGCAATGGAGCTTTGGAAACCGCTGGCCGAGGACAGCAATCCTCGTGCCCAGTTCCATATGGGCGTGATTTATGAAAACGGTCATGGTGTCGCCCGTAACGGTGAAGTTGCCGCTAATTGGTACCGACTCGCTGCCAAACAGGATTATGTCGATGCGCAAAACAATCTGGGTTCGTTATATTACCACGGCCTTGGCGTTGAGAAGGATTATTCCAAAGCGGTCGAATGGTTTCGACTGGCGGCCGAGAAGGAACATCTGGCCGCCCTGGCAAATCTGGGAATGATGTATATTCACGGTCATGCCGAACCCGAAGAAGATCACAAACTCATCCGGCGATTACGACGAGCCGCACAAAAATACGGTGATCCCAAAACACAATTTGTCCTGGGGGCAATGTATCGTGACGGGATCAGTACTGAACCGCATGATCGCCAGGCGACGAAATGGTTCAAACGAGCCGCTCGTCAGGGATACGCTCCGGCTCAAAATAGTCTCGCCATGATGTATGAACAGGGTCGCGGCGTCATGCAGGTACCTCAAAAAGCGATTTACTGGTACGAAAAAGCCGCCGATCAGGGACTCCTTTCGGCCCAGCATAATCTTGGTCTGATGTATATGCGAGGTGACGGTATTGATCGCGATGACACGAAAGCGGCCAAGTGGCTCGAAACAGCGGCGGCTCAGGGTTCAACCCAATCATTGGCGGCCCTGGACATGCTGCATCAGCAGGCCGGCAGCGAATTCGCTGATGAGCGAAAAATCTTTCAGTGGTATCTGGCAGCCGCAGAGAAAGGGTCTGTCGTGGCACAAAACAATTTGGCCCTGCTGTACTTTGAAGGCCGCGGTGTCGAACAGGATTATAGCGAGGCCGCAAAATGGCTTCGCTTGGCCGGCGAGCAGGGAACGGCTCAGGCCCAATACACACTCGGCTGGATGTACTACAAAGCTCTCAGCGTTGAAAAAGACGATGCGAAAGCCGCGATGTGGTTCGCCAAGGCCGCTGAGCAGGGCTTCGCTCAGGCACAAACCAATATCGGCTTGATGTATCTACGCGGCCAGGGAGTCCCGCAGGATCAAGAAAAAGCTCAAAAATGGCTTCAGTTAGCCGCCAACAATGGTCGCAGGCTTGCCCAGGCAACACTCGCCCGTATATCGCAACCTTAATTGATCAGGGTTATAAAATTGGTTCTTCACTAAGCTTTGCGCACTCGTTTTGGGTTGACTTTTTATGATAGGGTTGTAGTCGTATTGTGAACAAGCCTTGCAGCTTTTCAATAAACAAAGCCCCGTGCCGAATGGTACAGGGCTTCATCTTCTCGAGCTTGTCCGCGGGTGCCGTATGGAAGTGTTTGAAAAGAACCCATGACTATCAAGTGGGTACTCGTTGCTCATGTCCGAACGTCCCGTCGAAGCGGGCATGTCCGAGCCATCAAGGCCTGAGTTCCCTAAAGTATGGGTATCGGTTCTTTCAAATCCAGACTTCCAATACCAAACACCGCAGAGCAAAGCCCGCACATGTTCTATATTTATTTATATCAAAAACACAAACCGAAATCAAGGTTTTTCTTGTATCGCAGAAAAGAAAATATAATTTTAGCTTGTTTATCATATCGGCAAACGCTGTTGGGGATATTATTTTTATGTTAAAAATTTTATTTTAATTTATCGGCAACCATACGGCCGAATTCCATGCCAATTTTACTGGCCGTGAATTGCTCTTTGTTGTCATACGACGCGGAAAGCAGGATTTGACCATCGCGATCTTTGGCGATAAGGCTTACGCTTTCGATGCACTGATTGGTTACGGTTTTGGTTTTTCCATTGATCGGTGTGCGGTTGGTTACGAATGTCGAACCACTTAAAAAAATTGTGGCCGATTCCGGGTCGCAGAGCTTTACATTTTTGCGCAGCAGTTCTTTTTCCAGAATATCCCGCAAAACTTGCCCAACATACGGATCATCACTCTGGATCGGTTCAATATGAACACATTTCGGTTCGACCTGCTTGAGCGCATCGGTTACGACGATATCGGTCGCACAACCGCTGCTTAAAATCAACAAAAGCGTTGTTAAAAATACACCTTTTTTCATCGTTCTGACTCCAATCTGAAAAAATTGGTATATTCACTTTCTTCGTCAGAAAACGAGCCAAAACTAAAAAAAAGAGGTGTTACGCGGTTCGAAGTTGGGCACTGACCTGTTGTTCAAGATTGGAAACGATATCTTTTTCGTACTGATCGACCTGCTCGTGTGTCAACGTTCCCGCGTTATCACGGAAACACAACGACAGCGTCAGACTTTTGCGGCCGTCGGCCACCCCCTTGCCGCGGTAAAGGTCCACGAACGAGATCGATTCGAGCTGGGATGGGGCTTTGGCGCGAATCGCCTGTTCGACATTTTGCCACGGGATTGCCTCATCGACAAGGATCGACAGGTCGCGCTGGATGGAAGGAAATCGCGGGATCGGCTTGATCTGAACCGATTCGGACTGGAGCGATTGCAGCATTGGGTAATCCAGCTCGGCGACGACCGGCTGGATGTCTTCGAAATCGTAATGCTGGATGATCGCATCATTAACGATACCAATACACCCGATCGATTTTCCTTCGGCAATGATCTCGGCGGCGGCCTGAGACCACGGCAGCGGTTTCGGCTCGAATGTTACGACTGCATTCTGGTTAAGCTGCTCGATCAGACCTTCGATCACGCCGCGAAGCATACGAAAATCACTAGGACAAACCATCGCCACTTTCAGACGTTCATCGGGCAGCGCATTTTGCGAAACCGGGACAAACGTGTCGGCCTGTTCGAAAAAGCGGCCGTCAGTGTTACCGGCATTGATATTGGTCTTCAGGACCGTCAATAATGACGGCATCAATGTGCGGCGAAGCAGGCCCGCCTGTTTGCGGGATTCATCCTTGACGCTCATATGATTCTGGTCATCGGCAGCAGTAAACAGGTTCGCCGATGCATCGTCGATAAAGGTGACGTTGACGGTTTCGAAAAAACCGCAGCCGTTGAGGTACCGGGTCAGGATCGTATTAAGTTTTTGCCGCGGATCGACCGGAGCGACTTCGATATGGATCTTTTTCTGGGTTCCAATCTGATTGTAACCACAGACGCGAATCACTTCTTCGATCAAATCCACCGGTCGATAAATATCGCTGCGCCAACTCGGGATTTGACAGACAATCGTTTCGCCCTGCTGCTTCGGTGCAAACGAAAGGCCTTCGAAAATCCGCAGGACATCTTCGGCAGGAATATCAATACCCAGAAGTTTGGGTATCCACTGCATTTCCAGGGTCACCGTTTTAGGTTGGAGCTTTGACGGATAAATATCCACCACACCGTGAGCGGCCGTGCCGCCTGCGAGCTGGATGATCAACTGCGTGGTCCGCCTGGATGCCCAATCGATCTGTTCGATATCGACAATCCGCTCAAATCGAAACGATGCATCAGAAGGGAGCCCAAGCCGACGGGATGTGGTTCGCACGGTCACCGGATCGAAATAAGCATCTTCGAGCAGGATTCGTGTTGTTTGATCGGATACTTCCGTTTCGAGTCCGCCCATCACCCCGGCCACAGCGACCGGCCCGTTAGGGTCGGCAATGATCATCATATCGGGATCGAGCTTGCACTGGGTGCCGTCAATACTGACGATCTGTTCGCCTTTTTTTGCATTTCGGACAATAATATGGCCATCGGCGATCTTGTCATAATCAAAGGCGTGCGGCGGCTGGCCGGTCTCCATCATCGCGTAATTCGTAGCATCGACAACATTATTGACACTGCGAAGGCCTACCGCTTCGAGCCGTTTGACGACCCAATCCGGCGAGGGGCCGACCTTGATATCCTCGATTACTCGGGCGGTATAGCGGCCGCAGCGATTCTGATCTTCGATCTCGACCTGACACAACGCGGCTGTGTCTTTATCCGATTGGACATACTGAATATCCGGCAGGCACAAAGATTTACCGGTTTTGGCGCTGATTTCTCGGGCAAGACCGATATGGCCCAGGCAATCGCCGCGGTTGCTGCTGACCTCGACATCAATGACCGTATCGCCGTCAAGCGGGATAACATCCTCGGTGGGAAAGCCCAGATTACTAAGCATTTCGGCAATAGCCTCAGCGTCATGACCGATATCAATGTAATCATTTAACCAATTTAACGAAATTTTCATGGTATTCGCACCTGTTTTAACGCCTTAACATTCGCCATACCATACACTTGCCATGTATAGGTGTCAATGGCCGATTTAACCAAAATTATGATTCTCCCGACGAACCGGATTTTTTTCATAAGTTTTGGGAAATTATAATTGACGAAATGACAAAAATGTGGTTTAATTTTTCTTAGTTTCATGCGGTTTGTACCGCCCCCTGCAAGCCGTTGAATTAACAGTTGGGGGTGTATTTAGGCATTGGGCTTGTTATAAGCCCAGGGAGAATTGCTTTGAGTAACGGTAAAGTAAAATGGTTTGACGAGAAAAAGGGGTTTGGTTTTATCACACCCGAAGACGGCGGCGAAGATGTGTTTGTGCATTACAGTTCCATTAGCAGCGACGGTTTCAAAACGCTGCAGGAAGGCCAGGACGTCGAATTCGAACTCGGTCAGGGCAAAAAAGGCCCCCAGGCCATGAATGTTCGTGTTGTCTAAGTTTTGACTGCCTGATCTCATTTCGGCGATAACGCGGCTAAAACGCTTTACAAAAATCAAAGGTAAGGACGTTAGCGTAAAGTGTTTGCGCATTTTTTACACACATCCTTTCAACTGCCCCGATCCAATGAAATTTATGCAAACCATATTTATCCCTTGAATCTGTATTTGCCGCCTATATACTGAGCATATTGGCGGTATGGATGATACGGGAGACGTAAATGACGTTAAATTTTTGGATTATCATCGCAAGCATCCTCGCAGGAGCGGTGGTCTTGTATTTTGTCGTATTCGGCATCCTTCAATTATTCGCCCGAAAAAATAAATTCGTTTCCGAAAAAACGCTTAAGCGATGCAAAATACCGACACTGCTTCTTTTCCTGGCAATAGTCTTTCGGATCGCTTTACCATTATTTAATTTGCCGGATAAAATCGTACCCCTGGTAACGCAGCTGTTCAGTATTGCGACAATCATCGCAATCAGTTGGCTGCTGATTCGCATGACAGGTTTACTGGAAGATTATCTTTTCGAGAAATACCGCATCGATGTTCAGGACAATCTCCAGGCCCGCAAGGTTCACACGCAGCTCAACGTGATGAAGCGAATCATCGTCGTCGTGATCATGATCATTGCCATCGCAACGATCCTGATGACTTTTGAGCGGGTTCGCCAGTTCGGAACGACAATTCTGGCATCTGCGGGCATTATCGGTATTGTCGTGGGGATGGCGGCCCAACGGACCATCGGGACGTTTATTGCAGGGCTGCAAATCGCTGTTACGCAGCCGATCCGTCTCGATGACGTGGTAATCGTTGAAAACGAATGGGGACGCATCGAAGAAATCACCCTCACATATGTCGTCATCCGGATATGGGACCAGCGGCGGCTGATCGTGCCGATCACCTATTTTATCGAAAAACCCTTCCAGAACTGGACTCGCGTCAACGCCGATATTCTCGGCACAGTGTATTTATATGTGGATTATTCGGTCCCCGTCGAGAAAATTCGCGAATATTTAAAGCAGATCCTTAACGAATCTGATCTGTGGGATAAAAAGGTCTGCGTGCTGCAGGTAACCAATACATCGGAAAAAACAGTGGAAATTCGGGCATTGATGAGTGCCTCAGACGCATCCAAAGCATGGAGTCTGCGGTGTCATGTACGCGAGAAACTCGTCCAGTTCGTACAGGAACAGTTCCCCGGTGCTTTGCCGAAGGTGCGGGCAGAAATGACACCGTTAAAATAGTTGCATTGTTTTGAGTTTCTTTGGTTAATTTAGGGAATTTTGTTGCATTTATCGTGCCAAAGCCGTAAAATAGCATATAATTAAAGGTTGCGAATGATGAGCAAGCCGGTCGAAAACGACAAGGAAGTAAAAGGCGTTGCCATGAGCAGCGAAATTTCAAATTTCGTGGGACGGCTCAGTGAAGAGCATCGCATGCTGATCGTTTTAAAACGCCAGCTCTACGGCGGCAGTTGGGAACCGATGCTCGACGACTTGAAAAATCGCCTTTCCGGCAAACCGTATATTTTTAAGTTGGCCAACCGTATCGAAGAAGATATCGAGCGGATCGAAGAATTGCAGCAATTTGAAAAGGACTATCAGCTCGACCTGGCCGATTATGTGGAATTGCCGTAAAGGCCCGGATGCAAGAATATAGATCAGTTGTGAGGGTTAAATACATGACACAAAAAAAGGTAGTGCTCGGACTCATATTCAGTTTATGGATGTTCAATAGTGTTGGGGCTGCACCCCAGGCATCTTACGCTTTAATCTGGCCTGAACTACTCAAAGAAGCAAATCTGCAAATCGTCTGGCAAACAAAACTGCCGATCAAAACCGAAAAAAACGAAATCCTTGAACAGCTCTATCTGGTCGACGGCAGACTGATCGCCAATTCGAGCAAAAACTTCATGACCTGCTTGAACAGCCGGACCGGCGATGTGCTGTTCGCCAAAATGATCGCCTCGGAAAATATCCCCATTCACGGCATGACACTGTATGACGATATGCTTGTCTCGGTAATCGGCCATAAGCTTACGGAAATTAATGCCGATTTGGGGACTGTGATCAGTTCGGTTTCATTGGGATTCGGTGTGGTTTGCCCGCCGGTAAAAAACGGGGGTTTATATTATATCGGCGCATCGGATCGGCGGGTCAAAACATTCCAGGCTTCCGACAAAGTCAAGCGATACGATCTTGCCGCGGAAAATGAATCCGTGATTACCAGTGTTGTTGAACAAGGCCAATGGGTATATTTTGCCACCGGCCAGGGCAATTTGATTTGTCTGGAAGGCGGTACCCGCAACCGTCTCTGGCAGTTTGACACCCTCGGCGGCGCGATCGTCGAACCGGTCGCGATCCATGGGGATTCTTTGGTTTTTGCGTCCAAAGACACGTATGTGTATAAGATCAGCCGACGCAATAAAAGCCTGGACTGGAAATATCAAACGGCCGCCGTTCTGGACAAAGCGCCGCGCGTGACCGATCATGCCGTCTATCAGTATGTGGATCGAAGCGGCTTCGACGCGATTGATTACAGCACCGGCAAACTGAAATGGCACCTGGATGACGGCCTGGATCTGCTGGCCGAATATCAAAACAAGGCCTATGTGCTGTGTCAAAACGGTAAAATGACAGTGATGGACAATACAAGCGATCAACCGGTCTTGAGCATGAATATCGCGGCAGTCAACCGGCATGTATCGAATACGATGGACGAAAAAATCTATCTCGCCGACACAAGCGGGCGAATTGTTTGCTTAAAACCGATCGAATAAAATGCGACAGTAACATAAGGAAGGAATCCGAATATTAACTTTTTTTGAGGGGTCAAAAAAACATGGATGTTAAAATCAAAACCGCCCTGATCAGTGTTTCCGACAAAACCAATATCGTCAAATTTGCCAAAGCCCTTTGCGATTTCGATGTCCAAATCATCAGCACCGGCGGAACTGCCAAAGCATTAACCGAAGCCGGGATTAAGGTTACCGGAATCGAATCGGTCACGGGCTTCCCTGAGATGATGAACGGACGCGTAAAAACGCTGCACCCGAAGATACACGGGGGCCTGCTGGGGCTTCGCGACAACAAAGAACACACCGATGCAATGGATAAACACGACATTCAGCCCATCGACATGGTCTGCGTCAACCTGTATCCCTTCGAAGCAACCATCGCGAAAGAAGGCTGCACGTTCGAAGAGGCCATCGAAAATATCGATATCGGCGGGCCCAGCATGCTGCGTTCGGCCGCCAAGAACAATAAATTCGTTACCATCGTTACCTCGCCGGACCAATACGATACGGTGATCGACGAGATGAAACAGACGAACGGGGCCATCGGACAAAAGACACGAAGCGATTTCGCGCGAGTTGCCTTTGGCCTGACGGCCTCCTACGATGCGGCTATTTCCAAATATCTCAACCGCCAGCAAAATGTGGATTATCCCGAACGGTTCTCGATCGCGATGAGCCGAGCGAAAATCCTGCGATACGGCGAAAATCCGCATCAATCCGCGGCATTCTACAAATTACCGGATACGACCGAAGTATCCGTCGGCTCGGCTGATTTAAATGAGGCAGAAACCGCAATCAGTTTTAACAATCTGCTCGATACCAATGCCGCTTTCGAACTGGTCAAGGAATTTGACGAACCCGCGGCTGTGGTCGTCAAACACCTCAATCCCTGCGGATGTGCGGTCGATGCTGATATCTGCGAAGCATATCGCAAAGCCTACGAAGGCGATGTGATCAGTGCCTTTGGCGGGATCATTGCGTTGAACCGAAATGTCAATGAAGAATTAGCCCAGGTCATCATGGAATCGTATAGTCGATTCGGCAAGGCCAAAGGCGCCGGCGGTTTCTTTGCCGAGGTAATTATCGCTCCGAGTTTCGATAAATCCGCAATCGAACTGATCCGTACCCTCAAAAGCTGGGGCAGCCGTGTTCGATTGATGCAGGCCGGCCCGATCGATCGCAACCGGCTCGACCGGTCGCAGTACGATATTCGCTGTATTGTCGGCGGGATGCTCGTGCAGCAGCGGGACCTGGTCGGCTGGGAGCCGGAGAACCTGACTTACCCGACCGCCAAGAAACCCACCGAATCGCAGCTTGAGGACCTTCGGATCGCATGGCTAGCCGCCAAACACACCAAGAGCAACACCATCGTTCTGGCCAAAAATAAACGGATTGTCGGTGTCGGGGCCGGTCAGATGAACCGGGTCGAATCCGGACAGATCGCTTTCAAACTCGCCGGGCCCGAATCCGAAGGCTGCGCGATGGCATCCGATGCATTTTTCCCGTTCCCGGATAACGTGGAAAATGCCGCCAAGGCCAAAGTTGCCTGTATCGTACAACCCGGCGGATCTAAAAAAGATGACGTGGTGATTGCCGCCGCCGACAAGCATGGCATTGCCATGGTCTTTACCGGAAAACGCCACTTCAAACATTAAGCCGACATGCATTGCTTTTATGACAAATGCACGTTACATTTCGAAAGGAATAAAAAACGGCTTTGATCAAGCATAACAAAACAGGGTTCTGTGATTGCTCACAGAACCCTTTCCCCAAAACCCTTGTCGGGCACAGGAAGTAATGGATCGTCATTTCCGTCTTCGTCAAGACTTCGACGGACGGGTGGGCCTTGGCCCTCATTACTCGATTGGATTACGTCATACCTTTCTACCTAACCAATAGCGCCGCTTCCGGTTTCACCGGTGCGGATTCGGATACACTCGGCCAGATCGATCATAAAGATCTTGCCGTCGCCGATATCACCGGTACGCGCGGCATCGATAATCGCCTTGATCGTCGGCTCGACAAAGTCCTCGTTGACGGCGATCTCCAGTCGTACTTTCTTTAAGAGGTTAATCTCGAATTTAACGCCTCGGTAACTTTCTTCGTATCCGTGCTGCGCGCCGCAGCCCAGTGCGTTGGTCACCGACATTTTACGCACCTCTGCTGCGTATAACGCTTTTTTGACATCGTTCAATTTATGCGGCTGAATATATGCGATAATCAGTTTCATAGGTATATCTCCTTTCTACAGCCGTTAGGTTGTACTGAAAATCTGGAATCCGCTGTATGCTTCCATACCGTGTTCGCCGATATCCAGTCCCTTGAGTTCTTCCTCAGCACTGACGCGCAGGCCGACCGTTTTACTGATTGCAAAGAAAAGAATCAGCCCCAGTCCAAACGCCCATGCAAAAGCCGCACCGGCTCCGAGCGCCTGGATACCGAACTGTTTGATCCCGCCGCCGTAAAACAGGCCGGATTCGAGATTAAACAATCCCACGCTTAGCGTTCCCCACAATCCGCAGACGCCGTGGACGCTGACTGCACCGACCGGATCATCGACTTTCAGGACGCGGTCGATAAACAGTACGCTGAAGACAACCAGCACACCCCCGGCCGCACCGATGATCAGTGCGCCCATCGGGCTGACGCCGTCGCAGGGTGCCGTGATCGAAACCAGGCCCGCTAATGCACCATTGAGCGCCATCGAGGCATCCGGTTTCTTCAACACGATCCACGAGGTGATCAGCGCCAAAATTGCCCCCGCGGCCGCAGCAATATTGGTGGTTACTGCGATATAGCCGATCGAACCGTCGCCGGTAGTGGTACTTCCGGGATTAAATCCGAACCAGCCGAACCACAGGATAAATACACCCAGTGCCGCCAGAGGGATGTTATGGCCCAGGATCGCTTTCGGCTCACCATTCGGACCGTATTTATCCACACGGGGTCCAAGAACTATCGCGCCGGCCAGCGCCAGCCACCCGCCGACCGAATGAACCACGGTCGAGCCGGCAAAATCAAGAAAACCGAGCTTTTCCAGCCATCCACCGTCACTAAGCAGGCCATTCCAGGCCCAGCTTCCAAAAATCGGGTAGATGATCAGCGTAATAAAAAAGCTGTAAGTCAAATAGCCGATGAATTTAGTCCGCTCGGCCATAGCGCCGGATACGATGGTCGCAGCAGTTGCGGCAAAGACCGTCTGGAAAATCAAAAAGGTCCAGTTCCAATCGGTCCCCGGCTCGACACCTCCCATGGCGAACAGGCTGGTCCCGATCCACCCTTTCGATGCCCCGAACATCAGGCCGAATC
Source organism: uncultured Pirellulales bacterium (assembly GCA_964517795.1). Classification (GTDB taxonomy): domain Bacteria; phylum Planctomycetota; class Phycisphaerae; order Sedimentisphaerales; family Anaerobacaceae; genus CAZFDE01. Next base: position 4,708 of record CAZFDE010000017.1, on the reverse strand, counting down.
CGACCAGGAAAAATGCAATCGTCCCGACCGAAAAGTCCATCAGGTTTTTCATCAGGATGTTGACGGCGTTTTTGGCACGGGTAAAGCCCGCCTCGACCATCGCAAAGCCGGCCTGCATGAAGAAGACCAGAAACGCAGCGATGCAAGTCCAGACAATATTGAGATTCGTCTGGATCTCTTCTTTTGCCGCATCCACCGGTGATAGCTCATTGGCAAATGCCCCCGAACATAAGATGCTGAAAAACAGCAACACTCCAATTAAGTTTCGAATTTTCATTTTCTGTACCCTTTCAAGGAATTACTTTCTGTACCTTCAAGTTATTTACCTTCTAAAACTAAAAACTGGTTGATATTCCGATTCCTGCATAAAAATAATCGCTGGCCGTGTCATAAGTGTCGGTCTTTCGGATCGATTCACTGAGCAGCGTTACATAATTGAGCGTCGGCGTAACCGTCCAGCCGGACATCTCAAACGGACATGCAAGCCCCAATGTTAAATCGTTCACCTTACTGTCGGCCGGACCCCAATAGTATTTGTTATACGAATCGCTGCCCCAACCGATCGACGCGGAAAACTCCATCGCAATTGGCGATCCGGGTGATAGCTCGGCAACCTGTTCTACCGAATGGCCGCAGCCGATACTGACATAGGTACCATCGGCTTCGTCGATGTCGTGCGCGACAAACAGCGATGGCGACAACATAGCATCCAACGATAGACCCCAATATACTTCTGAAGTTGAAGGGGCCCAACCCCCAGAAGCATTTGTACCCGGAAAATCATAGTAGATGTAACCGATGGTATAGCTGAGCCCTTCGACGTCCGGTACATCGCCGCCATATTCGATGTAGTAGTCCACCTCGGAAAAATCGCCGCTCTTATCATTGATGTTCGTCGTTTCCAGGTTACCCCAGATACCGAGCGTCAATCCATCGATTGAAGCACTTAAGCCAGGTTGAAAGACCGGGTCATCCACCAGATTTTGCCCACGCCAGATATACTTGCCGTTATAATCCAGCGAAAGATCAAAACTGACCTCTTCGTCGGCCCAGATACAGGTTGACAATACAATACTGATCACCAAACACCACTTCATACTTCGTCTCATCATTTTGTTTCTCCTAAATTTTCTGTTTCGATTTACACATTTCATTTGAACCAGGTTCTGGTATTGTTAATACAATTGATGTGCCAGATTGAGCACGGAGTGAATTGAAGAAATATAAGTCTTTAGATTAAAACATTTTATAATATATTACAAAATAGTTAGGAATGCTTTTATGCATACATATATGTATTTTTATTAAATATAAAATACATATATGTTTCTTATTCGCACCTGATTGTTACCCACATCGTGAATATGAACTTACTTTATACTCATGCCGGGTAGCATCGGCACAGACGCAATTTGAGTGTATGATAGATTATTCCTGAACGGTTGTTTCATATCGCACCCCATCAGGCACGGGCACTGGTACGGTGACGGTAATACCATGGTCCCCTTCGGTGACTTGCGATGAATCCACTGCAACAAAAGCGGTATATGCGGACATCAGACCATATTCGAGTGCAACCTGTTTGATCTGCGCTCGAATTTCGGGGTTTTCATCATATGTCTGTTGACTGGCAAGTATTTCGATCTTTTTACGTGCCCAGACGAATGCAATTCCCTCATGACGGGCGGCACTGTCGGTCGGATCAAACGGAATTGTAAAGGACTTGTCAAAATTTCCGACCTTTCCGCCGACTTTGACACGGATCGGCATTTCACCCTTAAAACGACCGGTCAGGATTACCGGTCGGCCGACAAACAGATCCGGTATACGACCCGGGAACACATTACTAACCTTCATTTGACCAAAATCAATCGTGATATCCGTCAACGCCGGATGACTGATCCGGGTATAGAAAGCATCGACGGCATCGATAGCGCTGTCATTGAGCCCGACATAAGCAACCGCCCCTTTGCCGATCTTCGCCATCCGATCCAATAAATAGCGATTTGGAGACGAACCCACACCGAAGCTGAAAATACGACTCTCGCCGAGTTTATGATACACCGCACCCAGAATTTCCGCCTCATTACCGATGTATCCGTCTGTCATAAACGACACGATTCGCAATCGCCGTGGATCGTGCGGAAAGTCAAGGGCCGCCTTGATCCCCTCGATCATCTGTGTCCCTCCGGAACCTTCGAGCTGCTCGACATAAGCAAGGGCACGCCGAATATTTTCTGCCGTTACCGGAACCGGCGCGGGGCCCAATTTTGATGCGTTTTCAGAGAACCGGATAATTTGAAATGTGTCATCGCTGCGAAGACGCTTAAGGGCACGTTTCATCGCTTTTTTGGCAAGGGCCATCGGTTTTCCATTCATACTGCCGGAACAATCCAG
>CAZFDE010000017.1:0-2301 GCA_964517795.1 uncultured Pirellulales bacterium | reverse complement strand
TCTCGGTGGCTGACCAGCGTACTTTTCACTTTCTGACCGGCCACCTTATATCGCAGCACAAAATCTTTATTCGGGATACTGTCCAGTTCACTAAGTTGAACGGATATACGGTCAGGCGAAATCGTATCCTTTTGAACAACATGACTTTTGCATTCCACCGCCTCGATTTTGACACCCGCTTCAATATTGACCGCAAGGGTAATATCATGGCCGCTCCGCTCGTTCGGTTTTAAATACTGCACCTCAGTCTTTTGGCCCGAAATACCCTGTTTCCCGCGTCCGACCGCACCGATCCCATCGGTAAAACCGGGCGGATTATACCGCGGGCCGACCACCATCGGAAACACGAATTCATACCAGCCGTCGATATACACCAGCGTATTATAATACTTAATATCGACATCGATCTGCCTGCCCGGCTCGATGTTCGCCACCTTTTGTGTAAAGATATTGGGCCGTTCCTGGGTCAGCAGTGAAGCGACATACCCTTGATTGCGGGCCTGTTCGTAAATCTTCTCGGCTTCTTCACGTTCGCGAATGATCCCGCGAATACGGCGGTCGCCGATCGTCATGATAAATTCATTGATCGCCGCGTTCTGAGGCAATGGAAAGACATACTCGGCCTCGATCTTTTCATCATAGGGATTGTGAAACTGCTGAACGACCTTAACCGTTGCGATATACCCGCTGATTTGGGCACTGACATCGGTGTGCTTCAGCGGTAATGGAACGTGTTCGTCTTCGCCCGGCAGCTTAACAATCATACCCCCGCAACCCGGTATATCCTCACCATCACCAATGCTTGATAGTGGAGATTTGGCGATGACCCAGACTTCATCTGCTGAAAAACTGCCGAACTCTAACGGCAAGCGATCAGAATCTCTCTCAGAAATATCATAACATAATGATTTTCTGCCCACTTGTATCCCTGCGCTCTTTAAGCAGGCCTGGGGACATATCGATAACGGTTTTAGTTTGTTAGATACTTCTGTCTCAGGTACCCCGTATGGATAAGACATTTCTTCATGCACTGAATCTGTTGAACTTTTATGCAAACCACCGATGCCCGGTTCATCCCCTAAAACAGTCACCCTGTCCCCGTCTAAATGTTCTTGATTAAGGACACTTTCCGGTCGTTGCAGCTTGGATGATTGCTGCTCGTCAGAAAAATCGGAACAGCCGATAAAATATGCAACGAAAAGGATTAAGAATAAAACCAAAATACATATTAAAGTTGCTCTGGCTTTCATTTTTGAGCTCCTTTTTCAAATGTGATATTAGCGGGAATGTCTTTTCCATTAGTATTGGCGGCGACGGTCAGATCCAGTTCAAAATCGGCCTGTGCATCGCCGATGATTTGCAAATGTATCGTCGTTATTCGCGTGCGGCCGGTCGGCAGATCACTACCCGTATTAAACGCCGCAATAATAACCCGGTCATTCGCCAGCGCCGCCGGATCGTAATACGGCGGCGCCTCGAATGCAGGATCTTCGCCCCCTTCGATACCGACGATCTTAACCTGACCGCGTACCGTTCTAAGTTCGAATTGATATGCCGCAAGTGATTCATTTCCTGAATCAAGATAGATATGCAGCGGCACAAAACGGACATTAGCCTCTTCGCATAAATCGTTCTGGTGCGGTTGAGCTGAAATGGACAACACTAAACTGACGATGATGAGCAATATGATCACATGCGTTTTCATTACAAGTCTCCCCTGCCCAAGCTAACCGCAACCATGGCAACACAGTCAATATCCTCGCGATTTACCAGCCCATCGTGATTCATATCCCATTGGGCGTACAGCCGATCCGTCGATTCGATCTTTCTCGCTAATTGAAATGCATCGAGGATATTGATACGGCCGTTTTGATCGATATCAGCACTTGATGCGACAAATGCAGAGCTAATCTGTTTTGTCGGAGATTTAATAAACGGTGTATCCAATATAAAAGCGAAAATAACCACTGCCGCAACGGCCGCGGCCACTGACCAACGTAATACATGGTGCTTTTTACGCTTGAGAACAAGTTGCTGATGCGCTCGATCCATGATCGCTCGATCGATTTCCGGCGGAATGGGAGTTTGCAGATCGAACATGCGCTTCATATCTGCCTGCAGTTTTTCAGGCATTTTCAATTCTTCGCGGTCAAAATGTGTCTTTTCGTCATGCATTATCTATCTCCAATAAGTTAAGCCGCTAATCACGCAAAAAGTTGCAAAATTTTTTTAAAAAATTTACTAATTAGGGCTTGCTGAATAAGCCCTGCTTTGCCTTTTTTCCGGTCGCCGGCCAGCTCA
>CAZFDE010000016.1:22485-43657 GCA_964517795.1 uncultured Pirellulales bacterium | reverse complement strand
TAGTTAAAAAATGTACCGGACCCCATGCAGCTCTAACCCGCGCAACCACCTCATCAATCGCATTGCCGTAAATATAGCTGTATTTATGCGTTTGCGACGGTGCGGCCGCATCGTAATCATATTCACTGAGGATCTGCCAGTTATCATTATAGTAATACACGCGGCAGGTGCTGCTGCACGGATCGTTCTTATAGATCCGATGGCCGAGGGCATCATAATCATATTCGGCAATGGCCATGATCGTTTTCTTTCTAAATAATAGGTGACTATCCCTTCATTTTCTCGGGTAAATGATGCTAACGAATGCTGAAAAACCTGATTTTACGAACGACAGAACAGTCGGGGTCTGTCAAAAAATGAGGTCTGTAAGTGTTCAGGTGTGTGAAACCCCGTATATTTACGTGATTTTCATTAAAACCGGGTATGGAATAAATTTTTCTTGACCCTGCGGTAGTAAATTTGGTAGAATTGCGATATCATTAAAAGTAATTATACTTTTTAAACGTTTAAATGTGAAATGTCAGATGAAATATATTAAAATAATTTTAACTGTTTTATTGATGAGTTCGGTGTGCTGGGGGGCGACATATTATGTCGATGTGGACGCATCGCCAGGTGGTGATGGCGGCTATGGTTCAAAATGGGACAGGCTGTCTTTGATTGGCGATACGGACGGGGATGGCGATGTTGACGGCGATGATACGGACTTAACCGGCGGCGATATTGTTCGTATTGACGATGATACCTATGAAGGCGACGCGAACGTCTTGAATATCACATGGTCAGGTTCTGAGGGTAACCCGATTATATTCCGGTGCTATACTGCAGGCGGCCTGTTCAATATCCATCAACATACCAAAGCCGCCGCGGACTCGGATTACACGGATTCCTGTGTCAATATTGAAGATGTGAATTATATTCAGCTTCAGGACTGCAATATGAACGGTTCAGGGTATCGGGCCGCCTGTCATATTGGGGAGGATGCAGGAACTGCGGGTTATTCGGTTAAGCTGTATAACTGTCATGTCGCACGTAATTACAACGAAAATGACGTCAATGATAATTGGGACGGGTTTTCGTTATACCAGAACGCGCAGGCAGAGTTTTATTATATTTCTGCTGACAACTGCAGAGAAGGCGATGGTGCAACAGAGGGGCCTGCCAGCACGCAAGCTATTACGTTTCATACAAGTGCAAAAGGGCGTGTTTTTGGTAGTCGTTTTACGAATAGCAATAATGGTTATGCAGGTACAGAAAATACAGAGGCATACTTTTATAATTGTTATTTTGCAGGTTGTGAACACGGCGTAATCGCGTCAGGTGATAACGCGACTGCCAATTACAAGTGCATATTAGCCAACTGTCTTATTAACTCCCTTGACGGGTCTAAAGTGTTTAGCCTTTCCACAGGCGTTCACGACGATGCGTATCTCGAACTAAATTCATGTCAGATTACCTACGGCTGGACGGGGGCTTCATCGACATCGTACCAAAACGGAACGACTGTACTGAAAAACTGTGACCTGATGATCAGCTCTGATACATGGTCGATGACAGCTAATGATGGCACGTTACAGTTCATAGATAGCAGGATAGGATTAGGGAATCAAGCCAAGTGTTTAACCTGTGCATCAACCGGTAACGCCGACATACAAATCGACGGATGCACATTTTACGGATATAGTTTTTATCCGCATTACAGCTATCGGTACTTTATTGACTTTGGCAACTCTGCGGGCAACAGCTATATCAAAAACAGCACGTTCTACAACATGAATGGTTATACTTCTCTTGTATTGGTTGATGGTGGTGAGCCGTCGGTTGATTTTGAAAACAATACCGTCATTGATTTTGTACGCAACGATGTATGGTTTCCATCGGCCCGTGTCGGCGATTACTATAATGTTAACGGCGCTGCAACATCGGACGAGATGCAGATTAAGAATAATATATTGGTGAATGTTGAAAACGTATTGGATGACACGCGCGGCGCCACAGATGCCAATGATAATTGCCTGTATAATTCTGAAACATTCGGCGGTAATCAAATCACGTCAGACCCGTGTTTTGCCGACCAAGCCTATGATGTGATGAATTTGTCAGGAAGTACCACCGACTTTTTAGCACGAATTGCCGATAGCAATGGCGTGGCATTAAAGGATAATTCGCCTTGTAAAAATGCCGGTTCGGACGGCAACAGCATTGGGTCATACCAATTCCCGTCCGCATGCAGCGATTTGAATCGTGATGGCATCGTCGATCTGGTAGATTTCGCCATATTTTCAAGTCAATGGCTCAAAGGGATCGATCCTTAATAAACCGGCGGCCTCTGGGCGTTACGGCGAAAAAAAAGATAAGGCTTACTGTTTACCCGCTGTTAATTTCAGAAAGAAGCGTTTTTACTTTGGGTTGATTTTGGTTGCAAATCGCGTGACAATGGTTAAACTGTCGGACATGGCAAAGAAGAAAATCGACGAAAGACTCAAACACCTGGCCCCGGAATTGTTCGAATCCGAAGAATAATTCGATGATCTGGATTCCCGCTACCTAAGGCACAGGGGCACAAGCGGACACCTTTATTTTTCTTTTGGAGTCGATATCCTGCCGCTGAAACTATTTTCAGCGGCGATGCGTTCCTGGGCAGCCTCAATTATCATCCTCAGTAAATCCGCATATCGAAGGCCCTCAAAACCGGCCATATAATTAAGCTTACCATCCCAGCACCAACCCGGATTTGGATTCACTTCGAGAAGTTTAATCTCTCCGGAGCTATCCGTTCTAAAGTCGAAGCGTGCATAATCCCTGCAGCCGCATCTTTCAAACAGAAGGTTGGAGTAGTCAAAAAGTTTTGCCCGGATATTATCATTCACATCCGCCTCGTGACAAGCAATCTGAGTCCAGTAAGGTGAATCTGGAATCCACTTTGATTCATAGCCCAGAATGCGGGGCAGCTCCGGCTCAAGCGAACTGTAATCTACCTCAAGGGGGGGCAGTATCCTATAAGACAAGCCCGGATTACCGACGATGCCGATGCTATATTCCGGGCCGGATAAAAATTCTTCTATCAGCAATGAGCGACCCGGTAAAATTTCCCGGACTTTAGTAAGATACTTTACAAGTTCCCCGGAGGAGTAAACAACAGCATCCTGTGTTATGCCAATACTCGAATCACCAAAATTAGGCTTCACTATTGCAGGAAATACCGATGGCAGCGTCGCTGAAGTGTCATCCGGATTAAAATAAGTTTCCATGGGGACCGGTATATCCATCGCTGCAGCCATCGCACGGACGATAAACTTGTTGTAACAAAGCCCTAAACAAGCCGGCCCCGCACCGGAATACGGGATGCCCAGCATTTCCAGAAAGGACGGTATATGAAGCTCTTTGAAAGCATCATTATCGAAGCCTTCATCACACAGGTTTAGCACAAATCCGGGCAGACCACTGCGGAGTTTACTTATGAGTGAGGCGTGATTGTCAAAATAAGTAAACTGATAATCAGATAATTCCGCAAGTGCTTCCTTAAGACGATTAATCGTTTCAAAATCTTCCGGATTGAATTTTCCGCTTCGCTTAACTGAATCCGGAAGTGCGGGGTCCCCCATCAAGACAGTCGCTTCAGGAAACAACGGGCCGCGTTTTGCCGATACCATAACTTTTGCAGGAGCTTTTGCCGTAATAAACATACGATGGGCCATCATTCCCAAATCCTGATTCCGATCGGATTCAGCAGAAAGTCTGTCATGAAGTTCAATTCTGACAAAATCCGCTTTTTTCAGAAATTCCGCTATTCGCTCATATGAATACAGACGCTCTGCATAGAACTGGTCTGCAATTACACCGCGTTCCGAATGCACTACAACCTCGCGGGAGATCATTTTTTCTGCATCCGCAGACAAAGACCGCTCTCTGCAAACAAAGTGATCTTTGTCTATCCACTCCCAGGATCGCGGCTCAAAATTATTTCGCATCCAATCACCATCGACAAGGTCCATCACCAATGTTCCACTGGACGTAAGGACTCTTTTTATGGCTTCCAAAACGGCAAAATCATCGTCTTCCCTGTCAAAGTAACCGAAGGAATTGCCCATCAATGCAACACAATGACAGGAACCTTCAGGAAACCTGAATTTGCGGGCATCCCCCTCATGGAAGGATATATTCAGGTTCGCTTGCTTGGCGCGCTTGCGCGCCAGGCGAATCAGATATCGAGAGCGGTCAATTCCTATAAGATTTTTAAAGCCTCGCTTAGCCAGTTCGAGACAATGACGACCCTGGCCGCAACAGAGATCAAGAATCCTGTCATTTGGTTCAAGACAGGCGACGCGAATAAGCATGCCTACCTCATAAGCTGTATTCGCATGATTCTCGACCACATCACCATCCGTTTTAAGGTAAAGAGAATTAAAAAGACTCTGCCACCAATCCGAAGGCAAATGCCTTTCAAGGTCTGAAATTGGTCCCAGTGTTTTTCCGCCACCATTTGAAATATCGTTTTTCTTTGCCATAATGACCTCGTAAACTCCATACTTTTTGATTTTCAGAATTCACATTGCCGATTTTGCCACACAGAGGGCTTGCTGACCGAGAAATGCGTATATAGTCTTTACGAAAACCCGCCTTAAGGGCTTAATGCTTCTATTCAATTCCTTTTCGTCCATCCCGATCATTCCAAAAAAACAACCGGAAATACAACCATCAACAGCACAAACAAGGCGCCGGATCTTAGCCGGGTTTATTCCTGGAGAAACAAATTGAAAAACTTGATCTTCAATTTCCCTCAATTAATGCAGATAGCCTTTTTCCAGGTTTTCTGCCGTATCGCCTTGCTGCTTGTTTTTTCAAGTTTATTTTCCATGAAGTGGCCATATAGTCATAAATGATTAATTAGTCAAGAAAAATGTTAGCTTTCCCATGTTTGTGTTTGCCGTTGTGTGTCATCCGCAAAATGAGATACAAAGCATGGCGGGTGTTTCAGGATTCTTTCTCGTCGGGAAATAATGGGTGATCCTTTTTTTAGCTCCGCTATGCCCCTACTGCCGGATTGACAAACACCGTTTGATCGGGTATGATTATCGTTTCTGAATCATTTTAGAACAGCCCTCATTACAGGAGTGAAGTCATGGGTAAATTGATTTTGACGATCGCGGTGCTGTTTTCGCCGGCGGACGGGCCGCTGACGCAGCAATCGGCGCAGGAGTTGACGTGGTACCTTCAGCAGCTTTACCAATGCGAGGTGGTCTGTATGGCCGACGGTGATGCCTCAAAGAGCGATGCTGCAGCCGTGATCGCGATCGGCTCGGCGGCCGATGCGATAGGCCAACCCATCGAACTCGATGCCCTCGAACGCCACGTACTGATCCAAAAGGCAAATGGCCGCACTGAGGTCTTGCTTCGCGGCGGCAGTGCATTAGCGACGCGGGCGGCGGTATTTCGGTTCCTGGAGCATTGCGGGGTCCTTTTCGGGCCCTTGGAGGATTTCATGCCTGATCAAAAGCAAAGCCCGCAATGGAAGCCGATAGAAATCCGCGAACGGGCCGCCCGGCCGATCTTCGGGCCGCATTACTGGATCAATTTCCCGATGGACCCCAGCGCGTTTACGCGCGATCAGTGGCTGCGGATGGTGCAGGGCTGGTCGCGGATGGGCGCGACGACGATGGGCTATCATTTCTATCAGGGGTTTCCGTGGTACGATGTGGATATGCGGGGCTTTAAGGACCAGTCGGGCTACTTTTTCTACGGCCAGCGGCACCCGATGCCCGATGAGCCGGAGCTGAACTATGCCGTCAAAAACGACAAGACGTTTGTCTCGCCTGATGTCGAAGCGTTCGCCGAAGATACGCCGCGGGTGCACGCATGGGCGCAGGAAACGGTCCGCCAGAGCATGGCAGCGGCGCATAAACTGGGGATGAAAAACAGCGTAACGTTCGAGCCGTTCGGGTACGATATCCCATGGCCGTACAAGATCAAGATGAAGGAGTGGAACGACGGCAACGAGGTCCAGATTACCGATCGGCTGCACCCGTTGATGCAGGAATATGTCGTCAGCGCGATCCGATCGATCCTGAAGACCTATCCGGATATCGATATTCTCAAACTCGTTTCCGGCGAAGGGGCCAAACACCACGCCCCCGAAGCCGAGCATATCGCCAAGATCAAGGAACTGGTGGGCGGACCGTTGACCGATGCAAAGGGCGGCGAAATCGAACTGCCGACCGGCGATGCGCTGGCGATTTTGACCGATGCGCTGACGTCGTGTAAGTTATCATATATGGCGGTGAAAGAGGCCCGGCAGCAAGGGATGATTACCGATGATTTGCAGGTTGCGATCGGGTGCTATCCGGGAAGCAATTTCGAGGTGCATCCAGCACTGTTCGCGCTGATCGGCAAAATTGTTCCCGATAAGGATATCAAGATCCATTTTTTGCCGGCTCACGGGATGGGGCGCAGCGCCGAGGCCTTGCAACTGATTCAGGAAGGGACGTTTGACGGGCGAACGCTGGAGATTTCCGGCTGGACCGAGATGGACGGCTGGATGTATGTGCCGCAATCGTGCCTTAAGGAAACGCAGAATATGAATGAAACGATCGGCACGCTGCCGGCCGATGCGCTCTATGCGATCCAGTGGCGAGTCGCGGGCACGACATTCGACAATGCTTATTTCTGCCGGTCGCAGTGGGACGATTCACTGACGCCGGAGGAATTCTGGCGAAGCTTGAATCCCCTGTTCGACGAAAAGGGAACCGAGTTGATGCAAGAAGGGATGAGCGAACTCGAACAGCACAAATCCATTGCGTTTGGTTTCTGTTTTTACGGTTGCTGGGGGCCGATGCTGCCGCATGAGCGCGACGGTAACACGAATCTGCCTTTTGGTGACCCGGCCGGGCCTGCGGGCAAGATCAAAAAATTCAACGAGATCGCGCACGTCTTCGAGAAGGCCGCGGAAACAGCAGACAGTCACGACGGGCGGCGACTGGCGAATTATTTCGCCAATAAGAGCGAATGTGCGGCCATTCATTGTGATTTCTGGCGATTGGTGTGCGAGGCCAGCCAGGCGGCTATTACCGCGTATGAAGAAAATCATGATCCGAATGCCATCAAGGCACTGGCCGTGCCCTATGCCCATCGAATGCAGCGGGTGTCCGAGGATTATCTCAAGCATTATCAGAAGGTCATGTTCGACCGCACGGACGAGGGGATGCTCTCGAGCTATTATAATACGGCCACGCGGTATGCGTATCGCTATGCCCATCCGGATGAGGATGATGCGACGGGTAAATTTTACAGCGGCGCGCCGGCCGGCAGGAAACAAACCGAGGCCAAGTATCCCGAGCAGATCCGGATTATTTCCCCGGATATTGTAGATTAAACGCATCTAATGCGCTGAATTTTATCGAGTATCTACTTTTACAGACCCGTAGAAGGCTTTTTCAAGCGCTCCCCGGACACCCCCAAAAAAATCCTGTTCAAGCGTCTTGAAATAACGCATAATTGGGTTAGACGGAGTCCATTTATGCTGGAAAAACTGTTCAAGCTGAAAACACGTCGAAGTTCGGTCCGGACCGAGGCGATCGCCGGTCTGACGACGTTTCTGACGATGGCCTACATCATTTTCGTCAATCCGATGATCCTTAGTGCCGCGGGAATGGACAAAAACGCCCTGATCGCGGTAACGATTCTCGTGGCCGCTATTGCGACCTTGGTTGTCGGATTTTTCGCCAATGCCCCGATCGCAATGGCGCCGGGCATGGGCCTCAATGCCTTTTTTGCCTATCTGGTTGTCTCTGAGAAAATGCAGTGGCCGCAGGCGCTGGGCGTGGTCTTTTTATCCGGCCTGGTCTTTTTTATCCTGACGGTGTTGGGGCTTCGCAAAAAGCTGGTCGAGGCGATCCCTTCATCGATCATCTCGGCGATCGCGGTCGGCATCGGATTTTTTATCACATTTATCGGCTTGCGGAATCTGGGCATTGTGGTCGCCGACGAACATACCCTCGTATCGGCCGGGCCGGTTACGCCGACCATGCTGATCGGGCTGTTCGGCCTGTTGATGATGTTGTTTTGCGAAATGCGAAAGATCTCCGGCGGTCTGGTGATCGGGATATTGGTCTCGACGTTCCTGGCGACGGTGTTTCAAATGGTCCCGATCCCAACCGATGTATTCAGTCTGTCGGTGCATATCGAACCGATCTTTTTCAAGCTCGATGTCCTCGGCGCGTTGAAGTGGTCGTTTTTCGGCAGCATTTTCACATTAATGTTTATGGACATGTTCGACAGTATCGGCACGCTGGTCGCCTGCTGTCATCAAGCGAGGATGGTCGATGAGAGGGGCGATATCAAAGGCCTCGACCGGCTGCTGGGAATCGATGCGGCCGCGACGATGATCGGGGCATTGCTGGGCACATCGACGACGACCTCCTATATCGAGTCGGCCGCGGGGATCGAGCAGGGCGGCCGCACCGGTCTGACATCCGTGGTCACCGGCATCCTGTTTCTCTTGACCCTGCTGATTATCCCGCTGGTGGGGATCGTGCCGGCCTATGCGACCGCACCGGCGTTGATCATGGTGGGGCTGTTTATGATGAAGGAAGTCAAGAGCATCGATTTTTCAACCCTCGAACAGGGATTCCCGGCCTTTATCATCATTGTCATGATCGCTTTGAGCTACAGTATCAGTAACGGCCTGGCGTTCGGTTTTATCAGTTTCGCCGTGATCAAACTGGTATCCGGCAAAGCACGAACCGTAAAGATCACCATGTGGATTATCGCGCTGTTATCCGTGATATTCCTCGCGACCGAACACATCAATAAACTCATCACGGTCATGCAAAACACCAACTGACCGGATGATCTGTTTACATTTTCTGCAGGATGCAGGCCGCGTGGAACGAAAGCATCATCAGGTAATCCAGATCGCTGAGACTGTAATGATCGTCGCGGAAGGTGTTATTGCTGTAGAGCACGCCGAAGCAGCCGTCACTGTTGAGAATCGGAGCGATCACGATTGACCGGGTCTGTTTTTCCTTGGGTTTGTTCATATCCCGTGAAAAGATGAATAACTGATACTGCTCTTTTTCGATTGCGCCGGCGATACGGTCATTGAAAAACAGTTGTTCCTGTGAAATGGCGGCCCCGCCGCGATCCTTGCCGCCGTGTACGACCATCGGCCCGTCGGCGGCGGTTCGCAGCGCACCCCAGATCTGATAACTGTTCAAATGGCCCATCAGACCGTCCAGAAGCGCCAACAGCACTTTCTCGGCGGTATCGGCTTTGGCCAGCTTGTCGGTCAGGTTCAGCATATCCTTAATGCGTTGGGCGGGAAAACGAACGACCGGAGCCTGCTCGGCGCCGGGTTTGCGAATAATGATCTGCGGCGCCTGAGATCGCGTATCGTGAACGATCGTATCGGAAAGCTCGTCTTGAGAGGGCGCTTTGGCTTCTTCGAGCACGACCTCGATCGTAAATTCGACGATTGTGATCTTATCGCCGTGATTGAGTTGGGTTTCATACACGGCCTGGTCGTTGACATAGGTTTTGTTGGCCGAATCCAGGTCGCGGACCATCCACTGCTGGTGATCGTCTTGAAAGATCAGCGCGTGCTGCTTGGAGACCGAGGGATTCGGCAAACATACCTGGTTGTCGGGTCGACGACCGATATAGATTTCGTTCTTGTCCGTGCGAAACTCCGTCATGAGTTCGTCCTGTCGTTTCACCACTAAAAGCATAATAGACTCCTATTTAAAAATTGCGTAACACCGACGCGGTATGAACCGTCAGAAACAGCAGGTAATCCAGATCGCTGACCTCATACTGGGGGTGGTCCCGGCCGTTGTCGATATAGATCACCCCGAAGCAGCCGGTCGGGTTGCAGATCGGTGCGATCATAACCGAATTAATCCCGGCGTCACGGTGTTCGACGCTCAGCCGGGAAAAGAGGTAGTAATATTTTTTTTCGACAGCCTCTTCGATGCGGTCTTTGAGTGCCAATTGCTCGAGCTTGACGAACAGACCCGCCCGGGCCTTGCCCCCGTGGCAGATCATTTCGCCTTCGGGTTCGTTGCGCAGCGCGGCCCAGGTATGAAAGCATGTGAATTGGCGAAACCCGATCACCAACAGCGCTTTGATCATTTCATCCAGCCCGCGCGCGCGACAGATCAGCTCGGTTGCCTGGGCGAAATCCTTAATGCGTTTGGGCGGCAGTTGGACGGCCGGGGCATGGGTACTATCCGGCCGGCGAATGATGACCTGCGGTTCGTGTGCGGCTGTGGTCAACGTATCAGACAGATCGACGGTTTTATCCTCGACCGCAGTGGCGTTTAGTTCGACGTCGATCGTATAATCGCAGATTCGGATCCGGTCGCCGTCATGCAGTTCGGTCTTTTCGATTTCGGTATCGTTGAGATACGTTTTATTGGCAGATTTGAGGTCCTCGAGGATCCATGTATTATCCTGACTTTGATAGATCACGGCATGCTGGCGGGAGACATTTCGGTCGGGAAGATGCACGTCGCTGCGGGGCAGTCGGCCCAAATAGATCGGCCCGGTCGGCAGATCCAGCGATTTGATCGGTTCGTCGTTTTGTTTGATCACAAGCCGCATCGTATCTCCTCTCTGAGGACATACAGCCGTATATCATTGATGATACACTATTTAAATGAACGTGTCAAGGTGTTTATACGTTTTGATGCCGTCCACGATCCGGCAGGTATGCAGGGCGAATTTATCAGCGTACCGTGGGCATTTTTTAGGGTACTGATCGTGGATAGCCTTGTATAGACCGTCAACATTTTCAGCCTTGACGATTGCGCCCGATGCGCCCTTGTCGCCGCCGCCGAGCATTCGCTCACCCAATACACCCGGCACCGTTCGGGCGATATCGCACATGGCTTCAAGCTCCTGGCCGGATATCTGATAATCCTCGCGCAGGCCGATGCCGTCTTCGCGGAAGATATGCCCAATCGTTTCGACATCCCCGTTTCGCCATGCATCGAGCAGTTTGAAAAATCGCTGCTGAGCGGCATAAATATATTTAAGTCGCTTGACGTGGTCCGGATGTGATTGTTCAAACGTGCTTTTTATTTTTTCATAGGTTTGCTGATCGTTCACATCGGCGAGGTTTTCGATGGTATAACCGTTTTGCTGCAGCAGGGCAACCAATTCTTCGCATTCAGTTCGGCGGATTTTATAGGTGGATTTTTCCAGTCCCGGCCGCACAGTACCGGTATCCATCACCACGATTCGAAAATCAATCGCATCTTCGCCGAGCGGGGTATATTCGATCTTATGTCCGGCGGGCTGATAGTAGGTTCCCATCCCGGTTTTGGCAAAGAGGATCATAATCTGGTCGAGCTTACCGCAGGGCGAGCCGATATAATCGTTCTCCACCGCCTGGGCCAGGTCCACGATTTTCATTGGGTCATCAATTTCAATGTCGTTAACCTCCAGAAGCGTCAGGATCAGATTCAATGTCAGCGAGGCCGATCGTGACATGCCGCCGCCGGGGATATTACCGTAGATGATTGCCTCGAAACCATGATTAATCGAGAATCCCTCGCGCTGCAGAATAAAGTCACTGCCCCAGGCGAATCGCGCCCAGGTGTCGGCGATCTGCGGCGATTGAGCTTGGGGTGTTTGGCCCAGCTCAAATTCGATCACGCCGTCATCGGGGAAATTGCCGCTGAACAGCCGCATCCGATTGTCCGTTCTTGCTTTGTATGCCAGCCAGATAAACCGGTCCGTACCGACGCCAAACAGGTCGGTGCCGTTGTAGTCACCATGTTCGACCCCGAAACAAAACCGCGATGAACTGCGGCGGACTTTGGCGCCGGTGACATCAATTCGGGAGATTTCGGCAAATTGCCGGATCTTTTCGATGGCCTTTTTATTTTGCTCAGTTTCATTCATACGTGGTTTTATACCGAATAATATACGCATAGACAACTGAAAATGAATATTATTGCCATTTCATGCGTATAGTTTACAATATCGGGCACAATACTGACTGAAACAGGGAGCAGCGATGGGTCTGACATGGATTGATTTAACAGTGTTTCTCGCCTTTATGGGCACGGTGATGTCGGTCTCACTCTATGCCGGGCGCAAAGAGCAGAGCAGCGAGGATTATTTTCTGGCCGGGCGAAAACTAACCTGGCCGCTGATCGGGTTTTCACTGATCGCCTCGAATATCTCCACCGAGCATTTTGTCGGCATGGCCGGCTCGGCATTCAGCCGGATTGGCCTGGCTATCGCCAGTTACGAATGGATGGCTGCGGTATGTCTGGTGATCGTCGCTTTGTGGCTGCTGCCGAAATTTCTTCGGGCCGGTATTTACACGATGCCGGAATTTCTCGAATACAAATACGATACCACCACCCGCTCGATCATGGCGATCTACCTGATGTTGGCATATGTCATCGTCCTGTTGGCAACGGTGCTATACAGCGGGGCGGTCGCACTCAATGCGATCTTCGATATTCCGGCGCATTTGGCCCAGCGGTTCGATATCACTATAGAGAGGGCTGAATGGTGGGCGAATATCGGCGCTATATGGCTGATCGGCATCATTGCCGGTACCTACACCATCTACGGCGGCCTCAAAGCGGTCGTCTGGTCCGATCTGCTGCAGGGCGGCGCCCTGATCCTCGGCGGTGCGATCGTCGCGCTGATGGGGCTGCATATGCTTGGAGACGGCAGCATCATCGACGGCTGGAGCAGTTTCGCCGCCGCCAACGCCGAAAAGCTCCATGCGATCAAACCCTGGAACGATCCGGATGTGCCGTGGCTGGCTGTCTTTGTCGGCGGGCTGTGGATTCCGAATTTGTTCTACTGGGGATTGAACCAATTTATTACCCAGCGAACCCTCGGCGCCAAAAACCTTGCTGAAGGACAGAAGGGAATCATGCTGGCCGCGGGCATTAAGCTGGTGATACCGTTTATTATTGTGATTCCCGGTATCATGGCCTTTCAGATGTATGCCGATCAAATATCCCAACCCGATAAGGCCTACCCGTTTTTAATCAGCCAGATCCTGCCGCCGCAGCTTCGCGGTGTGATGTTCGCGGCCCTGTGCGGGGCGGTGATGAGTACGTTTAATTCGGGTCTCAATTCCGCTTCGACGATCTTCACCATCGATATCTATAAAAAATATATCAATCCGCGATCGACATCGCACCACGAACTGGTCATCGGACGAATCTCCACCACGGTCATTGTGATCGTGGCGTGTATGTGGGCGCCCATTATCTCAAAGTTTGAAGGTGTCTTCGCTTATATCCAGGAGATCTGGGGCTTTATCACACCCGGAATTGTGGCGGTTTTTGTTACCGGTATCTTTTTTAAGCGTGTTCCGCCGATTGCCGCCAAAACCGCTTTGCTGCTGAGTGTACCGCTGTATGGATTCAGCCGATTTGCCGCCGATATCTGGCAAAACGATCTTTTATGCAATCGTGTTCCGGGACTGTGCAAGGCGATGTCGGTATTCCATTCATGGGCGTTTTTGCACCACATGGGATTTATTTTTGTCATCTTAGTGATACTGATGCTGATTATGGCGGCGATTAAACCGCTGAAAGAGGCCCGAACATTGCCCGAACAGGCCGATTTCAACCTGACGCCGTATCGGTATCGCTATCTTGCCGGTGCGATTATTATTGCAGTCACGGCCGTTCTGTATATGATATTCAGGTAAAGCGTTTATATGAGAATTTATTGAAGGAGAATCATGATGGTTCCGTTGATTGTTGTTCTTGTCATTTTGGTGCTGCTGATCCTGTTTGTGGTCGGCATCTACAATTCGCTGGTCCGGCTTCGCAACCAGGTCGATAACGCCTGGTCGCAGATCGACGTGCAGCTCAAACGCCGCCACGACCTGATCCCGAACCTGGTCGAGACGGCCAAGGGCTACATGACCCACGAACGGGAAACCTTCGAGGCGATCACTGAGGCCCGCAGCAAGGCAATGGGCGCCCAAAATGTTTCCGAAGCATCCAAGACCGAAGGGATGCTCAGCGAAGCGCTCAGCAAGTTCATGCTGGTGGTGGAAAATTATCCCGACCTGAAGGCCAATCAGAATTTCCTGGCCCTGCAGGAAGAGCTGACCAGTACCGAAAACAAAATCGCCTTCGCTCGCCAGAGCTACAATGACCAGGTCCTGTTTTACAACAACAAGATCCAGATGTTCCCCTCGAACATGGTCGCCGGGATGTTCAGCTTCGGCAAACGCGATTTCTTCGAGATCGAAGTTGCAAGCGAACGCGAAGTCCCGCAGGTCAGCTTCTCGAAATGAACCGTATTTGATGTTTGAGCATAGAGACTGTTATGTGGGAACTGATACGCGCGAATAAACGCAATTCGCTGATGCTGATGGCGGTCATGGCCGCGGTGCTGGTGGCCCTGGGCTATCTGCTCGGTCTGGCCTTTTTCGGTCAGCAGGGCGGCTTTTTCGGCATCCTGATCGCCTCGTTCGTCTGGCTGATTATGACGATGATCAGCTTTTCCAGCGGCGACGACATTTTGCTTTCGGCCAGCCGTGCCAAGCAAATTACCCACGATATGCACCCGCAGTTGTTCAATATTGTCGAAGAGATGAAGATCTCCGCGGGTCTGCCGAAGATGCCGCGGGTGTATATTATCGACGATCCGGCCCCGAACGCGTTTGCGACCGGCCGCAGCCCCGAATCGGCATCGGTGGCGGTGACCTCAGGGCTGCTGGCACGACTCAACCGCGACGAATTGCAGGGCGTTATCGCCCACGAAATGAGCCATATTCTGCACCGCGATATTCTCTTTGTTACCTTAGCCGGGATCATGCTCGGTTCGATCGTGCTGCTTTCGCAGGTATTCCTGCGGGGCATGTTCTATCGCTCGTTTGCGGGCAATCGCCGCTATTCCTCCGGCCGCGGCGGCGGGGGCCAGGCCCAGTTAATCATGCTGGTCATCGCCATCATCGCGGCCATTCTTGCGCCGATTATGGCCCAGTTATTGTATTTCGCCCTGTCGCGGCGCCGCGAATATCTGGCCGACGCGGGTGCCGCCCGGCTGACTCGCTATCCCGAAGGACTTGCTAATGCGCTGGAAAAGATCGCCGGCGACCGGTCCCCGCAGCTCAAGACCGCCAACAAGGTCACCGCGCCGATGTATATCGTCAATCCCTTCAAAAAGGCTGGGGCGATGAAACTGTCCGATCTGACCAGTACGCATCCGCCGATCTCCCAACGCATCAAGATCCTGCGCAATATGTCACAGGGCGCATCGTTTAAGCATTATTCCGACGCATTTGCCGCGACGACCGGGCAGAAAAAAACGGTTGTCCCCGCGGCGGCGCTAACCAAGGAGGATATCGCCCTTCGCGAGGCCTCCGCCAAAGCCAAGGAAAAGCAGAAGCTCGAAAAACAGATGCATCAGGTCGGCGATATTTTCCGCACGCTCAACGGGTTTATGTTTTTGACGTGCGGCTGCGGCCTGACGTTAAAGATTCCACCCAATTTCAAAAAAAATAACATCAATTGCCCGCGATGCCACAAGGCACTGAACTTGAAGAATGCCAAAAAATCCCCCGCGGCTTAGCGCATCACCCAGGATTTTTCGAGGAATTCGATCTTGCGGTCATCGCGAAACCGGGCTTCGCCGGGGATCGTGTAATCCAGTTGCAGGGTCTTACGCAGATAGATTTTTTTGGGGTTGCCGTTCTGGTCTTTTTCATTGGGGTGGTCGATCACCGCGGTCTCATTGCTCAGTCCGCCGACGAAGATACTGAATTCTCGTGCATTCGGGTCGAAGTCCGGCCAGACCATTACCAGTTCCTTGGCGTTATTCTCACCCTGCAGGAGTCGGTTGCTGGTTTGCGCGATGCCTTCCAAAAACGGATATTGGCTCTGGTGCAGCAGTTTGATCTGCTCGATTACGGCCGGGGCCACCGACGCCCCTTGCGGGATGATCTGCAGCGTGTCGGTCATCAGTTCGCAAAGCGGGTAAAAATCAATGTCCCGGCCGCTGTTGTTGGTCGCGGTCATCAGCACATACCAGAACCGGCGTACCTGGCCGGTATCCTGGGTCTTCAATTCGATCATCTGCGGATGCTCGTAACGAACTTCCACCGTCCATATCCCCGGATCGGGCACGCGTTCGGGCTGCGGCGCCGCCCAAACCAGTCCGCTGACCACACATGCTGCTAATGCGATACCAATAACCGTCTTTTTCATGTTCATATCCTTATTACGATATTCGTCAGATTTAGGCCCTATTGAATTTACCTATTTTACCATATCGTCGGCCAAATACCAAGCAAAAAATCATCAATATTTCCCGAAAAAAAACGCTTGCGATCTGAAAAATAATATTAGATAGAGACCGTTACTAACGCTATTCCGATAAAAACCAACATAGAGGATATATAAATCAAGACTGAATTTAAACCGGATGTCATTAGAAAGCAGTCTGTTTTTTTTGAGCGAACTGAAAATTTTAGGATTTGGCTTTAAGACAGATATTTGTTACGGATGCAGAAAAAATTCAGCCGGTATAACACGAAAATATTTTCGATTTCAAAATGTTTAATCCCAACAGGAAAATACTGCTGAGCTTTATCAAGGGCTGTTATTACCGTTATTTCTTTAATGAGCCCTCTTTCTGATCAGATCAAAAAATAATACAGGATTTTTCCATCAGAAAAATTTTTAATGAACATTGCCGCGTAGATATTGTACAATACGGCGTTTTCAGGGTATATTAATAACCCGAAATGGATTTTCAACCATGTGAGGGCCCATTTGCGAGGGGGCCACCCACTCATTGGGGAAATTAGGAAGGTTGGGGTATTTTTTTAATTATTCGTCATTCGATCCCCGATAAATAACAGGGCAGATGAACATTATCAGGTATTAGGAGAAGGATCATTGATTAAAAACGTATTGGTTGTATTGTCGAGTATTGTCGTGGTAATCGTTATCGGCTGCGGCCATCATCACCGTCATGTCGAAACAGTCTGGTTCCAAGACGCTTCGCCCGGTTATATTAAAACGATGACCTTTAACATCCGCGTGGATACGATTCTGGACGGATTGAACCGCTGGTCCGGCCGCAGAGAAAAAGTGATCGATATCATCTCACAAAATGCCTCCGATGTCGTGGCGACCCAGGAAGGTCTGCGCAAACAGATCCGCGATATTCAGGATGCATTACCGCAATATTCACATTATGCGGTCGGCCGCGACGACGGGAGATACGACGGCGAAAGCTGCGCGATCTTCTACCGCAAAAGTCGCTTCACGATGGACGATTGCGGTACGTTCTGGTTTTCCAATACCCCGTCGGTCCCCGGCTCCAAACACTGGGGTAATATCTGGCCCCGGCTGTGCAGTTGGGTGCACCTGATCGACAAGCAGACCGGCTCGGGCTTTTATGTTTATAACGTTCACTTGTCGGTCCTTTCACAACATTCGCGCCAGAAAAGCATGGAACTGCTGGCACAGCGTATTGACCGGCGAAAGCAGCAGGATCCATTTATCGTGATGGGCGATTTCAATATGACGATCGATAATCCGGCGATGGCCTATCTGCAGAATGCCGCATCGTTGACACCGTATCCCAAAATGAACAATGCATGGCAGGCGATCTACCCCGGACGCAGCGGCGTCGGAACCATACGCGGGTTGATGGGATTGGGTTCGGCGAAGATCGATCATATTACCGCCAGTACCGATATGCGAGTGCTCAGTGTTCAAGTCGATCGCGATTTTAGCGGGCGCAAAGCCTCCGATCATTTTCCTGTCGTCGCGGATATTTTCTTCAGCGATACTTATGCCCGACGGGAACGATTCACAGACCCCAAGGACTTGATCCGGCAGGCCGCCCCCTTCGACGGCTAATGAAAATTTAAGGTGCCCTCCTGTCCCCCCTTATAGCTTACCAAGGTCATGGCCAGTAGTTTCACAATCAGGTTGCACTACTCTATGTTGAACTTTAAGCTTTTACGAGATATTATTTGCCCTCAATTTCACTTTGGCGACTCAGTGGCACTTATGAGCTGAATCCGCTTATCAAGTCTGTGGGACACGATCTGTTAGTCGGAATTATCCAGCCAATATTCAGCTAAAACGGCTATATCTTTATAATCTATCATTTCATCTTCAAACAAATCGGCCGCACTGCAATCGTGAATCGGCTGTGAACAATCAATGATCCAGTTTTCAGCGAGTAGGGCATAGTCCATAAAATCCACTTTACAGTCAGTATTTAAGTCCCCGTATTCGACACATCGCAACTTTAAATGGTCCACCGCCAAATAGGACTTAAAAATTGCATCCTGGCCATCATTAACGATTAACGTTAAATCATACATCCCTTCTTCATCGGCATCGAATGTATATTCGAAATATTCCCATCCTGACATCGAACCGTAATCATTGACATCCTCAACTGCAATATTGACAAAGATAATATCGCGCAGCGGGGTATTCGAATCGGACGGTACCATTTTAATGGTCGCGTAATCAGAATAGGGGCTGTAATCACAGGTACCGAAAAAATAATAACCGCTGAATATCCAACCGGCCTCAACGTGTACTTGTTGGATGATCCTCGCATACGTGGGATCCGGCGAAATATCCCCGGTACTAAGAACGACAAAATTTTGGCCATAATATGGGTATAACCCTTCGTTGACATCGATCTGCCAATTACGGATACTGCCATGTGTCGGTTGCGGAATAAAATTATTGACAATAGCAGCATAATTCTCCCGCATCCACCCCATCGGCTGGTTAAAGTCATAGATCGGTGCCGGTTCGCCGAATTCAAAATCACTGTTGTCGAGTCCGGCCCCGTAAACAACTGAGGAAAAAGAAATCCCTATTATGATAACGATATACTGTAATTGCACCATTACCCACCTAACCTTATGCATTATATTATAATAAAAAGATAATACTAAATCAAGCTTTAAATGGTTATTATGAACACCAAGGCAATGTGTACACTTTTAAGTACATTTATAGGGCTTAGTCTTTCTTAGAATGACTATTTTTTGCCAATTTCGTTTTGGCGGCCGAAGGGCTGAGGCCTCTGCTTTTTTTATAGACCTTCGAAAAATACAGCGGATCCTCATAGCCGAGGCGGTACGCGATCTGACTGATACTGAGTTGCGGCTCGGTCCGCATCAGTTTGTCAGCCAACTCGAGTCGCCGATCGATCTGGTAGCGACGAAAGCTGGTGCCGGTCGCTTCTTTGAATTGATGTGCGAAACAGGAGGGGCTTTTATTGGTCAACTCGGCCGCCTCGGCCAGGCTCAGCATCTCATCCGGATGCTCGGCAATATAATTAATGATCTTATGCAGCGAGGAGAATCGCTGAATCTCGATGAGATGGTTGCTGACAATGTAATGCACCAATACTGAAAAGATCGCCAGAATATCCTCGACTTTTTCGCTGTGATAGAACGGCGCTTCATAAAACGCATCGGCCAGTGCGGTATCGCCGTATTGCTTTGCCCATAAGTTTTTCAGCTTGGCTGGCATACGGTCGGTAGTACGAAACTGACCGATCATGATATAGCCCAGCAGCTTCTCGACGTGGTACACCGGCAGCACCGCTTCGGTCATGCCGCCGTGGCACTGATAACTGATCAGCGTTTTGACTTCGGCGGCCAGAATCTGTTTGTCACGGTCGAGTTTGCGGCACAGTGGTTCGTGATCGAGCTTTTCGCGGAGTAACTGACAATATCGGCAGTTCGGCCGGCCCTGGCCCGAACCCAGCTCCGTACCGTCGTACGAGAAAAACACAATGCGGATCCCGAACAGGCGGGTAAAATGATCGAATATCTTCTGGACATCGCGCTGAAAAATAAATTGGATGTTTCGACTCATAGCTCAAATATATCATATCCAATGAATTTTGCAAGATTTTCCATGTAATTCGCAGATTCCGCCATTGCCCGCGAAGCTCGCAAAACGTAAGCTAATAGGCAAAATCAATTGCAAAGGGATTCAGATGTCCTATTTAGGAATCGATATTGGAACCAGCGGCGCTAAAGCGGTGGTTTTCGGCCGCGACGGAAAAACGCTTTCTGCCGCTTATGAAGAATATCAGACGATCTGCGAAAAGCCCGGCTGGTACGAACTCGATCCGCGCCAGGTGATCCAATCGTGTCTGAATGTCATCGCGAAGGCCGCGGCCAAGGTCAAACAAACCGATCCGGTCAGGGCGATCGGCATCTCAAGCCAGGGCGAAGCGTTTACCTGCCTGGATAACGCAGGCCAATATCTCTGCAATGCGATGGTCTCCTTCGATACGCGAAGTCAACAACAGGTCAAGCAATTTACCGAATCCTTCGGCAAAGACCGGTTGTATGCGATCACCGGCCACAGTTCGCATACGCTCTTTAGCCTCTTTAAGATCCTTTGGCTCAAAGAAAACGAACCTCAGATTCTCGATCAGACCCAAACGATGCTTTGTATGGGTGATCTGCTGGCCTATACGTTGACGAAAACGGCCGCGACCAGTCACAACCTGGCCGCGAGAACAATGTTGTTTGACATCCATAAACTGAACTGGTCATCAGAAATTTCAGGTGCGGTCGGATTCGATGAAAGCAAACTGCCCAAGCTTTTCTCTCCCGGCCAACCGATTGGGACACTCACCCAGGAAATGCAGCAATCGCTTTTACTGGGACCGGATGTCTCCGTCACAATCGGTGGCCATGATCAAAGCTGCGGCGCGTTGGGCGTCGGCGCGGTATCGGCAGGCACAGCCGCCTACAGCATCGGAACCGTCGAATGCATCACCCCTGCGTTCGATCGCTGTATTATCGATGACGCCATGTGCCGGGCGAATCTGGCCACCTATCCGCACGTTGTCGAAGGGCTTTATACCACCGTCGCGTTCAACATGACCGGCGGCAATCTTTTGAAATGGTTCAAGGACAATTTCGCTGCCGCTGAAATACAGCAGGCCGAGAAAGCCGGCACCGATGTATATGATATCCTGCTGAACAACATCCCCGAATCCCCTTCGGACATCTTCGTATTGCCGCACTTTACCTCAACCGGCACCCCTTACTTCGATCCCGACCCGGCTGGTGCGATCATCGGCCTGTCGCTCAACCACACCCGCAATGATCTGCTGCGGGCAATACTCGAAGGTTTGACTTACGAGATGAAGCTAAACCTCCAGGTGCTTAAAA
>CAZFDE010000016.1:0-22385 GCA_964517795.1 uncultured Pirellulales bacterium | reverse complement strand
TACGATATTTATGCCGGCCTGTACGAAACCATCCGGCCGGTTTCACAGCAAATCAAACAGTTACATCGCAAGGAAAATCCATGAGACCCTTACAAAAATCCACATTCGCTTTAATGGTTACCAACCGCGGCTTTTTCCCGGCCGAATTGACCATCCAGGCACGCCGCGAACTGATCGAACGGCTCAAGCAACTCGGCCACGATGTGATCATCCCCGATGAGAACGCCACCGAAAACGGCGCTGTTAATACCGCCGCCGACGCCGAACAATATGCGCAATTCTTCAAGGAAAACGAAGGCCGCTACGACGGCGTCATTTTGACCTTGCCGAACTTCGGCGACGAATCGACCTGTGTCAACGCCCTCAAGCACGTTACCGTCCCGATCTACATCCACGCCTACCCCGACGAGCTTGACCGCATGTCGCCGCAGTTCCGCCGCGATGCCTTCTGCGGCAAATTCTCCGTGATGGACGTTTTCTATCAGTACGGCCTGCCCTTTACCGTGCTTAAACCTCATGTCGTCGCGCCGGCCGGCGAGGATTTCGCCGCAAATATCGATCACTTCGACAAGCTCTGCCGCATTGTCACCGGCTTTAAGGACATGGTCGTCGGTGCCGTCGGCGCGCGGACAACCGCCTTTAAGACCGTACGCATCGACGAGTTGGCCCTGCAGAAACACGGCATCACAATGGAGGTGATCGACCTGTCAGAGGTCTTCAGTCGCATGGATACGATCACCGATTCGACCGCCGCCTATAAAGAAAAGGCCCAAACGTTGCGCGATTACACGAACTTCGACGGCACCCCGGACGAGGCATTCGATAAGATCGTTCGCCTCGGCATTGTGCTCGATGCGCTGTTCGAAGAATGGAACCTCGATGCGATGGGATTTCGCTGCTGGATCGAATTGCAGCGTCAGCTCAACATCTCCTGCTGCGTGCTGCTGAGCGAAATGAATGACCGCAGATACCCCGTCGCCTGCGAGGTCGATATCGGCAACGCCGTGGCGATGTACGCCCTGCAGCGTGCGTCGATGAGCCCGACGGCGTGCCTCGATTGGAACAACAACTACGGCGACGACCCGGATAAATGCATCCTGTTTCACTGCGGCTCGACCGCCCAGTCCCTGATGACCGCCAAAGGCCGCATCGTGGATCATTCCATGCTCCAGCACGACCCGCAGGTCGGCCCGAACAAATCCTTCGGCTGCAATGAAGGCCGCATCCGCCCATTCCCCTTCGGCTTTGCCAGCATGACCACCCGCGACGGCCAGCTCGATTTCTATCTCGGCAGCGGCCGGTTCACCGACGACCCGATCCCCGATGAGTATTTCGGCTGCGGCGGCGTCGCACAGATCGAAAACCTCCAGGACATCCTGCTTTACGTCGGCCGGAACGGTTTTCGCCATCACGTCAGCATCACGCCCGGCGAGAATCTGATCGAACCGCTGGCCGAAGCGCTGCATCACTATCTCGGCTTTAATGTAACCGTGCTCTGAAAGGACCGACTATGGCGATTTTCAACGACCCCAATGTGATTCGCGAACTGCTCGAAACCCTGCTGGATAAAGATGTTTCGGTCCCCTGCTTCTGTGCGGAAAATACCTTCACGATGGAAGGCATCCTCATGGGCGCAAGGCAGTTCGCCGCGGATTTCGATCTGGCGGATGTACCGCTCTATATCGCCGCGACCGCCAATTACCACGGCCGACAGCAACTGGCCAATTACACCAGTCTCAATGATACCCGCGAAGGCTTTCTAACCTTTCGAAGCGATCTCGAGCGGCTGGCCCGGCCGGACGGCCCTTTTGCAGATATACGAGTTATCCCCGCACTCGATCACGGCCAACCGGAAGGAGACGTTTTTCTCTTCGATCAGGGCCGCGATTTCTGGGGCTGCGTCATGTACGACTGCTCCACGCGGCCTCTCGCCGAAAACATCGACCGAACCGCTGAATTCGTCACCCGCTATAAAGATGCCTTCGTGATCGAAGGCTGTGTCGATGAGATCACCGAATCCGGCCAGGGCGACATGAAACTGACCGATCCGAATGACGCCAAAAATTTCATCGACCGCACCGGCGTGGACTTGATCGTCGCCAACCTCGGTACCGAGCACCGCGTTACCGGTGAAAAGAAAAAATATCACGGTGATCTTGCCCGACAGATATGCAATAAGGTTGGCCGCCGGATCGTCCTGCATGGCACGAGCTGCCTCTCGCAACACGACCTGATGCGCCTGCGCACCGACGGCATTGCCAAGGTCAATATCTGGACCGTGCTGGAGACCCAGACCAGTCAGGATATGCTCGTCAAGCTGATCGAACAGGCCCCCGATATCCTGCCGCCGCAAAAAATTGACGAACTGAACGCCCGCGGCCTGTTGGGCCCCAATGCGGCCGATGTGAATAAACATCCGAAACTCGAATACCTGACCGAACTCTATCGCCGCAACGCGATCAAGACCCCTTCGGTAGCGAAAATTACATACGAATTTATGAAAGCATTCGGCCATTGATATCGAAAGGATCGCCGAAATGAAACATAACGATGTAACACGAAGAAAATTTCTCAAGCTTAGCGGCATTACCGCCGTGGCTGCCGCTGCGCACCTGACCGGCTGCCAGAAAGACCATGCACACCAACCCGATATGCGTATCGGATTCAAGCCGACCGGACGTAATATCGTCGTCATACTCTGCGATCAGCTTCGAAAAGACTTTCTGCGCATGTACGGCTGCGATTCGATCCCCACGCCGCACCTCGATGCACTCGCGGCAAACGGAACGGTTTTCGACAACGCGATCACGCAGTCACCGGTCTGCGCCCCGGCCCGGGCATGCATGATGACCGGCCGCTATATATCCGATCACGGTGTCTGGACGAACGACGTCCCATTCCGCGACGGCCTTGAATATATCGCAGAAAACATGAACAAAATCGGCTATGCGACCGGTGCATTCGGAAAACTGCATCATTTCCCTGCTAAGGATGCCAAGGGCTTCAAGACCACAAAGCAGATGGAAGAGACACGTCTTGGCAAGGATGATGATTACTATAAATACCTCAAGGCAAGGCACCCTGAGATTAAAGACATATGGAACAACTATGACCGAAAGAAACTCGTGTTTAATTATTCTGCGGAAGATTACTATGAGTATTTTATCGCTTCCGAAGCAATGAAATTTATGAATCATTCTCAAAAGGCGGGCAAGCCGTTTTTTGCCTGGATTTCGTTTCAGGGGCCTCATGATCCGTATGACCCGCCGAGGGATGTCAAGGGGGTTGTCGATGTAACCAAACTGCCGGAGCCGATTGATTCCGATTTAAATGCGATGCCCGATGTTCATAAGTACAGGGCGGCGATATTTCCGCCACCGAGCCCCCTGCAGTGGAATATGAAGGTGCGGCAAGCGTATGGTGAGATGATCCATTTTATCGATCTTCAGATAGGCCGCATCATCGACCGCCTCAAGCAGCGCGGCCTTTACGAGAACACGACCTTTATCTTCTCCGCCGACCACGGCGACCTGATCGGAGACCACAGCAACAATTACAAAGGCCCGTTCCCCTACGAAGCCCAGCTCGCCATCCCGCTGCTCGTATCGAACCACCCGGCGGTCCAAAAGGCCGCCCGCTCACAAAATCTCGTCGGTAACATTGACATTCCCTCGACCGTGCTGGATATTGCCGGCTCCGAGCATCGCATGGGCGTCTCGCTCTCGTTGATCGAACAGGCCAAAGCTCAACCGGAATTCACCCGGACCGTCAACTTCAGCGAGTTCTGCGATTCCTGCAAGATCGTCGAAGATCGTTTCTATCGCTACACCTATTACCCATTCACCGGCCAGGCACAATTATTTGACAAGGCCAAAGATCCCCTTGAGCAGAACAACCTCGCCGGCCAAAAGCAATACAGCGCAATCGAAATGAAATTTCTTAAAGACATCGTCGATTTTCAGGCAATCGCCAAAGGTGTCCGCATCGCAGCCTATGACTTTGTCCCCGCCCAGCAGAAGGGACTCAAAGACAAAGACCCGCTTTTCGAAAAAGATTTTGTGGCTGCGTATCCATTGAAAAATCGCCAGGTTGAAAATTTGAAAAAGAAGGGGCTTGATTACCGTTACAATGAGTTTATCGAAAAAAATAAATATGATCTGAAAGCCGGCTATTAAAAATATCACCGTCTTTACTCAGGAAAGGAATTTCACAATGCGTCGAATTACACTGGTTTTTATTTTATTGCTTGTCACCGTTAACCTCGCCTCGGCGGCCGTGTTTTTTGTCGATGCCAAAAACGGTAGCGACGATTTCGCCGGAACGCTCGCCGAGCCGTTTCAAACGATCGAGCGATCGCAAAAAGCCGTCCACGATCTGATCGCACAGGGTCTTGAAGAAAATGTCACGGTCAATATCCTGCCGGGTGAATACCGTCTGTACGCGCCACTGACCTTCGGCCCGGCTGACAGCGGCACCCACACGCACAGCGTCACTTATCGCGCCCATGGTAAAAAACCGCTGATCCATGGCGGGTTCGAGATCACCGGCTTTAAGCCGCTCGGTGACGACCTCTGGCAGGCCGAGGTTCCGCGCGTCAAAGCCGGCCAGGCCGCGTTTCGATCGCTGTTCAAAAACGGCCAAAGACAAATTCGAAGCCGCTGGCCCAACGACAAATGCATCCAACTCAAATCGATCAGCGATGACTGGAAGCAGTTCGAATTTAAGGAAACCCTGCCGGCCGATTACAAAGGTGACCCGGCCAGTGAACTGATCATCATCCAGAACTGGACGACCAGCCGCAGTCGCGTGGCGGGCCTTGCCGGTGGTGTTTTGGCGACCGAAACCGCCCACGGCAGAGAACAACACCCCTGGACCAGCGCGACCAAGGGCAAATTCGCATGGCTCGAACACGACAAAACCTTTGTCGATACACCCGGCGAATGGCACATCGATACCGAAAGCGGCATCCTGATCTACAAGGCCGATGCCAATGAAAATCCCAACGACAGCCGCTTCGTCGTGCCGTTATTGGAACAACTGATTGTCATCGACGCCAACAAAACAACGCCTGTTGTCAACCTGCACTTTAAAAATCTGCGGCTGGCCTACACCGCGTGGCCGCTGCCTCGAATCGGATTTTTGGGCATCCAGGCCGGCTATTACGGCTACAAGCCGCACGCCGAACCGAAAATGCCCGCGATGGTCCCGCCCGCCGCGATCGAGTGGCAATACACCCGGAATTGTGGACTGATCGATTGCGAGATTTTCGG
This sequence comes from uncultured Pirellulales bacterium, assembly GCA_964517795.1. Classification (GTDB taxonomy): domain Bacteria; phylum Planctomycetota; class Phycisphaerae; order Sedimentisphaerales; family Anaerobacaceae; genus CAZFDE01. The sequence goes on along the minus strand of CAZFDE010000016.1, from coordinate 17,115 downwards.
TATCGGCGCAACGGCCGTCGGGCTTGGCGCCGGCTGCTGCGAAAACCGCATCGTCGGCTGTCGGATCGACGATATCGGTATCACTGGCATCTCCGTCGGCCACCGAACCGAGCCGCTGGCCAAACTTGACGCCGACTGGGACACGCCTGCGCAGGTGCCGATTAATAATACCGTCGAGAACAACATCATTACCCGTTGCGGCAGCGTCTATTACGACGGCGTCGGTATCTTCACTGCATTCACCGACGGCACGCGGATCCGGCACAACCTCATATACAATCTGCCGTATGTCGCCATCCACGTCGGCTACAAATGGAGTTCAGTCCCGACCTGCATGAAAAACTGCATCGTCGAATACAACCGCATCTTTAACGTGATTCGGCGTCTCTCCGATGCCGGCGGAATCTATACGCTCGGCCATCAGCCCGGCACACGTATCTGCGGCAACCTGATTTACGGGATCGGCAAGTGGCAATTCGCCTCGCCAACGCTGCACGCTTGGGCCAATAACGCCTTCTTCTTCGACGCCGGCAGCAGCGGTTATACAGTCTGCGACAATGTTGTTTTCGACGCCGAGCCGCGGCCGGTACGTTTCAATCGAAATCCCGCCATCGGCGGCAGTAAAAACGCCGAAGAAGGTATGACCTGGAACAATAATTATTTCGATACCCGTATCGACGATCCGGCGTTCCCATGGCACCTTGCTGCCCGCGCCGGCCTAACCGCATCCTACAAACACCTGATCGAAAAAAAGGAAATGAAGAACAAATGAAAAACAGAACATGCGTATTGATCCTGATCGTTTTAGCCGGCTTGCTGTGTCCGTTGCTCGCTGATTCGCACAAACCGCAAATTCCGGGCGATTTTTTCGTATCGCCCGAAGGTAATGACGCCAACCCCGGAAGTTACGAAAAACCGTTCAAAACAATCACCAGGGCCCGGGATGCCCTGCGGCAAGTCATCGCCGCCGGCCTGGACGCCGACAAGACGGTCTATATCCGCAAGGGCCGATACGTCATTGCCCGACCGATCGAATTTACCCCGGCTGACAGCGGGACCGAACGGTTCAGCATTACCTACCGCGGCTTTCCGGGCGAGAAGGTTGTTATCGACGGATCAAAAAAGATTACCGGATGGAAACTGGACAAAGATCGCAATGCTTTTTATACCGATATCCCTGACGTGAAAGCCGGCCGGTGGAATTTCCGCCAACTTTACAAGGATGGCAACCTTGTCGAACTGACCCGACTGCCGCAAGAGGGTTACTTTCGCAAGGAAAAGGCCATCGACAACACCCATAAGATTCAGTATTACCAGGGCGACCTCAATCCAGATTACGATTACAGTCACGCCGAGCTGCTTTTTATTCATGACTGGTCGATCTCACGAACACCGATCGCTTCGGTGGATACTCAGGAACGAGTGATTACCGCACAATACGCTGCGGCATTTGATAAATGGTGGTTCAAGCTGGGCCGGTTCCCCCATCAGCCCTACGCGGTGGAAAACGTCCACGGTGTGGCCCAGCCGGGCCGGTGGTCTATTGACCGGGATGCCGGCAAGGTGATCTATTACCTGGCGCCAAAGGATCAGGGCCGCAAGCCGGATTTCTTCGCGCCCTATGTTGACCATTTTCTGATCGTCCGAGGCGACCCCGAAAAAGATGTGTATGTACGGAACCTGCATTTCAAGGATATTGAATTTCAGTTCTCCAACTGGATGCCAGAAGAAAATCATTTTCTGGAGGCACAGGCAAACTTTTATGTCTCCCAAAAGATCGATGAGATTCCTGTCGAAGACGAAGAAACCGCCAATGCCCAGGTATGGAAAAGGATACCGGCAAGTATCGAATTGACGGGCTGTAAGAACTGCAGCCTTGAGAAGATCAGGCTTTCAAAAATTTCTCAGGCGGGGATCTCCTTTGGCCGGCAGTGTTATAACAATTCAATCAATTCCTGTCATATTTTCGATATCGCCGGTAATGGCATGATGGTCGGCGAAAACGAGAACAATCGTTTGATTGACGGGCAGTTCTGGTGGAAAAAGTCACCTCAGCAAGCCTCGGCAGGAAACAGAATAACAAACAATCTCATTGAAAAATGCGGCCAGGTCTATTTCGGCGCTGTTGGAATCTGGATGGGGCTGTCCGGCAATAATGTGGTCGCCCACAATCTCATCAGGGACCTTCCTTACTCCGCTGTCTCCAGCGGCTGGCTGTGGTCAACCAAAATATCGCCATGCCAAGGCAATATCATCGAATACAACCATGTTTATCATGTTTTGGAGTTGCTGAATGACGGTGGCGCATTTTATTTTCTGGGCAGACAGGATGGAACCGTTTGCAGGGGCAATTTGATTCATGATATTTCCGAATGTGAATTTTCTCCACACCCGCTTAACAATGCATTTCGATGGGACTGTGGCGGCGCGGGGGTATTAGTTGAGCATAATTTTGTTTACAATATTAAAAATCCATTCATGCAATTCAATCGTGAGTCTAAGAATAACACGGTACAAAAGAATATCTTCGTTAGCAGGCCGGATCAGCGAATCGTCAATTACAGTGCGAAAAAGACGCAAGAGCAGAAAGATGCGCTGGTCAGGATGGCCAATGATCATAACAGGATCTGCAAATACGACCCTCAAAACGTCGAATTCAAACAGTACCTGAACTATTATACCGTCAAAACCGGCCCCGAAATTGAAGCGCTTGACTGGCTTGGGCTTTTAGAGATGCAAGGATTGTAAAGACGCTGGTTAATGACAGTGATCTGGATTTCTGGCTTCCTTCTATGCTAAGGCGACAAAGGACAGGTCGCAGGAATAATAAAAAAACGAATCACGGCGGCAAAGTCGTGTGGACATGACGGTTTACCCTACCTAAAAATGGTTATGAACGAAGTGAATTCAACCAACGAGTCATGAAGCCCGAGCCACGAGGGCCGAATGAATGCGAGCGAGAGGAGTCGAACCTCCACGTCCGGTTGGACACAAGGACCTAAACCTTGCGCGTCTGCCAGTTCCGCCACGCTCGCGTATTATTGGTCGGCCTGTTTTTTGGAGATGTCCTCGATGCGTTTCTCGGCCTGCTTGAGGATCCCCTGGCAATGTTTGATCAGGCTCATGCCGCGTTCGTACTGGTCGATACTCGAGGCCAGTGCGATGTCGCCCTGCTCGATTTTGCCAACGATCGCAGTCAGCTCCTTGATCGCTTCCTCGAACGAAAGCTTGCCCGGATCGTCCTGCTTATTTTCTTTCTTCGCCATAGTAAAGGAACTTAAAAGTTAAAACGGTAAAGTCAAAACCAAAACTAAAAACTCAAAACCACTTTAGTGCATATTCGGCAATAATTCCAGCAAAATTCATTACTTTGGTGCTTTCACACCTTTTGCACTTTTCAAACCTTCACACCTTCTTCACCTGGCTTTCAATGGTTTTTCGGTCGGCCAGTTCGGTACGGATCGTATCGCCGATTTTGACATCGGCGACGGTCTTGACCAGCCGGCCGGTAGCCAGATTGGTCGTGAGGCTGTAGCCGCGTTTGAGCACGGCCCTGGGGTCCATGGCCGCGAGCTTGCCGGTCAGCGAGGCCAATTGCAGTTGACGCTGCTCTTTGACGCGATAAACGCCCGTGGTCATGCGATTGGCAAGGGTACTTAGATCGAGCCGCTTTTGACCGAGCAGTCGATGCGGCTCAATCGACGCCAGTTGCACGGCGAAATCGTCCAGTCGCTGCTTTAGCTGTGTGAACAGGCCCTTTGAGGCCGCGGAAAGCCTAAGCGCTGTTTCGTCAAGCTGCTGCTGGCGATTCAATACCATCGTCTGCGGCCGTTTGAAAATCGCGCCGGCGAGGATGGTCTTGAGCTGCTGGTCGGCCAATCTGACGCGGCCTCGAATTTCGCTATCCAGCCGCCGGCCAATCACCGTCAGTTGAGCGAGTACCTCTTGCATATCGGGCACAGCAATCACGCCCGCCTTGGTCGGCGTCGAAGCTCGGGCATCCGCTACCAAATCACAGATTGTCGTATCGACCTCGTGGCCGACGGCGCTGATGACCGGTAAATCGGATGCGAAGACCGCGCGGGCGAGGGGCTCTTCGTTAAATGCCCAGAGGTCCTCCATCGACCCGCCGCCGCGGCCGACAATCAGGATATCGAGCTTGAGCCCGGCGTTTCGCTGGTTGATATCGGTGATGGCGGCGGCGATCTTCTCGGCGGCCCCTTCGCCCTGGACGGGGACGGGATAAAGAAACAATTTCGCACACGGCCAGCGGTTGTGGATACTGGTCTGAATATCACCGAGGGCGGCACCGGATTGACTGGTAACAATCCCGATCCGCATGGGGTATTTCGGCAGTGGTTTTTTATGCTCGTCGGCGAACAGGCCCTCGGCCTGCAACCGCTTGACCATCTGCTCGAAGGCGATCTGCAGCGCACCCTGGCCCTCGGGGACGAGCTTTTCGACATGGAACTGGTAGCGGCCCTGCGGCGGATAGACGTCGATGTAGCCGGTTGCCAGGACCGCCATGCCATTCTCGGGAACGAATTTTACTTTCGCCAGGGTTGACTTCCACAACACGACCGGCAGGACCGATTTTTCGTCTTTGAGGGCGAAATACGCATGGCCGCTGTGGTGGAGCTTGAAATCGGTGATCTCGCCCTTGACGACCATTTGGGCCGGCAGGGACTGATCCAAGGCCGCCTTGATCAGGTGGTTGACCTGACTGACCGAATAAATTCTGGTTTTCTGCTGTGCCATCGGTTTTGATTATAAAAAAATTTGCGGGTTCGGCAATCGTCAAAGTGCCCCTGAAGCGGTTTTTTTCATGTACGGAGGCGGTTAAAGCTTGAAATTCGAATCTTTTTCCGCTATAATGGGTATATGATGAAAAGCTCGATTTGGGTTATCCTTCAAAGGCGGGTGATATGACAATCTGGCTGGATTTGCTGGGCATCACTCTGGTCATACTGGGCGGCCTGCTGGTCGGCAGCTATTTTTCGAAACTGCGCGGCCACCGGTGGCTGATCGGGTATGGTCTGTCCATATTTTTCATTTTCATGCTGCTGGTTCCGCGATTTAATTACCGGATGGAATTCGTTTTCCCGTTCAGTTTGTTCATGTTCGGTCGGTTTCGGTTCGTGACGCTGGCGCTGGCGACAACGATCGGTTTAATGGCTCCATATTCACGGATCAAATACCGGTTCCAGAAATGGACGGTCGCTTTGATCATGGCTCTGGTACTGAGCTGGTTCATCATCGGCCCGTTTTTGGTTCCCGGCCTGATACGCGGCAATCTCTTGCAGCTCGAAACAAATATCGATGCTAACGGGGATTGTTTCCAGGGGACGAATTTTACCTGTGCGCCGGCGGCCGCGGTAACCGCGTTGAACAAACTCGGCCTCAACGGGCATGAAGGTGAGCTGGCGGCGCTGTCATACTGCTGTCCAATGACCGGGACGATCCCGCAATGTCTGGCCGACACGCTGCAGCGGCTATATATCATGGACGGATTGGTGTGCCGCTACGAATCGTATGATTCGGTGGCGGACCTGCGTCAAAACGATATAACACTGGTGATCCTGAAAGAATCGCTATTAAAAGATCATTGTGTGGCGATCCTGGCGGTTCGCAAACATACCGTTGTACTGGCGGACCCGGTAACCGGACGGGAAGAAATCTCGATCGGGCAATTTCAGCAGCGATGGCGATACAGCGGGATCAGCATGAAGCGATACCGCCCGACGGCTTCGAAAATAGCTTCCCAGACAGCGCCAACGGTTTTTTAGCCGAAAAGTTTCTGCTCCATGCCACATAGCTGTCACCGAGCTGAAAAATATCTTTTCTTACAGGCCGAACCGGCCGATTGTATTTCACAGCAGTTAATGCAATGTATGTTGGCCATTTACCGGTCGAATCAATACCGGGGGGCTCGGCCGGTAATTTTTTACTCCTCAAGGTCCTATTCGATCGCTCTTCGATAAATGCGGGTTTCCAGTGACTTTTGCCAGCTTGTCCAGTCGGTGTCACCGGGTTCGTTTTGAATGAGGCTGGTCACCTGGTTGATCTTGGCATCGAGATCGTCGATGTAGTTGACCATGAACGCTTCGGGGATAGCCGGCAGTTTCGGTGAGCCGAATTCGTACTGACCATGATGGGCCAGGACAATATGCCCGAGGGCATCGGTGATTTCAGGACCGATGGTTTTACCCTGTTGGTTTAATTCACGGGCCTTTTCGTTCAGCATCAAAAGGGTCTTGGAAATATGGCCGATCAGTTGGCCCGAATCGGTATAGCTGAAGGCAATATCGTAACTCAGTTCCTCCGTTTTTCCCATATCGTGAATGAAAATGCCTGCCAGGACCAGGTCCGCATTGACATCCGGGTACAGCGGCAAAATCGCGGTTGCAACGTTGAGCATGTTATGGGTATGTTCGATCAGACCGCCGAGGTAATTGTGGTGCAGTTTGACCGCGGCCGGGGCTTTGCAGAAATTTTCCATTAACGGCTCATCGGATAGAAAAGCCCGGACGATCTCGCGAATAGCGGTATTTTTGATTTTGCCAAGCATGACCTTGATCTCGTCGAATAGCCGGTTGACGTCTTTGTCGGTCCGGGCGAGGTAATCGTCAATTTTGATCTGATTGCTTTGCACGACGCTGAAATTATTGACGACGATCTGAAGATTGTCTTTATAGAGCTCACTTCGGCCCTGGATACGGACAAAACCGGGTTTGGGCATCATCTGAAAGGCCTGTTCGGTCGCCTGCCACATGCGGCCGTTGAGTTGGCCGGTGCGATCGCCGATGTACATCGCGATATACAGGCTGCCGTTGGTGGTGCTGCGCAAAATGGGCTCGGTGATCAAGTAAACATCGTTAATGGTTTTTCCCGGCTCAATGGTGTTAATAAACTGATGCGGCATTATCTTGGCTCCTTTTGAACTTTTTGGCCCATTATGAAAGATGCGTGTGATTTAATCAAGAAAAAAGGGCCTGTCTGGTTGGGTACAGATCTTTTAATAACCTTATCACATGCCTTATATGTCAAGACAGGGTGTTGTAAAACACTGCTTACGGCCAGTACACTTCATCATAGTGAAAGCTGCCTGACCATGATAGTAGTGATATTGTCGTGGCCGCCGCCGTTAAGGGCCGATTCCAGTAGTTTTGCACACGCTGATTTTGTGTTTTCATTTTCCAGAAGGAGTTGCGCAATTGTCGAATCATCGACCATATCCGTTAAGCCATCGGTGCAAAGTAAAAACCGGTCATTTTCCTTAATCGCTATCGACCGGACATGCGGTTTTGGTTTTTCGGGCATCCCGACGTATCGGGTGATCAGGCCCTGGGCGGCGTGATCTTCGGCCTGGTGAGGTTCAATCGCCCCCTGGTCGATCAATTCAGCCACAACGGAATGGTCCTTGGTCAACTGACGCAATTTGCCGTTTCGAAACAGGTAGATGCGGCTGTCGCCGAGATTGGCGATATACGCCCGGCCGCTACGCAGCAGCAGAACCACCACAGTCGCGCCCATATCGGAAAAGCCCGATTCGCTGTTTTGTTCCAGGCAAAGATCGCGATTTTGCTTAATGATCGTCTTGGCGAGCATGGAACGGATAGCCGCGGGTGAATCTGATCTCATATCGTGCAGACGGTTTTCGATCATTACCGACAAGTCTTCGACAACGATCTGTGCTGCCATTGCGCCACCGCGATGGCCGCCCATCCCATCGCAGACGACAAACAGGCCGACCTGCGGTTCCACGATAAAGGCATCTTCGTTTTGCGAACGCACTTTGCCGCGATCGGAATCGGCACAATACGCGAATTGACCGGTAACCGGGGATTGATATTCGTCGTATTGGGGTAAATCGTTACAGTTATCCATTGTATTTCAGATTAATTGTTGCTCGCACCAGGGACAATGAATCCAAAAATCCGTATCGACGGACCAGCCGCAGGTGCCGCAAACTTCTGGAAACGGGCGAACCTGCCACGGCCGGTTTACTTTTCGTCGGCACCACGGGCAATATTTCATAAAATGCATCAGTGGTTTGCCGCAGTGTTTGCATTTGCGGTGATAGCGTAGGCCGGCACTTCGTTTTTCATGCGGCGATTCGAATCCCCCTCCGTAGCACCAGGGGCAATAGTGCCATTCGGGCGCAATTCCCTTATGACAACGTGTGCAGATATAATCGTATGCGCTGCGGCTGTCGTACCGGTTTTTATCCGAACCGCACCACGGGCAGATCCCCATCACCTCGGCGATCGGGTTGCCGCAATCAGTGCAGTTGAAAAATTGACCGAAAACCCGTTTGTATTTCTGCACGAACGCCAGCCGCCGCATTTTTTTCCAATTCAGACGTTTGTGATTATTTATGGAAATACTCAATTGTTCTTGCATGGCTTTAGGCAAGGCATCGATCAGTGCATCATGCATTTCACCGGCATTGTCGAATCGTTTTGCCGGATCGATACTCAGGGCCTTCTGCATGAACCGGAAAAATTTCAGGTTCATTTTCTTCTTCAGACGCGGCGCACCTTTGGGCGGCCATCGGAACGGCCATCGCGGCAGTACGCCCGTCAGGTATTCATAGAGGACCAGAGCCGCGGCAAAGCAGTCGCTTTGATACGTGGGCTTGCCGTAAGCCTGTTCCGGCGCGACATAGCCGGGTGTGCCGAAATCGTCGATCGTAACCGGTTTACCCTGCAATCGCATCGAGATGCCAAAATCGCCCAGAGCCGCACGCCCGTCGGGAAACAAAAAGATATTGCCGGGCGTTACATCGCAGTGCACCAGCCGATGGCGATGGGCATAAGCCAGACCATCCAAAACATGGGTCATGATCGAAATAATTTTTTTCGGCGACATGGGGCGGCTCTTATCGTCGAGCGTCCCCACCGACAACGGGGTTGCCAGGACGACATGGTCCTCGATGATGTCGGCGTTTTTGACCGGCATGATATGCCGATGTCGCAGTTGGGTCACCATCCGAATTTCTTTAAGCAGTGTTTGGTTGTCGCGACGACCGTCCATGCCGGCCAGGGGGATCTTCAGCGCAACCCAGATCCCTTCGACCCAATCGCGGGCTTTCCAGACTTCGCAACTGCCCCCTTCGCCGAGGTGTTTGACCAGGCGATACTTGCCCAGCCGCTTGCCCGGAAAAAGCGAAAAGCCAGTTTTTGTTTTCTGTGCTTGGGTCATATCGACCATCCATCAATTTCTTCTTTGTACCGACGCATTGATTTTACACAACGACACCCCAAAAGCCCAAATTGATTTATCTGGTTTTTAAAAAATCTTTTACCGGCCGCAAACCACCTTTTGCCAATCTGATTGTTTTACGCTTGAAAGCCCGGACCGGTTGCGATATAACACACGCAGATAGGTAAAAAACCAGTCGTTTATGACACAATCAATGTAAGGAACCGATATGCGATACAGCCAAATGCTGATACCGACGGTTAAGGAAGTCCCCGCCGACGCCGAGATCCCCAGCCACCAGCTCATGGTCCGGGCCGGCCTGATGCGTAAACTCTCCAGCGGAACCTACAGTTACCTTCCGCTGGGGTTTCGCTGCCTGCTCAAGGTGATACAAATCGTCCGCGAGGAAATGAACCGCGCCGGCGCTCAGGAGCTGCTGCTGCCGTGTGTGCAGCCGATCGAACTGTGGCAGCAGACCGGCCGCAATGTCGATTATGGCCCGACGATGGCCCGTTTTACCGATCGCCACGGCCGCGAAAATGTTCTGGCACCGACCGCCGAGGAGGTCATCACGGCGCTGGCCGCTAACGAAATTCAGTCGTATAAGCAGCTTCCGATGAATCTTTACCAGATCAGTTTCAAATTTCGCGACGAATTTCGGCCCCGCTTCGGTGTGCTGCGCAGCCGTGAATTTATTATGAAGGATTCCTACAGTTTTCACAGCAGCGAGAAATGCCTCGATCAGACCTATCGCAAAATGTACGATGCGTACTGCCGAATATTCAAACGGTGCGGGCTGGATTATGTGATCGTCGAAGCCGAATCCGGCGAGATGGGCGGTTCCGGCTCGCATCAGTTCACGATCCCCTGCGACAATGGCGAAGATATTATCGTTTATACCGAAGACGGCTCGTATGCCGCGAATATCGAAAAAGCCGCCGTCGATCCGGTTGCCAAAGCAGATCGCGACCCGTCTGCGGAATCTCCCAAAGAGGTCAATACTCCCGACGTCGGCTCGATTGAGGCGGTCTGCGAATTTCTCAAAACCCAGCCTCGCGATATGATCAAGACATTGATCTATACCAGCGAAAACGGAATTATTGCTGCCCTGGTCCGCGGCGACCACGAACTGAATCCCGAGAAACTAACCCAGGTACTTGGCGGGATTCATAACGAATTGGCCGATGAGCAAACCATCGAAAAAGTGACCCAGGCCGCAGTCGGCTTTGCCGGACCGATCGGGCTTGAGAAAAAGCTCCATAAAATGGTGATCGATCATGCCGTCGCCGCGATGGCGGTGGGTGTAACCGGTGCCAACAAAACCGATTATCACCTGCTGGGCGTCGTGCCGGGCCGCGATTTTGCGCTCGAGGGCGAAACGATCATGGTCGAGGATATCCGCAACGCTGCCGAAGGGGATACCTATAACGGCAAACCGCTTAAATTCAAACGCGGGATCGAAGTCGGCCAGGTCTTTAAGCTCGGCACCAAATACAGTAGCAAACTCAACGCAACGTTTCTTGACGAAAACGGTGTGGAGATCCCCTGCCTGATGGGCTGTTACGGTATCGGTATTAACCGGATCATCGCTTCGACGATCGAAACATCCTACGATGAAAACGGCATTATCTGGCCGATATCGATCGCCCCCTTTGAAGTAATCGTGACCAGTGTCAATCAGGACGAACCGGATGTGGTGCGAACGGCGGATACGATCTATGATCAGCTTGTGCAACATGGGGTCGAGGTATTGCTCGACGATCGCGATATGCGGGGCGGGGTGAAGTTCAAAGATGCGGACCTGCTGGGCATACCGCTTCGGATCACGGTCGGCAAAAAAGCGGTCGCCCAGGGTGAGGTAGAGAGCAAGCGTCGCGACGAGGGCGAAAGTCATCGCATCGCGATCGATCAGGCGGTCGAACAAGCAATGGCGATCCTGGCCGATTTAAAGGCCGCACAGAAATAACTATGTGGAAATTGAATCCTCCCAAACCGGTCAAATGCATTGTCGGTATCCTTGCCGCCGATAACCGGTGCCTGGAAAAAGCGGGAGAATTACTGGAATCGAAATTCGGCCCGGTCGATTTGACCAGCGATATATGGCCGTTCACTCAAACCGATTACTATAAAGATCAGACTGGCGCGAACATCCTTCGCCGGTTTGTCAGCTTCGAAAAATTGATCTGCCCCAGGCGGCTGGCGGCTATCAAACATAAAACCAACCGCATCGAACAGCAGTTCGCCCGCAAATCCGGATTGGATGTGCCGCGGCCGATCAATCTCGATCCCGGCTATATTGGCACGTCAAAACTGGTGTTGGCGACAACAAAAAATTATTCGCATCGTATCTATATCGGCAAGAAAATGTATGCTGAGGTGACCCTGATATACGAAAAAGGCCAATGGAAACCCTTTGAATTTACCTATCCGGATTACCGGGAACAGAACTATATGGATTTCTTTTCAAAGGTTCGCAACCGATTAATGGAGCAGTTACGATCGAAAGCATAACGATACTTGCTGGACTTTCGGCGCTCGGCGCATTTGCAGTGAGTTTACTGCTGACGATAATGGTACGCCGCTTTGCCTTAAAAGCCGGCTTTGTCTCCCGGCCACGGGCCGACCGCTATAAGCAGCAGGTCATCCCCATGGGCGGCGGTATCGCTATTGCCCTGACGCTGGCCGGACTGATGATCGGGGCATTGTTGTTTGTTCAATTCGGTGTGGCACCCGGTCGTATCCGGTGGCTGGATGAATCGGCGACGATCCATACCGAAGGCTTTTTATCGCGGATCAATCAATTATGGATATTGATCCTGTGCACGATTGCCGCATTCGGATTAGGCCTGTGGGACGATATCAAACATGCCGGGCCGTTCACGAAGTTAATCGGTCAATTCGTGATCGCACTAACCGCCGCGGGATTGGCCGATATCCGGGTCGAATTATTTATTCACAATCATTGGATTACCACGATCCTGTCCGCCGTGTGGATCGTCTTTTTAATGAATGCATTCAATTTCCTCGACAACATGGACGGCGCATGCGCGGGCATTGCCGCCATCGTAACGCTGATTTTATTTGTGGCCGCGGCAATGAGTGGCCAGGTATTTGTCGGCGGTCTGGCCCTGATCTTCGTCGGTGCGTTGCTGGGATTTCTGATCCTGAACTTCCCGCCGGCTAAAATCTTTGCCGGCGACGCCGGTTCGCTGGTCATCGGCTTTTTCATCGCAACCCTGAGCTTAAAAACAACCTATTATCAACAGGTTCAGGGCGGCCAATGGTATCCGGTTCTCATGCCGCTGGTCGTAATGGCGGTGCCGCTCTATGATTTTATCAGCGTTACTGTGTTACGGGTCCGCCAGGGGAAAAGCCCCTTTGTCGGCGACACACAGCATTTTTCGCATCGACTTCGCAAACGCGGTCTGTCCGACACCCAAACCGCATTAACGCTTTATCTGGCAACCGTGTGCTGCGGGCTTGGTGCGATTTTCTTGTATCAGGTCAACTTCATCGGTGCGATACTGATCTTTATCCAAACATTGATGGTCCTGAGTATGATTGCGATCCTGGAAACGACCGGCAATTATGACAACGACAAAACGCAAATTTGAACACTCCCCGAGTCGGGCAGAAAGATGGTTCGAAATCGGCCTGCTGATCCTGACGCTATGTACGGTGGTGGTGCGGGTGTTACAGCTCGAAGGCATTCAGGGCCGCGGCGCCGACCAACCCGTGAATCTGACGACTGCCGCGCAAAGCGCATGGTTATCCGGAACAATCATTTTTATTTTTCTGATATGGACTGTAATGCAGTGCTCGAGAGGATCCTGTTATCGAATCAGTTATTTGGAGATCGGCATCGCGATTTTTACGGTCGCCTGTATCGCCGGATTTGTCGTCGCCCCCAACAAGCGCGATTCGATCAGCATGTCCGCGACGATGCTCTCAATGATGCTGACCGGTTTTTTGATTTTCCAATTGGCTAAAAGCCCCAATCGTCTTATCGCGGTCTTATATGTCATTGTCGCGATCGGGATTTGTTCGAGTCTTTATGCGGCCGCTCAGAAATACCAGATCAATGAAGAGATGATTACACAGTACCAAGCCCAGCCGCAACAAATGCTCAACGAATTGGGGGTTCAACCGGGTTCGTTCCAGCAAATGCTCTTTGAGCACAGTCTCTATTCCCGGGATGTGCGCGGTTTTTTTATGACCGGTAATTCCGCCGGTGCTTTCGGTCTGCTCAGCGGTGCATGTGCGGCGTGTCTGTTCTTTGGCCGGCTCGCAAATCTAAAACACAGGCGACATATCATCGAATTGGTCTTTTTAGCGATCTCAACGCTCATTTGCATGGGGGCAATTTTAATTACGTTTAAAAAAGGAGCGATTGCAGCGGTGGCTTTAGCATTCATACTGTTTGCCATTTATGCAATATTCAAAAAACCGTTGCAGCGATTTCGGTATGTAATTTTTATATTGACCCTACTGTCCCTTGCGGGATTAACGACGATGGTTGTTCATTATGGGGTTACCCATGACCGGCTGCCGGGCGGCAATTCCATGCTCGTTCGCTGGCAGTACTGGCAAGGGGCCGCTGAGATGATTGCCGATCATCCGTTCCTCGGCGTCGGCCCCGGTAATTTCACATACCGCTATACCCACTATAAGGCGCCCGGGGCTTTGGAGTCCGTTGCCGATCCGCATAATGCGGTGCTTAGCCTCCTGGCACAGTACGGCCCGCTGGGATTGGTCGGGTTTTTTGCCGCAATCGGTATTCCACTATGGGTTATCATGATGAAGAAACATGTGTTCGAACTGCATATCCTGGCAACATTACAAATTGCCGTGGTGGTGTGCGCAATATTGGCATTTATCGCTCACAGTCTGATCGATTTTGCGATTTTCGAACCGGGTGTGGGATCGATTATGTGGATCATGGTCGCCATTGCGGCACTGTTGGGCAGTCCATGTGTGGAGATTCCGTTGATTCGATCTAAAGCAAAGTGGATCCGAAGGGTTATCGTGATTGTTTGCATCGGACTGTTTGCTGCTTATTTATATATTGGGCTGATTCCCGTCTTAAAAAGTACCCGGTATATTGTCGATGCACATGACAACATGGCCCAAGGGGCTTTTATGCCGGCTCATGCCGCACTGCAACAGTCGGCCAAAGCGGATCGTCTGAACCCGCTGCCGTTATCGATGGATGCCAAACTTTATCTGCAACAGTATTACCAGCAATTCGATTCGCACCCAGCGTTAGAGAAAGCGGAGCATTCGCTGTTGGGGGCGATCGAGCGAAATCCGGCCGACTATCGTCATTACGAAAACCTGGCCCAGGTGTATCTGCTGGTCGCACACCGGGAATCGTCGGATTCTCACGCATGGTTTGAAAAAGCTTTTCTTTATACTCAAAAAGCGATCCGACGATATCCCAATATTGCCAGACTCCACATGATGTTGGCCCAGATCGCCGAAGAACTGGATAAAAAAAATATCGCACTGGATCATTATCAAAAAGCAGTTTGGATCGAAGACCAATATCGCGAACAATTTCATGTGATGTATCCGGACCGGCCGTTATTCAGCCGTTTGGGCCAGGAATCCTATTTATTGGCCAAAAAACGCATTGAAACCCTTTCGTCCCCTTAAAAAAGCTCTAAATCGTTTATGGGACGGGAAAACGGCTTGGATTTTTCTGTAATGACGCATTTTTCCAAAACTTTTGCGCAAAATAAACTTGCACGATTACAGGCTATCTGGTATAATGCTTATGAAATAAGATTGACTTGGATTATTTGTCCTGAAATTAATTGACCCGGAGGACGGTCGCTGATACGTACAGTCACCAAACGTATTTTGGATGCATCTTATGACAATTGGTTAATTGTCTCAAAAATATCTTTTATCAACTTTTTTTGTAAGGAGGATTTGTTATGCAGAAATTGAAATGGTTAATCTGTTTGATGGTACTGTTGTGCCTGACGACCAGTGTTTCGGCCGGTTATAGTTATTGGCGAAACAACAGCGGCGCAGGCGACCACAGTTTCCACACCGCAGGCAACTGGAACCCCAGTGGCGTTCCCGATGCCTGCGACAGCCCGGTCTTTGATTCAAATACAGCCGGGTATTGTAACATCACATCAAGTGTTGACCTGTTAACCGGCTCGCAAGTGGATTTCAATACCCCGGTGCTTGACGGGTCTTTCCATATCGGATGGCAGGCAGAGACAGATGTGAACCTGATCTCCGGGGAAACCAAGGCGTATAATACGTATATCGGTGCAAATTATGGGACAGCGACCGGTATCGGAACCTTAACGATCGAAGGCGGTATCCTGGGCGGTCAAGTCGCTTATGAAACCGACGCCATCGGCACACTGGCAACACATCTCAATACGATCTATGCCGGATGGTCCGGCGATGGCGGTCCGGCCAGCGGTTATGTGGTGATCAACGGCGGATTATGCAAAACCCCATTGGTCGCGGGAAATGATCCGAATGCGTACGGTGAGATTACGATTAACGGCGGAACGATCCAAACACCTGCTGCACAAAATGTTCAGGACAATTCCATTATCGGCAACGTTAGTCAAGGCCTTTTGACGATCAACAACGGGACGCTTGATCTGACCGGTGACAACCTGTTTGTGGGTAATGCCGCGAAGGGCGATGTCAATATGGCCGGCGGCAGCTTGACTGCTTATCAAATTCTTATCGGTAACGCCGCCACCGGTATCGGTGATTTTGTGCTCAGTGGTTCGGGCACCAGCGTCGATGCCAACAATATATATGTCGGCAATGATGGTCAGGCGACTTTCACGATGACCAACGGTGATGTAACGGTCGATAACTTATTTGTCGCCAATCAGGATGATGCTGACGGCGATGTGAATATGGCCGGCGGCAGTCTGGATGCGACGCAGATTCGATTAGGCAACAACCTGGGCAGTTATGGTAAATTTACCCTCAACAGCGGCGTAATCGATGTCAATCAAGTACGCATCGGACATGGCAGTCCCAGTGATATGATTGTCAATTACGGAACCATTAACGTAGCGCAATGGTTAAGAATTGCGGTTGCGGATCCCAATGCGAATGGTTCAAGCTTGACGATGAACGGCGGATTGGTCGACCTGGTTGATGCCACAGGCGCCATTTATATCGGATCCGCCGAAGGTTCCAGTGGAACACTGAACATGAACGGCGGTACGATTTTGACAGACAAACGGTTATTCATTGGATCGAATGATGCAAATTCGACCGGTAGGCTGAATATGACCGGCGGCGTGATTGATATTCAAACCGACTGGATTAACATCGGCCATAATACCGGTGCGGTCGGTATTATCGACATGAGCGGCGGCGTGATCAAGAATATCGGGACCTTTAATTTCTGCCGCGACGGCGGTTCCGCCCAATTGAACATGGACGGCGGCGAGGTCATTGTGGAACGCGGCATGGGTGTTCCCTGGGGACCGGGTACCGCTCACGTGCAGCTTTCCGGCGGCACCCTTCGGCTCAACGCCACGACCGGTGACTATCCGGGTCTGTGGATTAACGACGCCAATGTCGGGGCCGCGTCTGTTGGACAGGGCTGGGTGAACCTCACCAGCGGCGGCGTTTTGGTGCACGAAGGTGGCGAACTCTATTATGATCGCATGATCAAATATCGTGACGAAGGCACATTGAAGGCCTACAATGGTTTGGGCACCTTGAATATCCAGTACAATTCCAACACCCAAACCACCGTCATCACCGCCGACCCGTATGATCCGAATCGGGCATCCGAACCGGTTCCGACCAACCGGGCGGTCCTGCCGCTGGACGGTTCGACGATCCTGAGCTGGACGGAAAGCGACGATGCACTCTCGCACGATGTTTATTTCGGGACCGACTATGATGCGG
>CAZFDE010000015.1:0-43994 GCA_964517795.1 uncultured Pirellulales bacterium | reverse complement strand
TCGGCCCGTGGAGGTTCGACTCCTCTCATCCGCATTTTGAATTCCTCGGAATTTCTCGACATCATTTCAATATCCCATATAATAAAAGCGATTCCAGTGATCAACGCTAAATAGTGGTTCTTATTGTAAAGGAAATAACATGGTTAAACGGTACAACCATTCGGCTTTTGTTCAATTTTTTCTAATTCTGATTATAGCAACGGCCGCCAATGCCACAACAGTTCATGAGGTAGTCGAATCCTATGACAGGCCCGGTTATTTGCCTTCGGCCAGTGATGTATCGATCCGATCGCTGAATTTTCGGCCGATGAACGCCGATGACGACCAGAATACGTTTGACGCTATTCGGGATTTTCACGCGACACGGCTGGAGTGGGTATATCTGCGATTCAATGAACATGAAAAAGAACTAATCCGCAAGGTTAAGGATATGGGCTGTGTATTCGGCGCATCGGGCGAACCGGCTACCGGTGTCGATGTGGAACTGGCTGCGGGAAGAGAATATATTGCCAACAGCCTGCTCGATCTGCGGATGAAGCCGTTGTTTATGGAGCATTCGAAAGATTGGATTCAACCGATCTATCCCGGCTGCATGAACAATCCCGTCTATCTCAGAAACAATTTAGATTATTATGTTAAAAATGTGCAATACGGCGCTGAGGTTCTTCAGCGGGACAGTTCAGCGATCCAATATCATTTTGCCAGTGTGGGGCGGGGATGTTTCTGTCCATATTGCATGAACGGATTTCGAGAATACCTCAAGACTCAATTGAATGCGTCCCAATTAAACGCATATCATATTTCCGATTTGAGCAAATTCAATTACAGACAATGGCTGTATGACAATAATATGGTCAAAAATGATCGAGCAGTGTATGAGTCCAATCCGCTTTTTAGTTTGTTTACGGATTATCAGGCGAAGGTGACCTCGCGATTTTTTACGAACCTGAGAACGGCCATCAATATTCACGCGCTCAAACGCATTACCTTTTCACACAACAATGCCTCTCACCAACGATGGGAACTTCCGCATGATCTGGTCTTTGACTTTGCGATCTCAGAATTGGTAATGAATTATGCCAATCCCGCACATATCTATGACCGGGCCTGTACCGCACGGCGGTTCGGCAAGCTTCAGATTTTTGGCACGCCTAAAAGTATGGGCAAGCAATATTCGCAGACCGAACTGAATCCGCTCAAACGGCAGGTTATCGCCACCGCTTATGCATCCGGCGGGCTGGCACGTGTTCCCTGGGATATGTTCGAAGATACCAGAGACGGAGCAGGCCGTTATTTCGGCAAGCCCGAACATTTTGCCGATCTTTTCGGTTTTGTGCGTTCGATCACCGAGTATCTGGATGGGTACGAAGACGCCGGCGGATTCGGCCCGGATATCGAAGAAAACAGATATGATCAAGTTCCCGTTAAACTTGGATCCGGCGAAGATCAGATATATGCATTTTTACGTGCTATTCCCGGCCACGAAGATGCGCCGATTGTGATTCATCTGGTGGATTGGAGCGAACGACCATCGGATTTTGAATTATCGCTGCGAAATGAGAGTTTCTTCCCAGCGGGCGGTTTAAAGGTGTCGATGCTTCGGCCGGTTGGTTATAATAAGTCACTTCACCAGAAAGCTTATCAAAAAGCCCAGCAGATGCTCAAGGATGGTGAAAAACTATCGGCCAAACAAGCCGGTGCGTATTCAGTCCTTTCAGAAAAAGTCGATCTTGGAACGTCCAGTTCAAATGAATACACGAAAATTCAAATTCCCGGTATCGATCCTTGGGCGATTCTGGTAGTAACAACAGAACCATAGGTTTAATGATTCATTCCTGTTCGTTGATCATGCCCGGGCGGACCGAATCCCACCACTGATCGTAATCGGCCGCAAGCTCGTTGACCAACTGCGGCATTTTGTCCGTTAGATCATTCCGGCAGGCCGGATCGTTAGTCGTATTAAACAGCACCCAGCGATCTTTCGGCGAAACACCCCAATGGAACTGGGCATTATCTTGGGTATAGACGGCCCGGGTGGCGCCTTTTTCCACCATGCGCAGGGTATGACACTGGTTGCCGCGAAGTTCGGGGGTACACTCAGGATTATCGCACGGACGGCTTCGCATCAGCAGATAATCGCCCTGACGGACCGAGGCCATAGCGTATTTGTGGGAATCGGCCATCCCATTGGGCCAGCGGCCGACATGGCCGAAGAGTTTGCGGTTGCGGGGAAATTTGCCATGTTCAGATTTCAGCAGCGGCACCAAACTATATCCCTCTAATTGATGCTTCAACTGTGAGGGTATCTGAGCACCTGCGAGTTCAACCAACGTTGGCAGGACATCCAGATGGGCGGTCAGTGCGCCTTCTGTACGCGGTTTGAAGTGTTCCGGCCAATACCACAGCGACATGGCCCGGGATCCACCATGCCAGATCGTGCACTTGCAGCCGCGCATGCCGGCATTGTAGGCATCGAGACCGACCGTTTCGCCGTTATCGTTCATGAAGATGATGATGGTATTGTCGTCGATGCCAAGTTCCTTGAGTTTTTTCATCAGCCGCCCGACGTTCCAGTCGATATTGGCGATCATCCCGAGAAAGATTGCAATGTCATCGCGAACCTTTCCACGATAGGGCTTGATAAATTCCTCGGGCGCGACCAGCGGCGTATGCGGTGAGAATGTCGCCAGGTAACAAAAGAACGGCTTGTCACGATTCGATTCACAGAATTTCATCGCCTCATCGAACAGGACATCCTCGCGGAACCCCTTGCTCGGTTCGGGCTTTCCGTTTCGCATAATACCGGCATCGAAATTACTTGATGTGTGAATTCCTTTAGGCCGTACGGACAGATCAAAGCCCCGCTCATGGGGGAAGTAGTCCTTGCTGTTGCCAAGGTGCCATTTTCCGAAATGACCGGTGGCATAGCCGGCGGACTTGAGAATCTGCGGCAGGATGGTCGCTTTAATGTTCAAATGTTCGCGCGGTTCGATGGTATGGGTGATGCCGTTTCGAAATTCATGCATACCGGTCATCAGCGCCGCTCGTGTCGGCGAGCAGCAGGGGCTGACATAAAAATTAGAAAACCGCACACTTTGGTCATAGATCTTGTCGATATTGGGCGTTTTCAGGAACGGGTGGCCATGTCGGCCGAGATCGCCATAGCCCTGATCATCGGTCAGGATAAAAATGATGTTCGGCTTTTGCTTGACTTCTGAGGCCTTGCCGGCCGCATGCAACCATGTATTCATAAATAATCCAGAAAGAGACGATGCTGCTGCCGTCTTCAAAAATTGTCGGCGTGAATATCCTGCGTTCATTTGAAAAACTCCTTTAGATTGATTGGTCGATCAATTGCTAAAAAGTGCAGCCAGATGCCCAGCGGTTTTTGTTTGAGGATTGCCTGGGCAGCCCGCGTATAAAGCATCAACTGGGTTCGATATGATTCGACCCGCTGCGGCAACTGCGATTCAGTGATGTGGTCGGTCTTAAAGTCGATCACGTGAAATCCTTTGGCGGACAGGACCAGACAGTCGATAATGCCCTGGATGATGATCTTTTCATCATTGGCGGAATCAGAGATTTCATTGGCCGGGCAAGCAAATGTAAATGACCATTCGCGATGTACGGCGTTGTTCGTATCCAGCAGTAATTGACCCGGCTCACATTCGAAGAATTTGAGAATCGCGTTGATATCGATTTGCCGGGCCGCGGCCATATCGATCATTCTGTCATCGAGACATTCTTTTACGGTCTTTGAGATCGACTCAGCGGTCACCGGTTGCGAAACGTCGAGTTTCGATAGAATTAAATGCGTTGCAGTGCCGACCTGTGCACCTGTAATCGTATTTTCATCTGCAGATAAGATTCGCGGTTTTCTCTCGAAATGCGGGGTAAATACCGGCCGGCGGTATTCGTCGGCCTGATGGGTGATGTCGCTGACAGATTGTTTGGCCGCTATGTGAACCGCATCGGGGTATGAATAACGCCACTGGAAATTTTGACGCAGGGTATCGATCTGCTTTTGGGTTTCTGCAGAAGCAGCTTTTTTGCAGACTTGCGGTTTTTGCACCTTTTTCAGACGTAAGTTTTCGATCGCTTCGGCGAATTCTACCAATTGGAATTGTCTATATAAATGCAGGGTAAATATGTCACCGGTGTATGGTTGATTCGCCTCGGTATTCGAAAAATGTTTTAGCAAACCGGCATCCGCACCCAGTGCGGTTATCAGCCAGTCCAGATGACTTTTGCCGTCGGCCAGCAGGAAATCCGGTAAGGTTGATTTGTTTATATTATTGGTTAACCGGATATCTCGCCCAATGCGATCGATCTGGCCGGAAGCGGTAATAATTAATCGATTTTTGGCTCGTGTCATGGCGACGTAAAGGATTCGCATTTCCTCCTGACGAGCGATTTTTTGCCGATGATCTGTTGCGATATGCCACAGGATGCTCGGCTGTTTGACCTTGGCATCAGGGTCGATGACCTTAAGTCCCAACAGGCCGTGTTCATCCAGGATCGCATCGAGGCGACTGTCTTTCGTACTGAATGGGCTGTCGAGCTCGGCGAGGATCACAACCGGAAATTCGAGGCCTTTGCTCTTGTGAATACTCATAATCCGCACCGTGTTCTGTGCCGACGAATCGGTCTTGGCCGGCGCCCAATCCCGAGCGTTTTGCTCAAGCTGTTCGATAAATTCAATGAATCGTATCAATGAAAGATGGCCCGCTGAAGCGGCAAATCCTTCGAACTGGATGGCCCGTTCATGAAACTTGAGCAGATTGGCATATCGCTGCGGACCATTGGGAAGGGCTTGCACATAGGCCAGATAACCACTCTGGTGGAAGATGTCCCAAATCAGGTCGGCCAGTATCGCATTTCGTGCATGTTTTCGCCAGTGTGCGATCTTTTGGAAAAAGTCCGAAAGTTTTTGCTTGAGCGTCGTATCCGACCCATCTTGCTGATATCGGAAGACGGCATCATAAAAAGCCGGTGTTGCTTTGGGATCGGTGAAAATGCGAATCTTGGCGAGATCGGAATCACTGAAATTGAAAAACGGGCTTCGCAAAACGGCCGCCAGTTTAATATCGCGGCGGGGATTGTCGAGGAGTTTCAGCAACGAGAGGCAATCGGCAATTTCGGTTGCCGCCAGAAAACCGGATGCACTCTGGCTGTCAACAGGGATGCCGCACAATTGAAAGATTTCTGTCCAGATGTTGGCCCGCGATGCCGGTGACCGCATCAGCACGACAATATCGCGGTATTCGACTGGCCGGCGGGATGCGATTTCTTTGTCATAGATCCAGTCCTTCGGGTCTTGAGATTGGACAAGTGCCTGTATCTTTTCGGCGGCCAATTTGGCTTCGAGCCGGCTGGCATTGAGCGTGCCCATATTGGTTGATCGGTCCGCGTCATTGCTGCTGTCATCTTGATTATCCGGGGCAAATGATTTATCCAGCAAGTGAATTTCCACACAGGGCGCATCGGTATGATCATTGATATCGGTGCCGGGCAGCAACTCGGCATGTTTGTCGTAATCGATCCCTGCGAAGGATTTTGTCATAATCCGGCCAAAGACCTGATTCACAAAATCCAGCAGCCGCTTCTCGGAACGGAAGTTGCTTTGCAGGGGTATTGGCAATGCCGCTTTGGGTTGTTTGTTATTGACGGCATTATGGTATGTTTGAAGAAAATAGTCCGGCCGGGCACCGCGAAAGGCATAGATGCTCTGCTTGACGTCGCCGACCATAAACATGTTCTCGCCGGCCGTCAATAATGAAAGGATCGCCTGCTGGACCGGATTGATGTCCTGATATTCATCGATAAAAATGAAGCGGTAGCGCTGCTGGAGCGTTTTGGCGATCGTTGATGGCTTTGAAGGATTATCTGATTCTGACAGTAATGCCAGGGACTGATGCTCAAGATCGGAAAAATCAAGGGTGTTGAGCTGCTTCTTCGCTTGTCTGTAAAGCCGGCGAAATTGCTGCAGCAGCTCGAGCATGATTTTGGTCTGGTGAATCGCAACGGCATCGAATTGACTGTCCGAAGAAAGATATTGGGAAAGAGATTTAATTTGCGTTTTGGTTTTTTTGGATAATTCATCAAACTGTTTTTTAATATTGTCGTCTTGGAGCGAACGCGGCTTATTAGACGAGGGTAATGATTCGACGCACTCATCAATTTTTTCAGACAGGTCTTTCGGGTTATTCTTTAATTCAGAGATTAATTGTTCTGCCGATTTGATAAATACGTGCCATTGTGATTGAAATTTATTTTTGTCACTGTAATGATTGGCAAGCTGGATTGCCATCTCTGTTCGTTCGATGGCATGCATTAATGTTTCAACTGTCAGATTTTTAAGGAATTCTGTTTTTTGTTCTTTTATTTTTTGAGGTTCAAGCATTCGCTGTGCGGTGGTGAACCAGTTTTGCGGCTGGATGATACTATCGAGGTCGTCGCTGAGCTCGATGATCGAGGGGAGAAAACCCCGCTCATCGCGAACATTGCGATACTGCAGCAATTCGGCCAGCGATCCGGCCAGGTTTGGTTGACGCCAGGCCCAATCCATTGTTTTTTCGAGCGTACGGTTTTTCAACAGCATCGCCTCATCTTCATCCATGACACGAAAAGCCGGGTCGATATCCAGATGATAAAAATGCTCGGTAATCAGCCGTTTGCAGAACGCATGGATCGTGCTGATATCGGCGGCCGGCACCAGCATAAGTTGCTGATAGAGCCGATGATCGCGTGTTTGCAGATACGCCTCTTTAAGCTGCTTGGCGATGCGATCTTTCATCTGGGCGGCGGCCGCCTCGGTAAAGGTCAATACCAGGACCGAGAGAATATCGGGGGCTAATTTCTTGTCGGATAACAAGCGGACACATCGAGCCGAAAGGACAGCCGTTTTTCCGGTTCCCGCTGATGCCGTGACCAGGACATCGCGGTCTCGGGCAGCAATGGCCGCGAGTTGCTGATCGGTCCATTGGATGGCCGGGCTTTTAGACATCAAATCCCCCCTCCGTTAAAATATCGGTTTTGCTTTGGGTGTGAATCGTATGATAGTCATTGATCTGCCAGTCAAATCGGCATACTGAAAGAAATTCGCACTGGGCACAGGCGGTATTGCTGCCTCGGCGATAAGGCGTTGCCTCGATGGTGCCTTGGTCCATGCGTTCGACTAATTCGCCAATAATCCTTTTGGTACGATCCAATATATACTGGAAATGGTCGGGCTTGAGAATATCATTGTTTTTATAATTGCCATATTGCCGGGAGTCTTTGCTGATATAAAAACTGAAATAAGGGCTTTGCTTCGATTCAACATATCGGTCAATCGCCTGATAATGTTGGCCGTTAAAGAATCCGCGGGGTTTGTACAGAAATTTATCTCTTGATTTTTCATACTCATCGGATTTTATTGTTTCAATCGCAGCCTGAATGGGAATAAAAAAGCCGCCGACGGCTTCTTTGACCTTCAATTGCTTTGAGAAGGCCTGTACGGCCGACAGATAAACAGGTAACTGCAGATCAAGCCCATAGTAAAAACTCGTCCAGTCCATTTTTCGTGATGTCGTTTTGTAATCATACACAACGGCCAGACCATTCGGAGTTTTGTCAATCCGATCGAGAACCCCCGAAAGCTGTACGGTTTTTTGGTTCGGTAAGCATAACTGCAGCGACGGCAGCGAACTTTTTGAATCTGTGCCGAACTTGATTTCCGTTTTTATGGGGAACAGCTTTCCAGCCCGACCCAGTTGGGCCAGTGCCAAAATACAATCGATCAGGATTTCAGATGCCTGTTGAATGATATAGGCATTGTGGCGGCTATGTTCGCGAAAATTTTTAACAACTGTATTTTTGCTGATACACGTTGTTATGAACTTGTTTGTCAATGCGGTTAATTTGTCATCATCGAGCCGGTCCCATGTAATTTGCCTGTCAATAAGATGGCCAATAACGGCGGCCAGAACTTCATGATAGAAAGTCCCTAAATCCAGCGGTTCGAGTTTGAATTGTTTTCGTTTATCAAGTGACAGTGTATATCGGGCGAAATACTGGTACGGGCATTTCGCAAATATGGAAAGTTTCGAGGCCGACAACCGAAGCGGTTTCGCTATGAGTTCGTTCAACAGAGAGGGTTGCAGTGTGGCGGTATTTTGATAATCGACCGCTCGGCGAATCAGTTCAAAGGCGTTGTGAAAATCCTTTTGGTCTTTTATCGAGCTGAGCAACTCGGCCGCGGCGGCATATGATTTCTCATCGCGATTATCGATGCATAATGCCCGGCATAAGGATTGTGATAGTTTTTGCGGTGTATGGATGGAGGCGAGATCGTCGAGTATATCGTCGATCGGTTGAATTTGAAGATTTGTGAAAATTTCAGTCAGCCGAGTGAGATATTCCGATGGGAAAGCGGCGTTGCCGTCCGTATCGGTCTGCGGATAGCTGATATATAGTTTTTGCGATGGCCGCGTCAGGGCAATATACGCCAAATATTGCCGCTGGAGCATTGACTGGGCCATGTTCGGTGCTAACGCGACCCCCTGCGATTGCAAACGTTTTCGTTGTCGGTCGGTCAACAGCGATGTTTGAGTGACAGGTGTCGGAAACTGCCGCTGTGTCGCCCCGGCGAGAAAGACAACCTTTAGATTGGGATGACGGCTGCGTTCAATCGAACCGATCAAGACCTGATCCAGTGTCGGCGGAATAAAGGCGACCGTCAGTTGTGCCAGTGCGGCTGTGAGAATATCGGAAAAATCTTTGAATAAGAAGGGTTGGTCGTCAAAAATCTCGTTCATCTCATCGAGTACATCGAAAAACCGGTCATAGACCTGACGGTGCAGATTGGCTGTTGCGGCATCCTGCTGTTTCGAGGCCTGTTCGGTCCACTGTTGCAATTTAGCCTGAACTTCAAGGGTTTGAAGAAAATGAAAAATGGCCTCAGTCATATCCGATATCGGCCGAGTGTCCTGATTGTCAGGCTGAACGTGTTCATACAGTGAGATCAGGGGCGCAGTCGCGTGCCTGCGAATTGCATCGATCCGGTTTTCATTAAATGCCGGATCGTCGGGATGATGGAAGGACCAGCGGTTCTCCGCCAGCCAGTCCTGCGAATCGACCCCGTAAGCAATGCAGTAATTTTCCAATAGATCAATATCCTCAGGCGGCACATTCAACAGGTCATTTTTAAGGAATTCAAACACATCGGCCGAATCAAAATCATTCAGCACCACTTTCAATGCACAGCAGATCAATTGAATCAAGGGATGATTGTTCAGCGGTTTGCGACGGTCGAGAAAGTAAGGGATCTGCTCGTCCTCGAAAGACGCGGCCAGATAATGCTGGTAGCCTTCGATATCGCCGACGATCACCGCGATATCATGATATCGAATTTCACCGGTTCGAACCAGTTGAGCGATCCGGCGGGCAATGAACTCACATTCCTGCCTCGGGTCTGTCGCCGATATGAGTGTTACTGCTTCGTCCACGTCAACGGCATCGTAACGGCCCGGATGAAAATGACTTTCGATATGCGTCAAGCAAGACGCACTGGAGAACCGATGTGCTTGGTCCAGACAGACCGCAGGTGAAATCGTGATCTTGCATTTTTTGATGATCTCATACAGGTCGATATAGGTTTCGATCGTTGTGGCAAACGGATTGTCCGGTGCAGGAGGCTTGGGGTCAGTAAGATCCAGCTCTTTGGGATCGAGACACAGGGCAATGGTTGTCTGGGATGCGTTTTTGATCAATTCAGCCAGCAGCATTTTTTCGCAGGCCGTAAAACCCGCAAAACCATCGACAAACAGCAAAGCCCCTTTGGCGAATGGTGCTCCCTGAATTTGGCGGCGGGCTCTGATTAACTGCAGATCCGGATCGACAAACCGATCTGCTACGATTTGATTGTATTTTTCAAAAAGATAGGCGATATCGGCGATTTTATGGCGAAATAATTCTTCGTCTGACTGTTTCGCCGCTTCCCGAAGGCGGTCGGGCTCAATATCGTATCGATAGAGTTCGGTGATTACCTCTGTTAACCGTGCGGCCGTGCCGCTGTAAAACGCACTGCGACCCAAGAGTTTCAAATCGGCGGCATGTTGACGCAATAAACGGTGGACAAACATCTGGCGGGCGATCTGGCTAAGTTGCGGTTTTGCGGAATTTTTGCCGGCCAGAAAGTACCCCAAACGCTGAAATGACAGGACATTGAGGCGATGGTAACCGTTCATTCGGGGATCAAGGAGGATTTCACGCTCGGTATGATAGGTCGCCTGTTCGGGAACCAGTAGAATAATCGGTACCTCAGCGGTCGGCGCCGTCAGTTCACGGATTACCGACCGGATACAGTTATGAGTTTTACCGGTCCCGGCCCGGCCTAAGATAAATCGTAAAGCCATAATGCGATTCCATTCAATAGATGTATTTTTTACCATATCATTTTTAAGATTTCAAACGGATTCAAAATGTTATTTTTAATGGAATATTTTTCAAAAACGGCTGTATGTGATATAATGATAAAAACATTAATTTTTGGAGGTTCATTTGATGACGGATACAATCCGAAACGTATCAAAGCAAATCAGTATCAAAGACATCTTAATTGGTTTTCTGGCCGGTGTTTGCCTGATGTTACTGTTTGGCGCCACACTCTACGATCAGGGCGGACCGTTCGAATGTTGTGCGGCCGGCGATGATTCACTGTCGGTATTCGTGATGGATCGCCAGACCGGACACGTCTGGCGATTGAGCCGAACGGATACGTATGATTACGGCACGCCGGTGAACCGCAAATCCGTCCGTTCGCCCGAAACACCCATGCGGGATTAGGCCCACAGTACAGTTGACATCGAAACGATAAGTCGGTAAACTGCTTTGACTTTGATTCTGATGCGCCCGTAGCTCAATTGGATAGAGTCGCGGACTTCGAATCCGAAGGTTGCAGGTTCGAGTCCTGCCGGGCGCGTGGTTTAACTCTAAACTTGACAAGTGGTTATGTGTAGTGGTCTTATTGAATGTCACGCCAAATTAGGGATTTGCGTGACTTCTACATCAGTCTTGATTTTGCTTCTTGCAGCATTTTGTTCATGGCTTGGCTTGTCGAAACCATGCTTGACGACTGTTTGTCGGTCGAACTCAAGATCCGCCAGAGCAGCCCGAGCTAATACCGTCGCATCAATCCGGTGACGACGCCTTCGATCCGGCAGTCATCGGCAATGATCGGCTCATATTTGCAATTCGCCGGTTCCAGGCGGATATGATCATTTTCCTTGAAAAAGCGCTTCAGCGTCGCTTCGTCGCGGCCTACAGCGGCAACGACCAATTGGCCGTTATGGGCGGTTTGTGTTTTTCGACAGATCACATAGTCACCTTCGTTTATGCCTTCTTCGATCATGCTGTCACCGGTTACTTGCAGTGCAAACAGATCATCGTCGTGCCCGATAAACGAATCCATATCCAGTGTTTCGTTTTGTTCGATCGCCTCTGTGGGTATCCCCGCGGCCACGCGGCCGGCGATCCGGATGCCTTGGGTCTTGTGCGGCACTTCTCTCGGATGTGACTGATGCGACCTAAGCAGTCTTTGCGCTGCGGCAGTGAGCGTCAAAGAGCGTGCCTTGTTCGGTTCGGTGGCCAGTAGTTGCTTTTTTCGCAGTTCGTCGATGTGTTCGTACACGGTGCTTCGGCTTAGACCCAGTTGTGCGGCGAGCTCCGAGATCGTCGGGGAATAGCAGTGTCTGCGTTGACTGCGATGGATCAATTCCAGTAGCTGCATTTGTCGCGGTGTCATGGTCGTCGGATTCGTTCGATTGGTCATTTTGTGGACTCCGTTTAACGATCAAATGGACATGGGACGGGTCTTCCTCGACGGCGTTGACGGCCAAGTCGCCGCCTTTGGCCGCGGCGGTCTCAATGATCGAAGCGATCTTGGTCAATAGCTGGTGGACTTTGCGGCCGCCGTCGGTCTTTGGCTCCATCGCACCGGCGGGCCAGTACCGCACGTAATCACCACCCGGGCCGAATTTACATACCGCCTCATGTTTGCGATCAGAGTTGTCTGCGAATCGTTCCATTGTTCACCGTCCTTTGTCAATTACAATTTTATGGCTAAGGGGTAATACTCTCTATCGGAAAATCCCTGGCGATTACCCAAACAAAAACCGAACAAAAATCGGTTTTTCCAGCGATTTTTTTTACGGCTTAACTGACTGCCGCAAGCGGGAGATAATATAGGACGCTGGGTAAAAAAATGCTTTCGCCCGAAGGGAGGTTTGACCGATACGATCATATTGCTATAATAGATATCCGGTTCGATATAACATGGTAAGGGATATTCAATGATCAATGCATTAACGTATGCCGATGTGTTGCGGCCCTCGCAAAAAGTCCGGGGGCTTGTTTATGATGCGATTTTGGTGCTGACCGGCTCGCTGCTGTTGGCACTCAGCGCCCAGGTCGCGGTCAATCTGCCGTTTAGCCCCGTTCCGGTTACCGCCCAGACTCTGGTCGTTTTGCTGCTGGGGGCACTGTTGGGCTCTAAACGAGCGGTCGCGACGGTTCTGTTATACCTGGCCGAAGGATTTGCGGGTCTGCCCGTTTTTTCCCAGGGTAAGGCCACGCTGGCCGTGATGGTCGGTCCGACCGGCGGATATCTGTTTGGTTTTGTGATCGCGGCCTACGTCGTCGGCTTTCTCGCCGAGAATAAATGGGACCGCCGTGTATCGACGACCATTATGGCGATGCTGATCGGCAATCTGATCATCTACTATTTCGGGGCGTTGTGGCTGACATTTATGATTGGGCCAACGGCTGCGCTCGTGACCGGTGTGCTGGCGTTTATTCCCGGCGATATCATCAAGATCGCGATTGCGGCGGTTTTGCTGCCGGCTGGGTGGAAGATTATTAATCGAAATTCGCCCAAAAGCGATAAAAGCTCATTTTTGAGATGAAATCCGCGGAAAAACCGTTTATTTTTATAAATTCGATAAAAATGGAATATATTTCTTGCAACCGCATCGTTTGCGTGGTATAAAGTGTCCAAGTACAGGAAAATATTTTTTCATCTCTCAAGAATGTTTTCCCGGTAAATTAAAAGGTGAGAGATATCTAATGCGGCCTGTAACAGGGCCAAGGAGAAGTACACGTGGGAACAGGTACAGTAAAATGGTTTAACGCGAGCAAGGGGTTTGGTTTTATCGTCCCGGACGAAGGCGGCGATGATCTTTTTGTCCATCACTCTGAGATCAAGACTCAGGGCTATGCTACTCTGGACGAAGGCCAAAAGGTCGAGTTCGAACTGGGACAGGGCAAAAAAGGCCCCTGTGCGACAAACGTTATTCCCCAGTAATTTGATTTGATCACGATTGAATCGCAAAGCCCTGTGCCATCCGGTGCAGGGCTTTTTCATTGCGCATTTGGGGCTTGAATTTTTCCGGCAAATCGAGACAATATATTTTTCTTTGATAGTGCAAAAAGGAGTTTTTAATCATGAAAAAATTAGATCGTCGCGGGTTTTTGTCGGCCGGTGCGTTAACGATTACTTCTTTGGCGTCTGGTAGGGCAATATCGGCCGCCGCATCGAAAGACGAAAACAAACCGGCCAAACGGCCGAATATCTGGATCATCACGGCCGACGATATGGGGTGGGACAGCCCGGGCTGCTATGGCAACAAGACACCGGATATTACGCCGCATATCGACCGGCTGGCGGCCCAAAGCCTGCGATTCAACCATGGATTTGTGAATATTTCAGTTTGTCAGCCAAGCCGATCGGTCTGGATTACCGGCCGATATCCGTTTAGAAACGGTGCGGTTGGCTTTAATCCGATTCTGCCCGGCATCCCCATGCTCGGGGAACAGCTTCGAAAGGCCGGCTATTATACCGGCATCATGGCTAAGGTATCTCATTTTGCCCCGGCCGATGATCAAAACTGGGACTTCATCGAACACAACAAAATTGACGGCGGCCGTAATCCGGACCATTATTATACGATATCAAAGCAGTTTCTAAGAAAAGCGGAGCAAGCGAAAAAACCGTTCTTTATGATTATGAATATTCACGATCCGCACCGGCCGTTTGCCAAAAGCGAACATGAGGAGCGGCGTTTCGGCGACAATCCGCCACCGGATCCATCGCGGATTTACCAGCCCGACGAGGTCGATGTCCCCGGCTACCTGCCCGATACCCCCGAAGTCCGCGGCGAACTGGCGATCTATTATAACACCGTCAAACGCTGTGATGATACGGTCGGCAAGATCATGGATGTGATCGATAATTTTAACGTGGCCGACGATACGATGGTGATGTTTCTTTCCGATAATGGTGCACCGTTGTGTTTTGCCAAGGGCAGCACATATGTTAATTCAAACAAGACGCCTTGGCTGATCCGCTGGCCCGGTGTCACAAAGGCCGGTGCTACTGACGATGACCATTTTATTTCCGGCATTGATCTGATGCCGACGGTGCTTGATATCGCCGGTGCACCGACACCAAAGTATATGGATGGTTTTTCGTTCGAGCCGATATTGAAGGGCGGAAAACAGCCGCAGCGTGATCATGTCTTTACGATGTTCCACCGAGACCAGTTCCGCGTGCTGGAGATGCGGGCGCTGCATACGAAGAAATACGGCTACATCTTCAATGCATGGGCCAACGGCCAGACGAAATTTATTGCCGACAACCAGGTCTATACGCTTGAGAGCGGTGCTAAACGAGATCCGAAGATTGCCGAGCGGCTGCAGTTCTATCTGTACCGGTCGCGTGAGGAGCTTTACGATTACGAAAAAGACCCGTGGTCGCTGAATAATCTGGCTGAGGATCCGGCCTATGAGGAAATTCGCAAAAAAATGCAGAAGCAGCTTTGCGACTGGATGGTCGAAAAAGGCGACCCGAATGCCCGTACGCTGCAGTTCTACATGGCCGGACAGCGGTGGGTATGGTAATTCAAAATCGGCGATTTTTAACCAAAATCGGAAAAATCATAAATTTCTGTTGACCGGTGAGCCCGATTCGCATAAAATTCCCAGTTTTGATATTTTCCAGATAAGAACAGGACAGACGATATGCCTAAGCAAAAGACCCATAAGGGATTAAAGAAACGGTTCAAAGTCAGTGCGACCGGCAAGGTTAAGCACAAAAAGGCGTTTACCGGACACCTGATGAGTTCGAAGAACGCCAACCGTCGTCGCAAACTCAGCAAAAGCGGCTATTTAAACACGACCGATGCGAATAAGGTCAAGGCCGGCCTGGGTAAATTGTAATTTGAACCGGAGTTAATAACCAAAACGGCCCGCTTCTCGGCTCGATTGTCAGCTGCCGCCAGCGGGGCCTATGACAGTTTCAGGAAAGGAAAGCTGATATGCCACGAGTCAGAAAAGGCGCTGCTCGCCGCAAAGCAAAGAAGCGTATCTTTAAAGCCGCCAAGGGCTTCCGCGGCCAGCCTGGTAATCAATACCGTTTGGCCAAAGACGCGGTGATCCGGGCTGACGTGAATGCCCGTATCGGACGCAAACTCCGTAAACGCGATTTCCGTAGTCTGTGGATTACCCGTCTCAATGCTGCCTGTCGTCAGCGCGGGATCCGCTACAGCGAATTCATTAATGGATGCAAGAAGGCCAATATCGCACTGAACCGCAAGATGCTCTCTGAGATCGCGATCGATGACCCGAAAGGGTTCGATGCGATCGTCGATGCGGCCAAAGCCGCCGTCGCATAAACTGTATTTGATTCGAGGAGAAGGCCCGTGCTGGAGACATTCGAGAAAATCGGTGCCGAAGCGATCGACGAGCTAAAAAAGGTCGTCAACGCCGAATCGCTCGAAGCCTTTCGTCTCAAATACCTTTCTCGCAAGGGGCAGGTCACACAAATGCTCAGCCAGATCGGCAAGGTCGCACCCGAGCATCGCAAGCAGGCCGGTCAACTCGCCAACCGGATTAAGAAGCAGGTTACCGAGGCATTCGAATCACTGAAGGCCGATCTCGAACAGAAGCAGAAGCAACAGACCAAAGAACTGATCGATGTAACACTACCCGGCAAAAAGGTGACGCTGGGCAAACCGCATATCATTACTCAGACTGTCAGTGAGTTGCTGGAGATATTTGCGCGGATGGGATTTAATATCGCATACGGTCCGGAGGTCGAGGACGAGTGGCATAATTTTATCGCGTTGAATATTCCGGCGGAGCACCCAGCCCGCGATCCGATGGATAATTTCTATATCGACGAGAATACATTACTGCGGACGCAGACCTCGACGATCCAGATTCGCGTGATGGAGAATACCCCGCCGCCAATCCGTGTGGTCGCGCCCGGCCGCGTCTATCGGCCCGATACCGTCGATGCGACGCATATGTATATGTTCCATCAGCTCGAAGCGCTGGTTGTCGATGAGGGGGTTACCATGGTCGATATGAAAACCACGATCGATCAGTTTATGCATGCGTTTTTCGGGCCGCAGACCAAGTGGCAGTTTCGCCCGAGTTTTTTCCCGTTTACCGAGCCCAGTGCCGAGGTCGATCTGCTGTGGGTGGATAAGGATGGCAATGCCTCCTGGATGGAAGTCGGCGGCTGTGGTATGGTCGATCCAAACGTTTTTGATGCGGTTGGCATCGACAGCAAAAAATACACCGGCTGGGCCTTCGGGTTCGGAATTGAGCGATTGGCCATGAAGAAATTCGGCATCAACGATATCCGCATGTTCTATGAAAATGACCTGCGTTTCCTCAACCAGTTTTAGGCGTCGCTAAACCATCAGTTATCCTTATTGTTTGCATAGAGAGTGGTGGAATCAGTTGTTGACTTTTTCCTGTTTTAAGCTTATTCTAATGTGTTTTAGAAGACCGTTGTTAAAGGATTAAACGGCCATGGCAGAAGCGGCAAAGATCGAAGAACGCTTCGAGGACCTTCGGATCCTCGACGAACTGAAAAACTCGTACCTGAACTACGCGATGAGTGTAATCGTTTCGCGTGCGCTGCCGGATGTCCGCGACGGGCTCAAGCCCTCTCAGCGGCGGATCCTGGTGGCGATGAACGATCTGAACCTCGGCCCGCGCAGCAAGCACCGAAAATGTGCCAAGATCGTCGGCGATACCAGCGGTAATTACCATCCGCATGGCGACCAGGCGACCTATGGCACGCTGGTGCGGCTGGGTCAAGACTGGAATATGCGGTACATGCTGGTCGATCCGCAGGGCAATTTCGGCAGTATCGACGCCGATCCGCCCGCGGCCATGCGATATACCGAAGCGCGGATGACTGCGGCCGCCACCGATATGCTCGGCGATCTCAATTACGATACGGTTGATTTCATCCCGAACTACGATGAGACCCGAAACGAGCCGGTGGTGCTGCCCTCGAAGTTCCCGAACCTGTTGGTCAACGGCTCGACCGGTATCGCCGTCGGCATGGCAACGAATATCGCGCCGCATAATATCACCGAGGTCTGCGAGGCGCTGCTATTAGTGATCAAGGATCCGAATTGCGGCTTCAAGGATATCATGAAGGTGTTGCCGGGGCCGGATTTCCCAACGGGCGGGATCATCTGCGGCAAGAAGGGGATCGTCGATGCCTACACCACCGGCCGCGGGCACCTGACGGTACGCGGCAAGGCCGAGATCGAAACACCAAAGAAGGGCAAAGACCGCATCGTCATTACCGAGATACCCTATATGGTAGTCAAGACGACGATCGTTTCAAAGATCGCCGATTGTGTTCGCGGCAATCAGATCCCGGAGATCGCCGATGTCCGCGATGAGTCCGACCGGCACGGAATGCGAATTGTGGTCGAAGTCAAAAAAGACTGCGAGCCGGAGATCGTGCTCAATAAGCTCTACCGCTACACGTCGTTGCAGACGACATTCGCAATCGCGAATATTGCGCTGGTGAACAATCGGCCGGAGACACTCAATATTCGCCAGATGCTTAGTTATTTTATCGAGCATCGCAAGACCGTAATCCGTCGGCGAACGCGATTTCTGCTGAAGCGCTGCCGCAACCGCTCGCATATTCTCGAGGGATTGCTCTTGGCGGTCAGCGATATTGACGAGATCATCGACCTGATCAAGAAATCGCCGGACACGCCGACGGCCAAGCTGAACTTGATGGAAAAACCATTGCGATTGAGCGAAGTGGCGACGTTGAAAGAAATTCTGCCGGCCGCATTTGTGGAGGAGAAAAGTAAATCCGATCAATTCCTGACCGGCCCGCAGGCCGACGCGATTTTGACGATGCAGCTTCAGCGGTTGACGGGCCTGGAGATGAAGAAACTGGCGAAAGAATTTGCCGAGTTGGCCGAGCAGATCGAGGGGTATGAGTCGCTTTTGGCCAATGAGCAGCTCGTGCTGGATGAGATTCGCGAGGACCTCTATGAAATCAAGGAAAAATACGGCGACAAGCGACGCACACAGATCACCGGCAAGGTCGAAAAGATCGATATCGAGGACCTGATTGCCGAAGAAGATGTGATCGTCACCGTCAGCAACAGCGGTTACATCAAGCGGGTGCCGGTTGATACGTATCGCAAGCAGGGCCGCGGCGGCAAAGGCGTCATCGGTTCGGACACGAAAGAAGGGGACTTTATCGAGCATTTGTTTATCGCATCGACCCACGATTACCTGTTGGTGTTTACGAACCGCGGCAAATGTTATTGGCTCAAGGTTTATGATATTCCGAGTATGTCGCGGCAGAGCAAGGGCCGCAGTATTGCCAATATGCTTAAGCTTGGTGACCAGACAATTGCATCGATTATTAATGTCAGTAATCTCACCAACGGTGATGAGGACGAAGCGGATACCCGTGAGCTGATCATGGCGACGCAGAACGGGATCATTAAAAAGACCAAGCTCAGTGCCTACAGTCATCCGCGATCAAACGGTGTGACCGCGATCAAACTGGATCTCAACGATGCACTGATCGGGGTGGCCGAGACCTCCGGCAGCGATCAGGTGATCTTGGGTACACGGGACGGGATGGCGATCCGCTTTGAGGAGACCCAGGTCCGCTCGATGGGGCGCGTGTCGCGCGGGGTCAAGGGGATCAAGCTCAAAGGTAAGGACCAGGTCGTGGACATGGTAATCGCGACCGAAGGGGCGTCACTGCTGACGGTGTGCGAACGCGGATTCGGCAAACGGACTTCTCTGGATGATTATCGTTCGCAGTCGCGCGGCGGCATCGGACTGATCAATATCAAGACGAGCGAACGCAACGGGCCGGTAGTGGCGTTGAAGGCGATCTGCGACGAGGATGAGCTGATGCTGATCACGGCCAAGGGGATCATGCTGCGGACCGGGCTGAGCGAACTTCGCGATATCGGCCGCAATACTCAGGGAGTGCGGCTGATCCGATTAGGCGAGGATGATAAGCTGGTGGCGGTGACCAGGATCGCGTCCGAAGAGGACCAAAACGAGTCGCAACCTCCGGCCGACGAAAAGCCCGAGCAAAAAGATTCGACAGAATAACAGGTTGGGTTGATGGCGGCGGCAAAGAAAAAGCAAACGGCCCCAAATCAACGGCATGCTGTGTATGTCATCGCCGGCAAGGATACCGCGCTGGTGCATATAGAGGCCGAGAAGCTGATCGGTTCGTTGCTGGATGAATCGCAGCGGGAGATGGGGCTGCTCAAAGCGGACTTGGCGGTGATGGGGCCGGCGGACATTTTCGATGAACTTCGCACCCAGCCGTTCCTTTCGGATAAACGGGTGGCGATCATTTACGAAGCGGATAAATTTATCTCAGAGAATCGCGAATCGTTCGAAAAATATTTCGATCATCCATCCCCGACAGGGATTTTGATTCTTTGTGTGGGAACGTGGGATTCGCGAACGCGATTGGCCAAACGACTGCCCATGATCGGTCAGAAAATTTCGGCGGACAGCCCGAGTGCGAAATATCTGCCGGGGCGATTAGTCAGTTATGCATCCGATACGCATCAAAAGAAATTGAGTTTCAACGCGGCCCAGTTGCTGGTGGAGCTGGTAAGTGAAGAATTGAGCCGGTTATACAGTGAGATCGATAAGCTGGCGTTGTATGCGGATGGGCGTAAAACCATCACGCTTGACGATGTGGAGGCGCTGTGCGGACATAACCGGATCTATAATGCGTTCGGTGTGATCGATGCAGTACTGGCGGGGGATAAACAGCGGGCCATTGCGCGGCTGCGGCGGATGCTGACCGAAGACCGCAGCGCCGAATATACGATTGTAGGAGCGTTTGCATATCAGTTTCGGCGGTTTTTTGATGCAAAGGTGCTGATCAATCGGCGGATGAATCCGGGACTGGTTGCCAAGAAGCTACGAATATGGGGCAATGTTGACGGATTTTTTCATGCGCTTGCTCAGATGTCATTGCATCAGATCGGCTCGGCGATCCAGCAGTTGGCGACGATCGATTATGGGATCAAGACCGGCCGACGACAAGCCAGCCAGGCAATCGAACAATTTGTCCTGGAAATGGATTGACTGCCTCTATGGCGTCCGATAATTCTTTTTTTAGCCAACGACGTGTTTTTTTGCGGGGATTTTCCTAATATCACCGGATTAAGCGGCCGATATTTTAACGATAGCGTATTGTGTACAATGACTGAAAAATGATCAAAGGAACTATGTTATGTTCAATTTATTCAAATCAAAGAAGAAATCACGAGGGGGTAACATTTTAATCGCTGACGACGAGCCGGATTATATTAGTACGATCGAATTTCGGTTGAAAGCGCATGGTTACACGATCAGCACAGTCCCCAACGGTCAGGCCGCTTTGGATAGTGTGGCCAAGAAAAAACCCGATCTGATTTTGCTGGATATCAATATGCCGATTTTGAACGGTCACGAAACGCTCAGTCGGCTCAAGCAAAATCCCGAAACGTCGGATATTCCGGTCATTATGGTGACGGCCAATTACAGCCCGGATGATATCACCGAAGCCTCCTCGCAGGGGATCGAAGATTATATCGCCAAGCCGTTTGATTTTACGGAACTGACCGAGAAGATCGAAAAAGCGATCACACACGCCAAAGCCTGTTCTGCTTGACAGGACTATTCACACAATTTTCATATGGTGATCAGTGCCTCGATTTATTGAGCCACTTTTTTTATGGGTTCAGGATTGGACCGGCTGTTGTTCGGCAGTGGGATCTTGCTGATTGGTGGTCTGCGGTTGTTTTTGTTCTTCTTGCCGCGGATGGGTTCGCCGCTCGAGAATAGGCAGAAGAAAATGAAAGGTTGTGCCTTCACCGTATTGGGATTCGGCCCATATCTTACCGCCATGGAGGTGGACGATTTGTTTTGAGATCGCCAGGCCCAGACCCGTGCCGCCGGTTTTGCGTTCGTCGCGGTTTTCCAGTTGCTGGAATCGGTTAAAGAGTTTCGGCAGGTCTTCGGGTTTAATGCCTTTGCCGGTGTCGGAAACCGATGTCAGGACCGTGTTTTCACCGCGTGTAGTGGATACCATGATCTTGCCCTGTTCGGCGAATTTCGCGGCGTTACTGACCAGGTTCGTCAGGACCTGAACAATTTTATCATTGTCGCATTTAATGCGGGGTATATTTGTATCCAGGTTCAAAATGAAGTCGATCTGTTTACTTTGGGTCATGGGCTGCATAGTTCGATGGACATCTTTGACAATATCGTTGATGTTGTTTTCTTTGAGATCAAATTGTATTCGTCCGGCCTCGAGTTTCTGGAAATCGAGTACATCGTTGATCAGCCGGGCGAGCCGATCGACGTTACGCTTGGCGATGCCGAGGATTTCCCGCTGTTTCTTTTTGATGCGGCCCGCGCTGCCGTCCAGGATGATGGCGATATCTTCTTTGATGATGGTCAAGGGGGTGCGCAATTCATGCGAGACGGTGGAGATGAACTGGGATTTTATTTCCATGGCATCGTGCATCTTTTTTTCGGCCTGTTTACGTTCGGTAATGTCCGTGATGATTCCGATCGAACCAGTGACTCGATTGTCCGTATCTTTTAAGACGCTGATGGACACGTCCACATCGATTACCGAACCGTCTTTGCGGAGCATTTTGGTTTCCAGATGATGCTCCATGCCCTTTTCACGAACGCGGAACGATCGGATTTTGCCCCATTGGTCCTCGGGATAAAACGATTTGACGGGTTTGTGATAAAGGTCTTTGTGCTGCATTTGCAGCATGGTTTCCGTGAATTTGTTCCATGAGATAATGCGTTCGTTCTCGTCGACCAATGTAATCGCAACGGCCGAGTTTTCGAAAACGGTGCGGTATTTCTCTTCAGCCAACTGCAGTTCACGACGGATCTTTTCGCGTTCAATGGCATAAAGAATCGAGCGAACCAGCATTTTTTCCAGAGACGATCCCTTGATTAGATAATCCGTAGCGCCGTTTTGAATAGCCTCCAGACCGAAAGTGTCGTCATCCAGTCCGGTCAGGACCACCACCGGAAGAGACGTATGCTGTTTAATGATTCGAACGGTTTCGATGCCCGAGCTGTCCGGCAGCCCCAGGTCCAGCAGGATGATCCGAATATCATTATTACGATGAAGAACGGCAATCCCTTCATCCAGTGTTTGAGCCGATTCGACAGTGAAATTCATTCCCTGGGCGCACTTGGAGAGAACCCGCTTGGCGAGCATAATATCAGTAAGGTCATCATCAATGATCAATACATGGATATTTTTATCCATACGGCGCTCCCGAGTTCAATGAAGGGACAACGGCATTTTAATTCTTGAACGTTTAAAGGGTTATCGAACCGTCCGGAGTCGGGCTTTAGCGACAAGACGTAAAAAAGCGTATGACCTATTTATCGGACGACCGTGGATCATGCATTGGGTAATGATGATTAAGTTAGTCGGCGTGTGCGTCGATAGAGCATACAATATACAATCTTCAAAGAGGTATACGCGCAGATGGAATATCAGGATCCGATAATTTCGTATCTGAGACAAAATAAGATTCTGGATGAGCAGACACTGTCGTTGCTGGCGGAGGAGCATCACCAGAGCGGTCAGAGCGTGATCGGGCTGATCAAGGCCAAAGATCTGTTGGATGAACTGAGTTTGAGTCGAGCGGTTGCCCAAGCGCACCAGATCGAATTTATCAATCTTTCTCCGGACATGGTTGATCCGATGGTCGCGCATTTGATCACTTATGAGCTGGCCAGTCGCCACACCGTGATCCCGGTCCGCAAAGACGGCAATCAACTGGTGGTTGCGATGGCGAACCCGCTGAACTTGGCTGTTCGGGATCAGTTGGAAATGAAAACCGGATTTCATGTTGTTGCGGCGGCGGCGGTGCCTTCGGTTATTCGTCAAACGATTCATTTTCATTTCAACGTGGAAAATATTACACGCCAGACGATCGTTTCGATGCGGCTCAAA
This sequence comes from uncultured Pirellulales bacterium, assembly GCA_964517795.1. Classification (GTDB taxonomy): domain Bacteria; phylum Planctomycetota; class Phycisphaerae; order Sedimentisphaerales; family Anaerobacaceae; genus CAZFDE01. The sequence goes on along the minus strand of CAZFDE010000015.1, from coordinate 20,653 downwards.
AACGAGACCGAGACACCACAGGACGAATACGCGGATTTGCAGGAATCCATCACGGCCGAGAGCGATCCGATCACTCGGCTGGTTTCCTCAATCATCTCCGGCGCGATCGACAGCAAGGCCAGCGATATTCATATTGAACCTCAAAACGAAGATGTGCGTGTGCGATACCGTGTGGACGGTATTTTACGCAAAGCGGTCAATTTCCCGGCCACCGCTCAAACAGAGGTGGTTGCCCATATTAAGATACTGGCGGATATGGATATCTCTGAACACCGAACGCCGCAGGACGGTCATATTCAACGACGCTATGACGGTCGCGAATACGATCTGCGTGTGTCGTCACTGCCGGGAATCGGCGGGGAAAAGATTGTGATCCGTATATTGGAGAAAAGCTCATCGCAATGGTCGCTGGACACCGTTGTCAGCGATGCCCGGGATAATCAACACATGCGTCGTCTGATCGCCAATCCATACGGGATGATCCTGGTGACCGGTCCGACCGGCAGCGGCAAAACGACCACGCTTTATTCGTTGCTGCAATTATTGAATCGACCCGAGGTCAATATTGTTACCGTCGAAGACCCGGTTGAATATCGTCTGGAGGGTATTACACAATTACAGGTTAAACCAGCGGCGGGGCTGACATTCGCCTCGGCACTGCGAAGCATTGTGCGCCAGGACCCGGATATTATTCTGGTCGGGGAAATCCGGGATATCGAAACGGCGGAGATCGCTGTCAGTGCGGCGTTGACCGGCCATTTGGTGTTGAGCACGCTGCATACCAACGATGCGGCCGGTGCCATCTATCGGTTGATCAATTTGTCGGTACCGCCGTATCTGGTGGCATCGGCATTGCTGGGAACCGTTGCTCAGCGATTGGTTCGAACCGTTTGCCCGGAATGTCGCCAGTCCTATCGACCCGATCCGAAGCACTTAAGCCAACTCAGTCTGCCTGCGGATTTGGCCGAACAGACATTATATAAAGCGGACGAATGTCAGGTGTGCGGACACACCGGCTATCGCGGGCGACAAAGTGTTTATGAAATTCTGACGGTGTCGCCGAAAATTCGCCGGATGATCGTGGAAAATCAAAATTCCGTAGCACTCAAGGAACAGGCAACCGCAGAAGGCATGCGGACGCTATATCAAAGCGCCCTGGATCGTGTGAAAAGCGGGCAGACCACGATCGATGAGATGATACGGGTGGTGGAGGTTGAAGGGATCTGATGGCGGTCTATGAATACATCGCGAAAAATCCGTCGGGGCAGCGATTTAACGGAATTTATGATGATATTGACAGCATCCAATCGTTGCGGCGGGAACTTTTGAAGGTCGGCTGTGTCCTGGAAAAAGCGCATCGCAAACGCAAACTCGTCGATCGCCGCACCCGGATCAAAAACGCCGAAGTGGTAACTTTCGCCTATAAATTTTCGGGGATGTATGCAGCCGGTTTGCCGATCAGCGATATTCTGGAAACACTCGAACAGCAATCGGAGAATCCTTCCTTTGCCGCCGTGATTGCTGATATCCGCGAAAAGATCGGTCACGGAGCCAGCCTGAAAAAAGCGTTCGAGGGGCATCGTAAACTGTTCTCGGAATTTTTTATCGGGATGCTGGAAGCCGGTGAAACCGGCGGTAAGCTGATCGAAGCGCTTCAGTTGAGTGCGGAATATCTGGAACGCCAGTCTGACATCCGCCAGAAGGTCAAATCGGCGTTTATGTATCCGATTGTGGTCGGCATAGTCAGCGTGCTGGTTATCGTCGGCCTGATGATCTTTGTGATCCCGGTCTTTATCAAATTATACGACCAGATTAAGGTGCCGCTGCCGACGCCGACACGGATATTGATCCTGATGAGTGATGTCATTCGTCATCAATGGTGGCTGCTGGCGTTATTGGGCGGCGGATCATATTTCGCAATCCGTCGATTACTGCAAAATCCTCAATTGCGTCAACGGCTGGACCGGTTTAAGCTGACGATGCCGATATTTGGCAAACTGAACCGGCTGGTTTTGATCTCGAATTTCACCCGAACCGTGTCCATGTTATCTTCAGTGGGCATTTCGTTGATCGATGCACTGGAAGTAGCCGGCCGCGTGGTCAATAATACCATGATGAATGATGTCGTCAAATCCCTGCAAACTTCCATACGGTCCGGTAATGCAATGACGCGGTCCCTGATGGATCATGACATTTTTCCCCCGATTGTCGTGCAGATGGCCGGGTCGGGCGAAGAAGCGGGCATCTTGCCGGAGATGCTCCAAAAGGCATCCGTTTTTCTGGATAGCGATATCGACCGGATGGTGAAAAATCTGCTGGTCAAACTGGAGCCGATCCTGACATTGATTATGGGACTGTTGGTCGGATTTATCCTGATGGGGGTGTATTTACCCATGTTCGATTATATGGGACATCTCAAATAAGTGTTTTTTTGGGAAAAGAAGCAAAGTTGTGCGGCATTTGCGCCGATAGGGTAGTTGAAATTCGAATTTCAAGTGAAAGGAGATTGAAAATGAGTAACAGAAAAGGGCTGACATTGATTGAATTGCTGATCGTGGTTCTGATCCTCGGTGCTTTAGCGGCGATCGCTATTCCGAGAATTACCACCAGCGCCAACACGGCAAAGATTAATGCCTGTAAAACCAACGTGGACACGATTAATACATCGATCGAGATGTATTATGCCGACACCGGTTCATGGCCGAGCAGTCTGACCGACGTCACCGCCGATACGAACTATTTCCCGGATGGCGCACCGGCTTGTCCGTTTGGTACCGCATATAGCTACAGCTCGAGTACCAACCGTGTTTCCGATCACAGTCATTAATAATTGCCGCTTGAAAAAAAAGGCTGTATTCGAACGGGGTGTTCACAGGGATGCCGTCATAGAGTGCGGTATCCCTGTTCGTTTGAACGGATAGTCCAATGGAACGATCCCGCAATGCTTTCACATTGATCGAGTTGATCATCGCGGTGGCGATATTAGGTGTGATCGCCATGATCGCCGTGCCGCGACTGCAATATGCCGTGGTGTACGGCAAGCAGGCCGACACCGTCGCGCGAAAAATCATGACCGATCTACGCCGCGCACGGAACCTGGCGATTACTAATGCCGCTTCGAACACGGATGGCTTTGCGGTCAACATGCTCGGTGCGACGCCGTATGGCAGCTATGAGATCGAGAATCTCGATACCGGTGAGGCCGTGGATACCTATACGATCGACGATGTTGTATCATGCAGCGGCGGCCGGACGTTCGAGTTTGGCCCCCTGGGTAATCTCAAAGACGGCAGTGACAACACATTGACCGTATCCGCATCCGATAAGGAATTCACGATCACGATTATTTCGGCGACGGGGATGATCCAATGCAGCGAAAACTGAGCCAATCATTCGATACCTATGCGGAAAATCGTCGAAAAGCGTTTACGATCACAGAAGTGGTGGTGGCTTCGGCGCTGCTGCTGATCGCGATCGTACCGATCTTGCGTGCATTATCGACGGCTCATGGTTCAACCCGGTTGATTGAGCGGAAAACGAAAAGTCTGGTTCTGGCCCGTGCGAAACTCGATGAGATCAAGGCCCGAAGTGTGTTTAATTACGCCGGTTCATTCGATGAGTCGGATACTGAACTGGATGGATATTACCTGGCCAATGTGACCGATACCAGTGAATCCGATATGCTGCGTTTGGTTACCGTTTCGGTCGGCCTGGATCAAGATGCCAGTGCCACACTTTCAAGCGGTGAAATTGAGGTGACGCTCTCCACTTATATCGCCAAACGCTGGTAAGGTTATCGGGCCTGGTCTTCGCTTTTTTTCAACACTTTTCATTTCAGGTAATTGCGTCTCATAAAACGTGTGTCTGGGCGATCAAAGCCCGGATTTCAGGGATTCATTTGGAATATTTGAAATGCGTTGATTGTCTGTGAAGGTTGGTAACATCGTTCTTCAATTCTGCCGAAAAATCGATAGATGTGTACGTGTATCTATGCGCTGAAAATGAATGAAAAACGGAACAATTTGTTTACTTCAGAAGGCAGAATTCAAAGCCGAAGAGACGGTTTAACGCTAATCGAAATGATCTTGGCACTGTCGATCATTGTCATCATTTTCTCGGCCATCGTGCCGCTGTTTCGGATTATTGACGGCAGTTGGGAATCCAAGAAAGGTTCAGCCGAAGCAATACAAAACGGCCGGGCGTTGATCGAACATCTGAACTATCAGCTTTCGCGTGCGGTTCGAATAATGGCGGTGAGCGATTCGACCGAAACAACAGGCTATATCCAGTTTGAAGCCAATGACGGCAATGATTTCCGCTACGAAGTCAATCCCAGTGATTATGTGACTTACGGGATAGTGGGCGATCTCTCGGAGCTGGCCGGGCCGGTCAGTCAGTTTCAGTTTACCTGTTACGATGCGTGCGACCTGGATACGGCGATCACGGATGTTAACGTCATTCGCGCCATCAAAACCGATATCGCGATGACCAACAGTCATTCGGATGGTCAGGACAAAACGTTTTACGTTTGGAATTATCTGCGCACAAGCTATGCCGGCGTCGGCAGTGAGTTTACCCAGGGAACAGCTTACGAGTATAACAGCTCCAAGGGGCAAACACCGGCTGTTATACAAATCGATTCCAATCATTATCTGGTGGCTTGTCGCGGCGGCAGCAATGACGCATGGGCGTATATCCTGTACGTCGATCCGAGCGACTGGACGGTTTCGGTGCTGGACAGTGTTGAATTTGATAATCAGCAGTGTCAGGACCCAACATTAGCTCAGATCGATTCGACCCATTATTTGTGTGTGTATGAGGGGCAGAGTAATGACGGCTGGGCCTGTGTGCTGGAGGTCGATACGGACACATGGCACCTGGATGATGTTTCTTCGACGGAATATATATCGAGCAAGGCCGAAGAACCGTCTGTGATCCAGATCGATTCAACCCATTTTTTGATTACCGTTAAAGGTCCCGGCAACGATGGGTGGGCCGGCGTATTAAGCGTCGATCCCCAAGACTGGTCGGTCGATCTGGAAAGTACATATGAATTTGATTCGAGTGCAGGCAAATGGTCGGCACTGGCCCAGATTGATTCGACCCATTATTTATGCGCCTATACAGGCAGTGGTAATGACGGCTGGGCGACGATTTTGACCGTCAACACCGGCAACTGGTCGATCAGCAAAGCAGATACATTTGAATATGATACATCTAACGGCCGCTGTCCGGCCTTGATCCGTGTCGATTCAGGGCATTATTTGTGTACGTATCGCGGCAGCGGCAATGACGGATTCGCAAAAATAATCAAGGTCAACACCGGCTCATGGACTATCTCCGCCGGAGCGGCTTTGGAATATGATTCCGATTATAGCAATGAACCGTCCTTGGCGCAGATCAGCGAAACGCAATTTCTCTGTGCTTATGAGGGCGACAATAATGACGGCTGGGCCGTGATTTTGAGTGTAGATACCGACACCGATACGGTTTCGGTTGAAGGGGATCTTTATGAATTTGATGATAATAATGGTGAGACACCGGCATTGGCCCGAATTGATTCGGGCCATATGCTGTGTGCGTATGATGGCTCCGGCACTGACGGCTGGGTGGTCGTATTGATGCCCGGAACCGGTTCGGGAGAAATCCGGCCGTAAGAGGATGTGAAGATGTTACACAAGAAGGGCAAAAAAGGTTCGGCGTTTTTGATCACGATATTCATGATCGCGTTGATGTCGGCGGTGGTGATGGGGATGCTGCAGATGAGCACCGAGGAACTTCAGATTGTTCACAATCAGGTGTTTCTGGCCCAGGCCGTCGCAACCGCCGAGGCCGGGCTTAACGATGCGTTTGCCGAACTGCGCGACGATTCGAGTTGGACCGACGGATTTACAAATAAATCATTTGAAGATGATACGTACACGGTCAGCGTCAGCGGAACATTACCGAATCTGACAATTATATCGGCCGCGACAACCGCCGAGGGCTATCAGGCCCGAGTGGAAGCGGATATCACAGTCGGGACCGCCGGCCCTCATACCATTCGGATCGATCATTACAGGATAAACGAATAATGAAAAAGAAACGCAACGCATTAGGAATTGATATCGCGGACAATGAAGTGTGCATGGCTCTGGTCGAGATGCAGGGCGCGGAGCTGCGATTAGTCAAGATGATTCGCGAACCCGTGCCGGAGGGGATTATTGTCGATCATGAAATCGAGCGACCGGATGAACTGAAAAGAGCGATTGGTCGCATCGTTCGACGGAATCGGATTTATACCGATCAGGCGGCCATATCGATATTTGTTCGGCCCCAAATCCTGCAGATCTTTGAAATGCCACAGGTCCTGCCGGCGAATATTCGCCAATACGTGCAGGGTGAGCTCAAGCGATGTGTCGCGATTGCCAATACCGAAATCAGCTTTGATTTTTGTCCGCTCGGACATCTCAAAAAAGGCGATCATCAGCGCATATTAGTTTCCGCCGTTCAGCGCGAGAAACTGATCGCGGGTACGCGCGCGGTCAATTCGCTCTCGATGAATTTGTCACTGGTCGAGCCGGCAATCCTGGCATATCGCGATGCGTTTTACACCAAACGGATATGCGGCCATTACAACGATCATGTCGTATTTGCGATTGTGAACGATGAGATGTTAACGTTGGCGGTATTCAAGGATCAGCAATTGAATTTTGTACGGATACGAGAGATCGAAAAAGACGCACGGGCTTCGATCGATGCACAACACCGCTGGCTCAGTCAGCAAATCCGGACGGTGATTGAATTTTACGATATGGAGGCGGACACACTCAAAGGCAAATGGAATGTGCATGTCTATGATGAGCGGAGTCGGGCCGGCGAGTTCGATCCGCAGGACCTTCAAGCACTGTGCAGATGCTCGTCATTGACGGTTCTCAATAAACATGAAATGTATAAAGATACGGACATCGAGATTTCACCCGACGATGCCAATAATTTCTCGGCGGTGGCGGTCGGGTTGGCGCTCAGCATGTTGCGATGCGGCAAAAATGGTTTTGAAATGAATCTGCTGCCGACAGAGGCCGCCGAAATAAAAACGATGAAGGTCGATGCCGCAATCGCCATGAATGCGGCCGCGATAATCACGCTGCTGATTATTCTTGGGATCGGCGCGCTGAGTTTCAAGATTAACAAAACACGGGCGCAATTCAACGCGATGGATTATTCGAAAATGTCGCAGGCCGTGAATCAGCTTCGTCAAGAACAGTCGCAACTGGAAGCGAAAATCGAATCGTTCAAGGCTCGGCGGGATTATGCCCGGAACATCTTTGCCGGTACGGTAGAATACGACTGGTCGAGCCTGTTGAACCAGGTAGGTGCTGCGATTCCTGCGATGGTTTCGATTCGTGAAATGGAAAACGATTCCGGCGGAATGCTTCGCATCGAAGGCGAGGCGATTTCCTATGAAGCGATCCATCAATTTGTCAAAAAGCTGCAAACACTGAATTGCTTTGAATCGGCTTCGCTGGTGGAAGCGCAAAAAGAAACCCCGGACAGTTATCTGGTTTTTTATGAAATTGAATGTGTACTGGCTCTCGACCGGGAGAAAAACGATGGTACTTGAAAAAATGACAATGCTGAATCGACGATCGCGGGGTGCTTTTTTAGCAGCGATGTTGGTTATTTTAGCCGTCTGTATGTACAACTGGATCGTCCGGCCTCATGTGAGTTATTTATCCGCCTGCGAAAATTACAGTATGATTTTATCTTATATGGACGGCCGGCACGAACGGTTGAACATGTCGGTCAGTAATCGGCGAAACGAATTAAAAAAACTCCGGTCACAGGTCGAAACGTATGAAAATAGTTTCTTTACCGATGATACGGCCGGCCAGTTTTTCAGTGATATCCAAATTATCTGTACCCAGGAAAAGTGCAAGGTGTATTCGCTTACCCTGAAAAATCGTTTATTGACATCAAACACGGACCGGCCCGGTTTGTACCCGGTAACCCGGCAGACCGCCGATCTCCAGGTGGTGGGAGCCTATGCCCATATACGCAACGCGATAAAACGATTGGTCAACCGCCCGCAAAAAGTAATGATCGATTCGCTGCAAATCGAATTGGCAGGGGACTCATCGCCCAATATCATATGTAACGTATTGATCACAATCTATGTTGTGCCAAACAAGGAGACCTATCATCATGATTAATCCGACAGCGACGAAGATGACCATATACTGTTCGATGCTGATATGCGTTATAATCAGCGCCGGATATGCAGAGGACCCTGCGCCCCAGGTCGGCGCTAATCCATTTGGGCGGATATCCCTGCCTCAGGCGCCGGTCGTCGAGGAGTTGGACCAGCCGGTATCTGTGCCCGAGGTTAAGCCGGAATTGTTTGTCGAGACGGTGACGCTGAAATTTCTCGATGCGATCAGTTTCAAAACCGTACTGGAGGCGATGTCTTCGCCGTATGGGCGCATTAATACCGATATGCGCAGCAATTCGCTGATCATTTGCGACAGCAATGAGGTGCTTGAAAAAATTTTGCTGCAGATCGAAAAGGCCGACCGCAGCCCCGAACAGGTGATGATCGAAGTGGTGATCCTCGATGTCAAGATTGAAGACGATACGGAAATCGGGGTTAACTGGGATATTCTCTCGGACAATATCTACGACGTGGGCTATCGCCAGAATTTTACCACGGCGCGAATCGGCTCGACGATCGAAGATTCGACCACAATCGGCAACGCGACCGCTTTTAACAGTACCGGCCTGGGTGGGGCATTCAGCTTGGTCAGCGGCACGATTCGTAATGTCGTTCACCTGATCCAAGAGAAACGGGATGTCGAAATCCTGGCCAGTCCGCGGGTGATGATGGTCAGCGGCCGATCTGCGACGATCGACGCGGTCGAGGAGATCCCATACACCGAGGTAACCGATTCCTCGGACGGTGGGGCGGCCGCATTGACATCTACCGAATTCAAGGATGTCGGGGTCAAACTCGATGTCGAGGCGATCGTGATTGACGATGATCATATTTTCCTGACCGTCGAATCGGAACAAAAAGTGACAACCGGCCAGAGTGCGACCGAAGTGCCGGTCGTTGATGCGCGAAAAGCAACCAGTTCGTTGATGCTCAAAGACGGCGAGGTGGTGATGTTCGGCGGGCTGCGCCGACAGGAAAAGACTGTCGAGGTCGATCAGATTCCGCTATTGGGTGATATCCCGATCCTGGGCTTTCTCTTCAAAAGCAACAATACCGTCATTAAGAATTCCGAGCTGTTGGTACTGATTTCACCGCATATCTATCGGGACGAGCAAATCAGCAAAGAGGCGATGGCGAAATTCGACGAGATCACCCAAAAACCGCTGCTGAAATTTCCAGCGCAGTAACGGCTGGGGGGATTTGTTTTATTGCGGTCGATATTGGGCCGTGTTTATGGGGATATCGAATTGACCTGCACCATTTGTTGCGCGATCTCGGCGATTTTTCGGCGCAATTTTTCCGGTGCTAATACTTCCGCTTCGTTGCCGAAACTGAGGATCCACCAGGTAATCTCACTGAGTCCGTCAACCCGAAAATCCATAATCAGCGATCCGTCGTCCATGAAAAAACTTTCCTGCGTGGTATGCCATTGCGTCGCATTGGTTTTCTCGGCGACGGCCGGTGAGAACTTCAGCCGCACATGGTGTAATTGTCCCTCGGGCTGCGTGGACCATGCCCGGCCTAGAAAATCGTGAATATTGAACAACTCGTCTCGTACGAAGTGCCTGCCGCGATTGACGATGCGGCGCAGATCACTGAAAGGGATCAACCGCATATGCGGACCGGGAGGGGTTTTTCCGACCAGATGCCACTGGTTATTTTTATAGACCAATTCATAGGGTTCGATCGCGTATGTCTTTTGCGTTTGCGACGAATACTCGCAGGTCGTAACCGTCAGGGATTGATCCCGCACGACGGCGTTCAGCAGGATATCAAATTGTTTGTCCAGTTCGATGATATCGTGATGCGGTTCGGCCAGCACCGAGATATGATCCAGGGCTTTACGGCAAAAGACCCGAACGTTCGGCTGGAGTGTGTTTTCGACCTTTAATGCCGACTGGAGTAAGCTGTTGCGAAAAGGGGCATTGAGAAAATGGGCCGCTTTATGTGCCAGCATTAACAGGCTGACCGCTTCGTGCCGATTCAGGGCGGGGCTTTTGAGAAAGAACCGTGAATCGATATCGAAGGTATTGGTTTTTCGGTTAAACCGGCAGGGGATGCCCGCTCGGCGCAGTTCATTTAAATCCCGATAAAGGGTACGGCGACTGATGTTCAGGCTGGCGGCAAGATGGTCGGCATTGCGATATTGCTTGGACTGGAGGGCGACCATGAGTTTGATGACTCGTTGAATGCGCGATATTTTCATATTTACTTCCGTTCACCGGATACACATTTGCCCTGAAACAGAGGATATTATAACATAATTTTTGAATTCTCAAAGTATTTTTCCGTGGTGCCAAAAAACACAATCTGTTGTATGGCCGATAGTTAAGTGATGTTCCGATAAAAATCTAATTTTTTTCAAAAAAAACCATCCATCTTCTTCGTTGACGTACGACATCATATACAGAAACAGGGATGATTCAGGCATGGAGGTTTGGGTCTCGCAGATCTATTTCGTAGGTTTTAAGAAAGACGGTTATTTTTAAAGGTGACTCGGGTGAAGAACATATATCGTTACATTGCACTTTTCGTGTTGGCGGCCGCCTCCTACAGCCTGGGGGATATGACACTTACCTATTTTCTGCCTAGCGGCGCTGAAGTGGATCCCAACGATCCGTTTATGGACGGCGCTCAAATGCGCATTGTTGTCAGTTCCGATTCGGATGATTTCTGGCAGGGCGGTCTGTTTGTCCGGGATGCCAACCGGGATACGGCGTCCATCTGGGGACGCGGCTACGATGCCAATACGCGCGATTATACGGATTCGCATTATGCGGATGCCGGCGATTTTGCGCGCGTGACCGGTTGGAAAGATTCGGTCAAATGGGGGGTGGATATGTCCACCTTTTATGCCGTGGACGGCAATTCCGAGGACGACAGTACGCAAATCGGAGACTGGTTTGTGGTCGATTATTGCGCCATCGATGTCGGGACCTGTCAGCTTGAATTCTTCGATTACACCGACAGTTGGGATGATCCCAACCGGATCATCGAAATCGAGCATGTCCGCAGTTGCGATTTTGTGGATGATAATACGGTCAACTTCAAAGATTTTGCCGTATTCAGCGCATATTGGCTGGATAGCGATTGCAATGATCCGAACTGGTGTGACGGGACCGATCTGGATACCAGCGGAAAGGTCGATGCGAACGATCTGCGTCTATTTACAAACTTGTGGCTGTGGAACGCAACGCCCATATCGGAGCCGAACGACCGTCTTGCCGATCCGAATATCGAGTACCGTATTGTATCGCTCGATAATGACAATGATATTTATATGGATGTCAACGAAGTGAAACGTTTGTATGTCAAAATGACAACAACCGATGCGAATGATGTTGCGATGTTCGATATCGAAGTGATTCTGTCGGACCCGAATCTGGGATCGATATATAACACGGCATATGATGCTGGTTCGCCGAATGATCCGAACTACGCCGAGATTCTGGCCACGCCGCGCGATCCGAACTGGGATTATTGGGGGCCGGGTTTAGGGGATGACAGCGCGCTTGGGTTAGTTGGCGTGAACACAGATCATATCGCATTGAGCGATGGCAACCTGGCCAGCTTTGAGTTGACGTACACCGGCCCGAACGACCTGACCTTAGAGTTGATCAACTGGGGTTCCTATAACACGGACGACCGTAAAGTATATCCGGTCCGAAAGAAAATGATTATTCGCAAACGTGAAGACTGATAGAAAAATGAAAATTAAGGATTTTGACATGGATGAGAACGAATTATTCGATCCGCAGGACGGCGATGCAAAGGTCTTCGACGATGAGATCACATTCACCGAAGACGAGATGGTGACCGTGCTTGAGGATAAATGGCTCACGGATGTGCTGATCCGGAAAATGTACACACGAACAGAATGGGACGATTTTATTCAGAGTGTCAGAGATGCATACCATGATTAAAAAACAGTATTCGATTTTCGCGGTGATCGTGGCAGTCAGTATGGCGATTTCAGCGGTGCCTCGCCGGGTGGGCGCCCGGGCGCTGAGTCAGGAAGAAATTTTGCAGATTTGCCGTACCCTGACGGCCGAGCCGCGGGACACATGGATTCCCTACGGAATGATCTATGCGCAGCATACGGCATACACGGCCAAAGATGCGTGCGTGGAAGATTCTACGGTAACGGTCAAATACGACGGGCAGCGGTTCTGGTGGCATATTCAACAGGACCGGGTAACCGGGACCGAGGAAAGCCTGCCGCCGTCGATCCGGGCAAAATATGCTCAAAATACGGACCGAACGTTTGTGTGGGACGGTAACCGGTATTATCAATGTTTTAACGATCAGCGGCAGGCAGTGGTTCATGACTCGGCCGACGCTTCACCGGCGGTAACCGGTCCGTTGACGGCCGGGATCGTCCCCTGGGGGCATGGCGTGTTCAGCATGCCTATGATCGAAGTAATGCAGCTTGCCGGCTCGATAGAAACCATCGACGGCAACGATATTGTTTTTCTGACATTTGTGAACAACGAATCGCTGACGATCGATCTGACGCTTGATACGACAAAAGACAACGCGGTCCTCGAAAGTACGTTTAGCTTGCCAAACGGTTCGACGATTCGTCGTCAATACAGCGGCTATCAAATGACCACGGACGGCCGGTGGGTGCCGGGGATGATCGTGATCGATAAATTCGCACCCAACGGATCGACGATCATTGCCCATGATACATGGACGTTTGACAGTGTGGTGGTTACGATGCCGGCACTGTCGGCATTTAATGCGAATTACCCGCAGGACACCCTGATTCAGTTCCGCATTCCCGATTCCCAAGAGACGGTTTCGGGCCGGTATTACGATAACGGGCCGGATGTCGATGCGCTGTATCAGATGAAACTGCAAATGCGATCGCAAATACTGCAGCAGCCGCGAAATTGCGCGACCGCGGCCGTGGAATATATTTTTTCAAAGATCAACCGAACCGTTTCGAGCGAAACACTGAATGCGATTGTCGATGCGAAAAACCAAACCGCGCTCGCCGATCTTAAGGCGGTATTTGACGCAAACGGGCTCTACACGGCGGTGATCACGACCGATCTGGCCGGCGTGGAGAAACTGCAAAACTGTTATAAGATACTGCATCTGCCGGGTACGCAGCATTACGTGGTACTCGAATATACCGAGGGACAAACGGCGTGGCTGATCGATTTGTCCGCCGGGCGATTTTATGAACGCATCGATACCGCACTGTTGGAGAAGATCTGGGCGGATGGGGTGGCCTTGCTGATATCAACGGGGCTGATCGATACGGGATTGGCGGCGATGGTGCCGGCCGAGCAGCTTCAGACGATCGTCGGCGGGGCAACCGATGACTTCAAGTGCGATCAGCTTATCCAGGAATACGATATCGCTCATTGTTCGTTTCCGCTGGGGGGGATTTGCGGCGGGACATATCGTCAATGGAATACACTTTACGGCTGTCGCTGTGACGAAGGTTCCAGCAATTACTGCAGCGGCACCAAAATGGTCAGCAGCGGGGAATGTGATTGTATCAACGACCCTTTAGACCCAACGGTTTGTATTGGTACTGGAGATTGGCGGTCCACCTACATCCGGGCGTGTAAATAAATATTACATCTATGATCATTCGGCTGCGTATCGTTGCCGATGCGCACCGGTTTTGCGAATTTGCCTCTCTGCGGTGTCAGTGTTATAATGCCGCCCTATGAAACCAAAGGGATTTACGCTGATCGAACTTTTAGTGGTGATTGCGGTGATCGCGATGCTGTTGGACATTCTGGTGCCGGTTCTCAGTACATCCCGCGAAAAAGCCCGGAGCGTCGAATGCGGTGCCCATCTTCGCCAATTATATCTGAAACTCGCCAATTACAGCAGCGATCATTCAGCCCTGCCTTATGGATTTGATAATCTCAATTATGGTATATCTAAAAAGTCGCCGCCGGGTGGATATATTGGTCATCATTTTTATGACGACATGGGGGCGTGGTGGTTTCAATTTCTATCGCAATATGCGCAAATTTCCAAAGAAGGCAACCTGTTATGGTGTCCCTCACGCCGCGTCAAAGAGCGGGGCGTTACGAAAAATATCCTCTGCGGCAATTACGGGGCGAACCGCTCGATCTTCAAGAGTGCCCAGGGATTTACTTCGGATAGTGAGTTTATTGGGGATCCGATGAATTTGATCAGCATTTCTCGGCCGGCTGAGACGATGCTGGTTATGGACAGCGGCTACGCCCTGATCAGTTGGTATGCCGCCTGTGCTTCCAAAACGACCGTTTATCCGAATATGCGTCGCACCGGGTCGTTCTATGTGCCCGGGCTGTCGCTCAATAAAGGCCGCACGATCGCCGAATCGCAATATACTGACGCACGCTTCGGCCGACACGGCACCGGCATTGTTAACGCCGCATTCGCCGATGGCCATGTGGATCAACAGAAATCCGATGCACTGCAGGTCTTTGAGCGAGGCGATGCAATCACCGGTGCCACCCAATTCTGGAATATCGAATAGGGTTTAGGGTAGCGGTACGTATTAGACATTATTGCTTTTACGTTTGTTCAGTGATCGTTCGCCATACCGGCTTGCCCAATCGCGGATTCAAATTCCATGGAATCGGGATAGGTGATATCGATCCGCAGTTTTAAGACCGGTTGGGATTGATCGGGCGTTTTTTCCAGCCATTGGATTCGGGTCGGCAGCCCGTCGGCCGGATCCAGTTCGGTGCGCCATGTTTTTTCGATCACTCGACCGGACAGACTTTCCTCTCTCCATCGCAGCTCGTAGATCTCAAGCCCGTCGGCGGACGGTGTGTCGAGCTGATGCCAGGTTGCCGAGGCAGGCATATCCCCGGTCGTTTCGAACGGCATCAAAATGCCCGGGATATCGAGGATGCCGGCTAATTGACTGCGCTGAGTAGAATCCAGTTGCTGGGTTGTCACTTGAGAAGTTGCGGCGTCCCGGGTGATCCGTTGATCCCGATTAATGTCCCACAGAACGGCCCGGCCTTTGTTTTTGAATAGTGCCAGTTTCAACGATCGTGATATCCAGCGTTGGCGAACCGGTTCGGCTTGATAGCCGGTATAAAACACCATAGCGATGTTATCGACATCTGTCAGTGTGTTACGAAGCTGTGTGTATTCCACCGCACTGAGTGGCTGGGTTTTGAACACAAACGGCATCGAGACGAGCAGGGCCACGACGATCACGGCCGCCACTTTCAACAGCGGGCTCAGGTGTAACCGACGCGGTATCCGAACGGTTTGGGCCTGGACCGGTTCGACAGCGGCCGCCGGTTCGCGGCTGATGACCTCAACCTCAAACGGCAATTCGTCGGCCGATACCTGTGCCGTGTTCTTGACATGAAAGACCGTTGCGATATCCGAATCCGGCCGGATCGCCATCGTATGGACGGTGTTGTGCAACCGCTGCATTTTCCTCAGGCACACCGGGCAATGAACCACATGATCGCTTAAAGCATTTCGAAATTTCGCATAGGGATCGTTGCCCGGATCGAATGCATAGGCAAAGGTGTAATCAAACAAATCGTTCATCGTGACCGAATCGCACGGCAGCGAGGTATCCGGTTTGCCGGTGCTGTTCATTATATTGATCAGTCGGAAACGCGCATCGGCAATCTGGTCGCGGCATACCGGACAGGTACACAAATGATGCAATATTTCTTTGTCGATCTTTTCGAAATTGAGTTGAACATAATCATCGATATGCGACGCCGCCTTTTCGCAATCGACCGCATCGCGCATCGGTGTATCCGTAAGCAGTTGAGCCAAATGCAGTGACCGTTTTTCATCGAACTCCAGCGCGGTCAACTGTTGCAGTTCCGCACGGCACGGGTCGCAATGATCGACATGTTCGGTGATCGGCGTGGGGACACTGGTTGTGAATGTCACCGATCCCAGGATCGGCAGAAACGACCGGGCCGTCGAGCAGGTTACTTCGGTATCGACATACTCATATTGTTTCATCACCAGTTTATGGCGACCTGAAGGTTCCTGCAGAGATGCACCGGGTTTGTCCAGTTGATCGAGTTGGTGTTGAAGCAGCTTGATCTGCCGGTGACAGTGTTGGCAATCGGCGATATGGCGCTGTATCTCGTCGGGAACATCCTGTTCACCGCTGAGGATTTGATAGTAATGCAATGCTGCAGTTTCACATGATTTTCTGGTATTTGGTGCGATCATACGTTTGTCCTATTTCACTTCTGCCATTGAACGGACTTTCCGTAGTCCGCTCGAGATATATTTAATGACCGATTTTTTCTCGACATCCATTTTTTCCGCGATCTGTCGAAGGTTCATATGTTTTTTGTATTTCAGGTTCAGGGCCCGGGCATGGGCGGGTGGTAATTTCTGATCGATCAGATGAAACAGGTTGTCAATCTCTTCATGGGGCAGCTCGGCATCATGATCGGGTGCGGGACGAGCATCAATTCCCGGATAATGATGAAGATGTTTGCGGTAGATCCCTCGCCGCCGCAGCGCATCGGTAATATGTATCTCTATCGTACCCTGACATGACCCTTTGATATTTTTAACATCTTGTGGTATCGGATTAGCGACCAGCATAAGAAAAAAGTCCTGATAAAGATCTTCGACAACAGTCGGGTTTTGAACCTTGGACCGGATGACCGTAAGAATAAAAGTGCCGTGACGCGCAAAGATATGTGAAGCGGATCGGACATTTTGTTGTGCATCCGTGGCCTTGTAAGGTTCCCGTTGCATTTCGAATCCCGTTTTGAGCTAATTGAAGGGCTATGGGGCGTCCACACGTCCCAAACCACCTATTTTGACACATTATAAACCATTCGGCTGTAATTTCAAACAGCCTTTTAGCCAAGATAGTATATTTATCAGCCAACATTGTCGTTTCAAATCACTCAAAATAGTTTGCAATTTGCATTCATTAGTGTACTCCGGCAGCATATTTTGGTGTGTTCTATGCTGCCGGAGCGACCAAAGGGAAAAATAGCTAACTATATGGGCCCCAATCCCTTTTGAAATGCCACGGCTGTTCATTCAGATCCCAGCGAATGAACATATCGGGTTCAAAATGACTGAGGCCCGGTTCGATTGAAATAATTTGTTTTTCTTCCAACACCACCGGAAAACATCCTTTGTCCATATCTACATGAAACAATAAGTATTTGTCTTCAAAGCAGTTAGGCGATCCCGAGATATGATCCAGCGGGACATACACTTTACGTGACGTTTCACCTTTCGGATAACGTCGTGTGAGATAAACTTTCTTTTTTTGCCGGATCGCGTCCAGAAAAACGTCATGATCCTTGTGCATCTGTCCCCCTTTTTACATATGTCCGGCTGTTTTTTCATCAAAAACAGGCCGGTGACCGCCTATCATCCGAAAAACAGCCGTTTCGCAAGTGTCGGACAAACACCGTTTATAAGAAAGTCGCACCCCGACGCGAAAGATGGACTCAAAAAATCAAATTTTTTGATATTTTTTTAAAATTTTTGGAATGTGCAAAATAGTTTGCGGTGTTTTATTGGTTTATGAGTGTTGCTTTTGGGTGGTGGCTTGATCGGCAACCGCTTGTGTGGCTTTGGCGATCTGGTCGGGGTCGCCGAGGTAATAGTGTTTGACGGGGCTGATATTTTTGGCCAGTTCATAGACCAGTGGAACGCCGGTGGGGATATTCAGGCCGGGGATCTCGTCGTCGGGGATGTGATCAAGATGCTGCACGAGCGCACGCATGCTGTTGCCGTGGGCGGAAATTAAAATTCTTTTGCCGGATTCGATCGCCGGGATAATCGTATCGAGCCAGTAGGGCAGAAACCGTTCTTTGGTATCCTTGAGGCATTCGGTCAGCGGAATATCTTTTTCGTCGAGGTCGTGGTATCTCGGGTCGCGGCCGGGCCAGCGGGGGTCATCTTTTTCCAGGGCCGGCGGGCGGACGTCATAGCTTCGCCGCCAAAGTTGGAGCTGTTCTTTGCCGTGACGGCGGGCGGTTTCGCTTTTATTGAGGCCCTGCAGGGCGCCGTAATGGCGTTCATTGAGCCGCCACGATTTATAGACCGGTATCCACAGCAGGTCCATTTCTTCGAGGACGATATCGAGCGTTTTGATGGAGCGTTTGAGGACAGAGGTATAGGCGATGTCGAATCGGTAGCCCTGTTCGCGCAGGAGGATGCCGGCCGCATGGGCCTCTTCGATGCCTTTTTCGGATAGGTCCACATCGGTCCAGCCGGTGAACAGGTTCTTCTTGTTCCAGATGCTCTCGCCGTGGCGAACCATTACGATTTTGTACGCGCTCTTTTCGTCCATCAGGCGACGTTGATCTCCTTGCACAGGTACACATCCTGAACGGCATTGAGCAGTTGGATGCCTTCTTTCATCGGTCTCTGGAAGGCCTTGCGGCCGGTAATCAGGCCCATACCGCCGGCGCGTTTGTTAATGACCGCGGTTTTGACGACCTGGACCAGATCGTCCTTGCCGCTGGGCCCGCCGGAGTTGATCAGGCCCATGCGGCCCATGTAGCAATTGGCGACCTGGTAGCGGGTCATGTCGATCAGGTGGTTGGAGTTCAGGTCGGTGTACATTTTTTCGCTGTATTTGCCGAAGCTGCCGTTTTCGTTGAGGGCTTTGTAGCCGCCGTCACAGGTGGGCAGTTTTTGCTTGATGATATCCGCTTCGATGGTGACGCCAAGATGATTGGCCTGGCCGCTTAGGTCTGAGGCGGTATTGTAGTTGGTATCGCCTTTTTTGAAGGCGCTGTTTCGCAGATAACACCACAGAATCGTGGCCATGCCCAGCTCGTGGGCCATCTGGAAGGCCTCGCTGACCTCGACGATCTGTCGGCCACTTTCTTCGCTGCCGTAATAGATGGTTGCGCCCACCGCCGCCGCACCCATATCGAAGGCCTGCTGCACGCCGGCGAACATGATCTGGTCGTAGGTGTTCGGATAGCTGAGAAATTCGTTATGGTTGATCTTGAGGATAAAGGGAATCTTGTGGGCGTATTTTCGGGCGACGCTGCCAAGAATGCCGAGGGTCGAGGCCACGGCGTTGCAGCCGCCCTCGATGGCGAGCTTGATAATATTCTCACCGTCGAAATAGATCGGATTAGGGGCGAACGAGGCACCGCCGGAATGCTCGATCCCCTGATCGACCGGCAGGATCGACAGATAGCCGGTACCGGCAAGGCGGCCGGTGCTTGCCAGCAGCCGCTGAATGTTGTTTAAGACACCGTTCGGCCGGTCGGTGCCGGTGAAAATACGATCGACCCAGTCCGGCCCGGGCAGGTGTAGGTGGTCTTTGGAAATTTTCGGATTGCTGAACCCCAGCAAATCATCTGCATCATTCCCCAACAGTTCGGTAATTTTGTCAATATCCATCGTCATCCTTTCCCTGAAATCAGCATTTTTGATATTATTTCGGCTGATAGTTAAACTACCGCGGGCGAGGGCATATGTCTATCCTTTTTTATTGCGGTTTTTGCCCGAATCGGTTCAACCAATTGCTTAGCAGGTTCCGATGGGCTGTTAAAAAAAGTCTTATCCGGCTGTCGATTTTTGAGTTGACTGAGTTTTTCAAGTGTTTCTTTTTCGGTTCGGGCCGCAATCCCGTAAACCGTCTCGGTGGGAATGGCCACCAGATTTCCGTCATCGATTAATCTGGCCGCCTGAGCCAGATTGGCCGGTTCAGGGCGGGCCGAATCTACCTGTAAAACATGTGTTTTCATAAGGATATGATCATATCCTAAATTCCCCTAAATAGCAAGGTCAATGCTGCTTATCTTTAATATGTGTGCGGCAATTTTCTTTTTCTGGACGTATATGAAATAAGAATTTATACTCTTGTTTAATTCATTACCTTACTAAAGCTATTCAAGAGCGTTGCCCTATTGAATCAGGCTCGATGGAATCCGATGAACGATTAATTCAGTTAGCGAACCAAGGGAATGTCCGGGCCTTTGAGACGCTTTATTATCGTTACCGGGATTGGGTATATCGTCTGGCATGGCGTTTTACAGGTAACCGTGATCAGGCACTGGATGTTTTGCAGGAGACATTTCTCTATCTTTTGAAAAAGCTGCCAGAACTGAAACTCACAGCCCGCATGACGACTTTTTTATATCCGGTGATCAAGCATCTTTCGCTGAATATTCAGAAAAAGGAAAAAACCAAAAATTACAACGATCAAAACCTGGATGAGCTTGTCGGCCCGGCGTCTGAAGACCAGGAGGGTTCACAGGCAGAATTGATGAAGGTTTTGGCCATTTTACCTCAAAAGCAGCGTCAGGTGGTCATTATGCGATTCGTCGATGATATGAAATTGGATGAAATCGCCCAAATCCTTAATATGCCGCTTAATTCAGTTAAGTCTAATTTATATAGAGCGTTACAAACCCTTCGAGCACACCCTCTAACCCGAGCGTATTTTTTCGAATCATAATTAGGGTTTGCTGAATAATTTGGAAGTTCTTTTTTTACAATGTGATAGCT
>CAZFDE010000014.1:0-44402 GCA_964517795.1 uncultured Pirellulales bacterium | reverse complement strand
CGCAGGGGGGTAAAATCAATTGAGAAAACAGGATTGGGCAGCGCGATTTCGGTTGAATGTCGGCCAAGGGGGTTGTTTTTTTGCGCGGAAATGTTAAAATGGACATTTGGCAGGACGGGAATTCTGCCGATATGTTATTATGCGAAAGATCCGCAACAACCAGTTGGCCGAGCTGGCGATGCAACTTCGCTTCGCCCCGCCGCAGCAGCGCAAAAAGCAGCTCGACGCGGCCGAAAAGCTCCTCTCGCTCATCGACGAGAGCAAGCAGTACCCTTTCGAATTCATCGAATATCACATCACCGGCCACCGCATCAAGCCCCGGGCACCCGAGACATTAATCGACGGGAGAGCGCTGGCCCAGGACCTTCGCAACTTCATCGCACGGCTGAGCAATATGCTCTCGATTCCGGCCTCTATACAGGATGAAAAAGTCTATACGCTCGACGAACTGGCGCGGCAATACAACGTCTCGACCAAGACCATTCAGCGTTGGCGCAAACGCGGGCTGGTCGCGCGGCGGTTTCTCTTTGACGACGGCAAGAAGCGGCTGGCCTTTCTCGAATCCAGCGTCAAGGCGTTTCTTGATGATCATCCCGATTTGGTGCAGAAGGCTTCGCAGTTCCGCCGGCTGGATAAAAAACGCAAGCAGGACCTGATCAGGCATATCCGCAAAATCGCCGCTGACTCCAAACGCTCGCGCAACCAGGTGATCGAGCAGGCCGCTAAGGATTTTGGGATCGCCCGCGAGACCGCGCGCTACACGATCATCGACTATGACCAAAACCATCCCGATAAGGCGATCTTCGGCGTGAATCATACCATCGAACCGCAGGACGCCGCCCGAATCTATGAGTTGTACCAGAAAGGCATGCCGGTCAAAACGCTGATGAAACAATTTAACCGCAGCAAAAGTTCGATCTACCGCATTATCAACCAGCGGCGGCTGCGATTGATCCTGAACCGGAAAATTGACTATATCGCCAGTGATGAGTTCGCCGCGCCCGATGCGCAATCTATGATTCTGGGCGAACCGCTCGACAAAGCGATTTCGATCCCCGTTCCCGAAAAAGATCCGCTGACACTGATCGGCCGCTCCGTCCGCGATTACCTGCAGGCGCTGCGCCAAACGGTGCTCTTAAATAGAGAACAGGAAATGCTGCTGTTTCGCCGGTATAATTTTCTCAAATTCCTGGCCGACCGGCAGCGCGACCAACTGCGCGGCGACACGCTTAAAAGTTCGCTGATCGGGCAGGTCGAAAGGTGGCTCGACGAAGCACAGACGATCCAGGCGATGATCATGCACTGCAACCTGCGCCTGGTCATCAGTATCGCCCGCAAGCATACCCGCGCGGAAGCTTCCCTGAGCGAACTGATCAGCGAAGGCAATATCGCATTGATGCATGCGGTCGAACAATTCGATTACACCCTGGGCTACCGGTTCTCGACGTACGCCTCGTGGATCATTGCCAAAGATTATGCCGGCAAATTTCCGCAGGCCCGATCGATGCCGGATGTGACCGCACCCGATGCACTGGAGGAGGTGGAGCGGGATTTGCGTACAGCCGAACCGCCCGGCGTCGTCGTTGTTGAACAGGCCCATCGCAGCCTGGCGGACGTGATCAAAAATAATCTCGATTCGCGCGAACAATATGTGATCCTGAACCATTTCGGGCTCGTGGGCAATTCGCCGATCCGCAGGAACCGAAAAACGCTCAACCAGATCGGCAAAGAGCTGGACCTCTCGAAAGAGCGGATTCGTCAGATCGAGCTGGTGGCCCTGCAAAAGTTGCGTCAATGCCTCAGTATCGAGCAATTTGAGCTTTTAACAAAGTGACATTGACATAGGTGGACTGTTTCGGGTATAATAAAGAGAAGATTAAAATTTAATAGAGGGTTTCGCCATGGATAAAGCAGAGCTTCAATGGGACCGTCGCAAGTGGATCCTCGTCGGTGTCCTGTGTGTCGTCGCAGTGGTCACCGCAACCTTGTTCACCGGCATCTTCGACAAGACGCAATCCGGTCAAATCCCCAGGATCGCATGGATACTCGGGGGCCTGATCATCCTGGTTTGTCTGATCATGATCCTGTCAACGCTGTACCGCCTGATCGATGCAATCCACAATAACGGTGTTCGGCTCGAACAGATCGCCGACGAAATGGAAAAGAACCGGCTTGCCCTCGAACAGATCAACCAGAGCAACCGGCTCAGCGATATCGCCAAGGCGATTGCGTATCGCGATCTGGATCAGCAGATCCTGCGCGATGCGGTGTTCGATAAGCTCCAGCAAAAAGATTTTCAGGCAGCCAACCAGATCATCGCAGAGATCGCTCAGCGGGCCGGCTACAAAGTCCTCGCCGATCAGCTCAAACGGCAGGCCGATACGTATCACGATGCCACCGACGCCGAACGAGTGAATCAGGTGATCGATAACATCAACAAACTGCTGGACACATTCCAATGGTCCAAGGCCGCGGCCCAGATCGAACGCTTGATCAGCGAACATCCCAATGCCGAAAACGCCAAAGCAATGCGGCAGAAACTCATTGAAAAAAAGGATGAGCGCAAAAAGCAGTTGCTGACCGAGTGGGACGAAGCGGTCAAGGCCCGCGCGACCGACCGGGGCCTTCAGATCCTGCGCGAACTGGATATGTACCTGACGCCCAATGAAGCGTTGGCTCTGCAGGAGGCGGCCCGCGATGTTTTCCGAAGCAAACTGCATAACCTCGGCGTCGAGTTTTCACTGGCGATCAGCAGCCGACAGTGGCAGCAGGCCCTGACCACCGGCCAGAAAATTATGCAGGAATTTCCGAACAGCCGCATGGCCCAGGAAATCCGCGAGAAATTCGACGCCCTCAAACAACGCGCCGTCGAAGCCAAAAGTTGACCGCTTTTTCTCAGGCGGTATGATAAACCCATCGCCGGCAAGCGGCAAGCGGATGAAAATCGGCCGTATCAGGACTGAAAATCAAATAATGACTGGGTCTTGATGATCGTGACCTGGTCGGGATAGGCCGCGAAGCTCTGGATATGCAATTCGGTTTTTCGAGCCTCAAAATCGATATAACAGAACGGCTGAAGCCCATCGACCTCGAGCCCGGGGAATTTCACGAACACACCGCGGTTGCGGGCGAACCGCTCCAGATCGGTGTGGCTTTGCTGATACAGATTCGGGCTCATTTTTTCGACCTGAAAATCGGTCATATAATGAAGCCCGCGGGCAATCGTGCATTTATGCGAGCGGGGACCGCGAAAACGGAATCGTTCCACCAGCCCGCGATGCGGCAGCAACTGACCCGGCGTACTAATCACCTCCGCCAGGCACAGATCGCCGGCGTGAACGCTGATCACATGCGTGCAGCCGGTCACCCAGATGTCCGCTTCGTATTTACCCGTTTTGAGTTGACGGCGGGCAAAAATTTGAAACAGTTCCGGATGTAGCGGCCGTTGGAACAGGCTGAAAGACAACTCTTCAATTGCAACATTTATTTGCGGCGATTCCATAATTTCTCACGTCTCCCCTTCTTTGATACGTCTTTTCTCTTCTCAATACAGTGTGTATTATACTAAAAATCCAGTACCCGATTCAAGTTTGTTTTCAGTACTGAGAAGGCCGCCGGCAGCCGTTATAGGACGGAGATTTTGCAACTGCCGGAAATGAAAGCATTAAGCGAAGCGAAAAATTTTATAAAAAATTTAAAGAATTGCCCGCGAACCCAATTTTTTTATCGTGCAAAAAACATCGCGTTGATGACGGTTGCAATGATATCGTAAAAGGCGTGTGTGCCTGCGGTTATTCCGAATCCGCGAACCGCATAGAGCATCGCAAAGTAAACGCCCGCCAATGTTCGGAATGTGAACTCGGTTACATCGAACGGGGCGCTCTGAGCGAAGCGTCCTTCGATAAAGAAAATATGGTGATGGGCGCTGAACAGGGCCGCCGAAACCAGGACCGCGATGATCACGGCCGTTCGGTGATTGATCCGCATCAGATCCTGCAGCAGCAGCATCAGCAGCGATATCAGGATCAGCCGAAAGACCAGCTCTTCGTAAATCCCCGCACCCACACCGGTCACCACATCGGCCAGCAGGGAATGACCGGGGTCGGCAGCGGCCGCCATTGTCGCCGAGAGCGTGGGGGCATATTCCGATTGCGGCGGCGGGGGGGCTTGCGAACTGTTCAAAAATAAGCTCAATACGATCAGCGGTACGGCCAGCAGTACACATTCGAGCCCCATCGGGATCACGTCCGGCAGCTCGAATCGCCAGTTCTTTCGCGACGCTAACTGCAGCGCGATCAGGATGATAAACACCGCCAAAGCGGGTGCGGCCCAGACGAATTTGCCGCCGAAGCCCATCGACGCCAGCAGATTCTGCAGCCAGACGAACGCGACGACCCGCACCTGCGATTGGTTCAACACATCGGTATTGATCAGGATCGTGCCGATTTCGTAAAACGCGATGAACGGCAGCAGGAAAAACAGCGCATAGACCGGCCGGGCGGTCCGCTCGAAATACGAATCCTCGGCAAAATTGAACAGCGGGTTGGTCAGCGTTTTTTTGGCGGCCATCCGTGTCCGTTTCCTTTTTTATGCAATTTTTGGTTCATCCTTCGATTCAGACTTTACCGCAAACGCAGAAAAATTACAATAGCGAACATGAATAACTCATCGATCCGTGAAATTTATGACTTGCTGTTCGCGCGGTTCGGCCCGCAGCACTGGTGGCCCGGTGACGGTCCGTTCGAGACGATCGTCGGCGCGATCCTGACCCAGAACACCAGTTGGGCCAATGTGACCAGGGCCATCGATAACCTCAAAAATGCCGATGCGCTGGACCCGGCGGTGCTGCACGAGATGCCGCCGGAATCGCTGGCGGCGTTGATCCGCCCGGCCGGCTATTTCAACGTCAAGGCCAGGCGGCTCAAGTGCTTTCTCGACTGGCTGTTCGACCAATATGGCGGCGAGGTCGAAACGCTCACGCAGATCGATACCGTACGGCTGCGCGAGGAATTGTTGTCGATCAATGGCGTCGGCCGCGAGACCGCCGATTCGATCCTGCTGTACGCCTTCGGTCGGCCGGTCTTTGTCGTCGATGCCTATACCGCGCGGATCGCTGTGCGGCACGGACTGATCGACCGTGAATTTTGCGATTACGAATCGCTGCGCGAACTGTTCGAGTCGAACCTGCCCGAGGATGTGCAATTGTTCAATGAGTACCACGCGCTGCTGGTCTGTACCGGCAAGGATTACTGCAAGCCCAGGGCCCGCTGTCCGGGCTGTCCGCTCGAACATCTGCCGCATGATGTGGATCCGCAATAGATAGCCACAGGCCAATCGACACCTTAAGCAGTGAACCAACGAAAATTATCATTTCGCCTGACTCGCCGATGTCCAAACGGGCGGTTGAACCGAGGGCGTATGCGATATGGAAGCTGGATCTGAATTATTCGACGATAAGCCCGAAATATTAAGACGTCAAACGTGCGATACGGTTTCTTGAATTGGCTTGAAATGACAATAAAGTGCGAGCATTACTTTTCGCCATTGTTGTTTTTTTCGCGCTGGATGGCTTCGTAAACTTCTTTGCGGTGGACGGGGATCTTTTTGGGGGCGTTGATGCCGAGCCGCACCTTATCGCCGCGGACATCAACGATGGTGATCTCCACATCATCGCCGATCATAATCGACTCATCCTTTTGTCTGCTCAGTACTAACATCCTATCTCCTTGGCCGCGGTGGGCAGTCCTAACTACGTCCGGCTGTTAGACTTAGTTCATTTGCCACGCTGCATCCGGCCTGTTACCTATATCTTCGGCTAATTTTGAGGGGAAAAACAACGATTTTTGAATTTGTTTAAAAATCCCGAACCGGTTATCGGACAATAAAACTCTAACCTTATATTAATAAAGAAGATACGTTTTTTTATGGTTCGGATAAAAACTCTTATACGGTTTTTTACGAATTGAATTTATGTTGGTTCGACCATTTCGTGCTTTCGCCAGTGTTCGTATCGCACAGCCAGCCAGTAGCCGTAGATCGCGCCCAAGGCGCCGACCGAGACGATCTGGACCGGCAGGATCGCGGCGACGGCTGTGCTGTAGAAGACCGGAGCGAAAGCCGAGAGTTGCTGCTGGACATCGGTTTTCATATAGGTAACGATCGCAAATCCACTGACCAGCCCGCTGCCGAGGATCGGCCAGAGATAGCTGCGGGCGAAGAATTTCTGGATGATAAATGCGGTTATCGCAAAACCGGCGAATACGCCGAAGATAACCTGGCCTTTGAGCGGCTGGCCGTGGATCATGCCGATGCTGGTGTCCTGGAATTTGAAGTCCTGGGCGAAGATACTGACGAAGACCTGGGCAAAAACGACCGAGCCGATCAGGGCACCGGCCATGGTCAGGAAATTATCGTTTTTCGGTTTTTTACCGATCTCGTGCAGGTAATGGATACCCGAAGGAAAGCATTTGGATGCGCCGAAGACGCCGGCAAAACCGGCCATCACGAGCAACAGCCAGAACAACGGTTCGAACCGCACGGCGGCATAAAACGACTGGCGAAAGATAAAGTCATTGCGTCCCTGCAGATATGCGGTGACTGAGGCGGTTTTCATGGCCCACCAGGTAAGCCCGGCGGGTACGGCGAGGATTCCCAATCGCCGTCCGTACGGCCAGGTAACCAGATAACCGATCACGCCGGTCAGCAGGCACAGGGCGACCAAACCGATTGCGGCCGGCAAGTTGATCGCGCCGCAGGCCAAAGCGATTGGGGTATACGGATCGGGCGTATCGAGCAAGCGGGCGCCGCCGAAACCGACGATCAGCACGCCGGATGCGAGACTCAGTATCAATCGTGCCTTGATGAACCAGTTCATTTCCATATATGTGCCTTCCAATCAGCAGATGCCATTATGCGGTATCGGCGCAAAAATGCAATGCAATTTTCATTTGTCTGAATAGGCATAGCCGGGCTGTTTTGTTTCGGTGTTATCCTGCATCCAGGGGGTGCGGTGGTGCCATTCGAGAAGCCGGCGGTGCAGATCCTGGGCAATGTCGGCCTGTTCGGTTGTACCGGCCAGGTTGTGCTGCTGCAGCGGATCGGTCCGCAGATCGAAAAAGTAGAGCGATTCGTTAACGATGCGGCGGGTGTGGATATCGATCTGCATACCGAACAGATGGGTCGCAGTGCGGATGCCGATCTGGCCGCAATCGGTTTCGATATATGCAACGTTGCCCGCCAGTGCATCGACCTTTTGGGTGAGCATTGGTTTGAGGCTGCGGCCCTGCATACCGCCGGGGACATCGAAGCCGCAAAGATCCAGCAGTGTGGGCGCCAGGTCTATCAGGCCCGCGATCTGTTTATCATTGACACCGGCGGCAATGCGACCGGGCCAGCGGAGAATCATCGGGATGCGGATCGATTCTTCCAAGAGGATATTCTTATTAAAGTTGCCGTGGCTGCCGAGGTTGTCACCGTGATCGGAAACAAAAACGACAATTGTGTCGCTCTCCAGGTTGTTGTCCCTGAGCGATTCGAGCAGTTCGCCGACACGATCATCGACACAGGTGACGGCCCCGTAATACAGGGCGGTCAGGTCGCGCAGATCGAAGCCCTTGGGCAGCGGGACCGAATCGACAGGCGGCGTATCGGCGTACCAGGCGTTGAAGTAATCGGAATTGTAATAGGTGTTGAACCAGAAATCGTAATACTGCCGCCATGTTTTCGGATTGTCGGGATCGCCGGGTTTGATCGCTTCGAAAAATCCGCCCTTGGTAAAGGGCTTGGAGAAATCAACGTTCGTGTTGGCCCGCATGGGAATTTTGTCGGGGTCGTACATTTCGGTGTATTCGGGGGGCATATGTTTTGGGCCGACGGGGTGGTGCGGCGGCGAGATGTTGTAGTACAGGAAAAACGGCTGATCTGCGGTTTGCGATTTCAGAAACTGTTTGACATTCTCGATTTCGTAGGCCGGGCTGAACTGCTCCAGTACGAAGTGTTTGTCATCGTGGGTGTGGAATGTCTGGCCGTAATGGCGGTGCTGGACGTTCGGGTAGAAGGCCGTGTCGAAGCCGACCAATTCAGGCCGGGCGTGCATGTGCCATTTTCCGATGATCGCAGTTTGATAGCCCTGATCTTTCAATCGTTCGGCCAGCGTCAGTTGCGGAAATATCTTGCGGGTTGCGGACGGTTCGCCGCAGTTGACGACCGAGCCGGTTGCCGTGCGGCTGTATTGACCCGAAAGAATAACCGAACGGGCGGGCGTGCAGGCCGGATTGTTGGTAACCGCGGTTTCAAACCGGACGCCTTCGGCGGCCAGACGGTCGATATTGGGCGTGCGAACGGCCGGGTTGCCGTAACAGCCGACCGCAAACGCGCGAAGCTGGTCGCAGGTGCAGATAATCACATTCGGCGGCCGGTCAGATTGGTTTGATCTGCTCTGCGGGGACGTACAGCCCGAAAACAGGGCCGCGGCCGCGGTACCGCCGATATAGCGAAGAAATTGACGTCGTTGCATCTGCTGCATTCGGTTTTCCCAAAAAGAGAATTATAGTATATTTCGAGAAATTCGCAAAGGGCTTTCATTTTGGCTCGATTTGGATTAGTATAGGGCAAACGAACGAAACCAAAATGCGAGGACGCTGCGATGGATAATTTCTGGAAGATCATGCTGCCGCTGATCGGTTTTCTGGCCGTGGGCTGGGTGATATACTATGTGTACAATTTTATCATGGACCAGAAAGAGAAGAAACGGCCGCGAAACGCGGATCGGTTGGAAAAGGCCAACGAGGAATTCAAGGCCTATGCTGACCGCCTGCAGAAACACGAAAAGCAAACCTACGATCGCGACCAGCTCCATAAATAAGACAAAGCCCCGCAGTCGGTCACCCGCCTGTTTACGCGGTGTCTTCCGCTCATATCCCGGTTGCATGCAAAAGATGCAAAAATGGAATGTTCTTGACGGTCCGGGGGGATTTTCTTAGACTGACCGGATTATTAAAACCCTGAAATCGGGAGAGAACGATGAGCAAAGACAAGATCATTGCCGAAGGGATCACATTTGACGATGTGCTGCTGGTGCCCGCCAAGAGCGATCTGGTGCCCAGCCAGGCTCAGACGCATACGAAACTGACCAACCGGATCGAGATCCATATCCCGATCATCTCGGCGGCGATGGATACGGTCACCGAATCGGCGCTGGCGATCGCGCTGGCCCAGGAAGGCGGAATCGGTATTATTCATAAGAACCTGACGATCGAGCAGCAGCAGCGCGAGGTCGCCAAGGTCAAACGTTCGGAAAACGGCGTGATCATCGATCCGGTTACCCTCTCACCCGCCGAGCCGGTCTCGCGGGCGCGGGACCTGATGAACGAGCAGAATGTTTCGGGCATCCCGATTGTTGACGGCCGCAAGCTGGTCGGTATCCTGACGCGGCGTGACCTGAAATTCCTCAAGGATTACGAAGTCCAGATCAGCGAGGTGATGACCAAAGATAAGCTCGTAACCGGCCCGGCCGAGACAACCCTCGAACAGGCCAAGGAAATCCTGCAAAAGCACAAGGTCGAAAAGCTGCTGCTGGTCAACGGCGACGGCGAACTGGCGGGCCTGATCACAATGCGGGATATCGACCGGGTCCAACAGTATCCCTTAGCGGCCCGCGATGAACGTGGGCGGCTGCGAACCGGTGCGGCCGTCGGTGTTCTGGATCATGATCGGATCGCCGCACTGATCGAAGCCGAAGTTGATGTGATCGTGGTGGATACCGCTCACGGTCATTCGCAAAATGTGATCGAGACGGTCAAGGCCATCAAAAGCAAATACGATATCGATGTGATCGCCGGCAATGTCGCAACCGCCGAAGCGACGGTCGATCTGATCAAGGCCGGCGCCAACGCCGTCAAAGTCGGTATCGGCCCCGGAGCGATCTGTACCACGCGGGTGATCTCCGGCGTGGGGGTGCCGCAGGTGACCGCGATTATGAATTGTGCCGGGGCTGCGGAAAAATACGATATCCCGGTCATCGCCGACGGCGGCATCCGTCAATCCGGCGATATCAGCAAGGCGATCGCGGCCGGGGCGCACTGCGTGATGCTCGGGTCGCTGTTCGCGGGCTTGAACGAAAGCCCGGGCCAGTTGGTGATCTACCGCGGCCGGCAGTTCAAGGAGTACCGCGGGATGGGGTCGCTGGGTGCGATGGTCAAAGGCTCGGCGGACCGCTACGGTCAGAAAGAGGTCAAAACCGCCAATAAACTCGTACCCGAAGGGGTCGAGGGGCGCGTGCCGTATCGCGGCTATCTGGGCGATTTCGTGTATCAGCTCGTCGGCGGCCTGCGGGCCGGAATGGGCTACTGCGGCGCACGCGATATCGAGGAGCTGCGGGCCAAGGCGAAATTCGTCCGCATCAGCGCCGCCTCGGTGAACGAATCGCACCCGCACGATATCCAGATTACCAAGGAAGCGCCGAACTACTCCGGCTACGAATCGTTTGAACATTAAGGATGAGCGATGCAGGGACATGAAACGATAGCCATTCTCGATTTTGGCAGCCAATACATCCAGCTCATCGCGCGGCGGGTGCGGGAGTTGAAGGTGTTTTCGGAAATCGTGCCGGCGACGATTACACCCGATGAGCTTTCCCGGAAAAACCTTAAAGGGATTATCCTCTCCGGCGGCCCGGCAAGCGTCTATGACGAAAAGGCGATTCGCTGCGATTTGGGGATCTTCGATCTGGACGTGCCGATATTGGGGATCTGTTACGGGATGCAGTTGGCCTGTCAGATGCTGGGGGCGACGATCAAGGCGGCCGCGAAGCGCGAGTACGGCCGCACGAATCTGACCGTCGTCGAAAAAAGCGATCTGTTCGCGAACCTGCCCGATTCGATGCTCGCCTGGGCCAGTCACGGTGACCAGGTGGATCAGTCCGATCACGATTTTGAGGTGCTGGCCGAGACGGCAACCTGTCCGTTCGCCGCGGTGCGGCATAAAGATAAAGCATTCTACGGTGTACAGTTCCACCCCGAAGTATCGCATACACCCAAAGGCCCGATGATCCTTGAGAATTTCCTGTACAGCATTTGCCAATGCAGCGGCGACTGGACGATGAGCGATTTCGTCGCCCAGACCGTTGAGGCCGTCCGCAAACAGGTAGGCAAAAATAAGGTTATCTGCGGGCTCAGCGGCGGCGTCGATTCGTCGGTCACCGCGCGGCTATTGCAGGAGGCGATCGGCGAGCAATTGATCTGCATCTTTGTCGATAACGGCCTGCTGCGAAAGAACGAACGCGACAGCGTTGTGGCGACCTTCCGCGATCATTTTCATATCGATCTGCATGTGGTGGACTGGTCGAAGCAATTCCTCAAGGCACTTGAAGGCGTAACCGATCCGCAGAAGAAGCGAAAGATCATCGGCGGTGAATTCATCGAGGCGTTTAAATCCGAGGCCGAAAAAATTTCCGATGTCCAATTCCTTGCCCAGGGCACACTCTATCCCGATGTGATCGAATCGGGCGCCCGCGACGGCAATCCGGCGGCCAATATCAAGCTGCATCATAATGTCGGCGGCCTGCCCGAAGAACTGGGATTCGAACTCGTTGAACCGCTGCGGGACCTGTTCAAGGACGAAGTGCGATTAGTCGGCGAATATCTGGGCCTGCCCGAAGATATCGTCTGGCGGCATCCCTTCCCGGGCCCGGGTCTGGCTGTGCGGATCATCGGCGATATTACCCCGCCGCGATTGGCGATTCTCCGTGATGCCGACGAGATACTGATCGATGAGATCAAGGCGGCCGGGCTGTACCGGCAGATATCACAGGCCCTGGCGGTACTGCTGCCGGTGGCGACGGTCGGCGTGATGGGCGATGAGCGAAGCTACGAGAATGTGATCGCGATCCGCGCGGTCGAAACCACCGATTTTATGACCGCGGATTTCTCGCATATCCCCTACGAGGTTCTCGGCACGATCTCCAGCCGTATCATTAACGAGATTCGCGGCGTCAATCGCGTGGTTTATGATATCTCCAGCAAGCCGCCGGCGACGATCGAATGGGAGTGAATGTGTTTGTAAGCGGCCGTTTTTCCCGGTGGGCACGGCCCACCCTGCACATGATTGTTTTGATATGCCTTTGCACCGGCAACGGATTCGCAGATTCAAATTCACCCGACATCAATTTTTTCAAACAGTTGCGAATGAATATGAATGACATCCCGCAACAACTGTTCAGCGACGTTGAATATACTTTCAGCAATCAAAATAATCTTTTTACGCTGGCCATCGCCGGCGGTATCGGGGCGGTGTTGCATAACAGCGATGCAGACCGAAATATCCACGAGAACCTCGAACGCCACCGCACATTCGCTGATTTTCCGGATAAGGCGATTGAAACGATCGGCAGTCCCTACCTGCATGCCGGCGTTGCCGGGCTGTGGTATCTTGGCAGTCTTTACACTGCTGATGATGAGAACCGCGAAAAAGCGTTGACGCTTCTGTCCGCCCTGGCGATCACCGATGCGGTCGTGTTGGGATTAAAATACACGGTCGATACCGAACGGCCCAACGGCGATAATCATGCGTTCCCGAGCGGCCACACGGCCAGTGCCTTTGCGGCCGCCTCGGTTCTCGATGAATTCTACGGCCCAACGGCGGGCACACTCGCATATTTGACGGCCGGACTGGTCGGATGGCAGCGGCTCGATGCGGGTGAGCACTGGGCCAGTGATGTGGTTTTCGGCGCCGTGTTGGGCTGGGTCGTCGGCCACAGTGTCGGCGAAAACCGCACATTTGAAGTGGCGGGCTTCGATGTGGTTCCGATGATCGAACCGTCGCTCGGCAGCGGAATCGCATTGGTACGGCGATTTTGAAATACTTTTTTTATTGTACCGGTCAATCCAGGATGTATAATTTCTAAATCCAATGTGAATTTGTTGATAGGAGTCCGAGATGAATCTTGTTCCCAAAAAAATGTTTTTAACCAAAGGCGTTGGCCGACACAAATACCGACTCAAATCGTTCGAACAGGCACTGCGCAAAGCGGGCGTTGCCCAGCAGAACCTGGTGCAGGTCTCTTCGATCCTCCCGCCGCAGTGCAAGGTGATCAGCCGCGACAAAGGGCTTACCCATATGGTGCCCGGCGCGATCAGCTTTTGTGTGATGGCGCGCGAAGACACAAACGAAAACGGCCGACTGGTAGCTGCTTCGGTGGGTCTGGCCATTCCCAAAGACCGAAAGAAATGGGGATATCTCAGCGAGGTGCACGGCCATGGCATGAACCGGATTGAGGCCTCGGATATGTCCGAAGACCTCGCGGCCGGAATGCTCGGCACGACGCTGGGTTTCGAAGTCGATCCGGATAAAGCATGGTCGGAAAAAGAGCAGGTCTATAAATCCAGCGGGCTGATCATTCGTACCTCCAATGTTACCCAGACCGCCCGCGGGCAGAAAGACCTCTGGACGACCGTCGTGGCGATCGCCATGTTCCTGTTCGACGATAACAACAATTCTGACTGAAAGCAAGGCGATGCATTTTGCGGATCTGCCAAGTGAATATTGCGCATTGGACACCTCCAAGATCGTGATCCTGCCGGTACCGTTCGATCTGACCAGCACCTGGATCAAAGGCGCCGACAAAGGCCCGGATGCTATTCTCGAAGCCTCGGCAAATATGGAAACGTTCGATATCGAAACCCAAAGTGAGGTCTATACAATGGGTATTCATACCGCCGAGCCGCTCCAACATCTCGATAGTGTCGATAATATGGTCGCATCCGTGCGGCAACGGGTTGCCGAATGTCTGGAAAAAGAAAAATTCCCGGTCCTGATCGGCGGTGAGCATTCGGTCACGATCGGTGCGGTCCAGGCGCACGCAAAGCATACCTCGAATCTCACGGTGCTTCAGCTCGATGCCCATTCAGACTTGCGTGATGCCTATCACGACAGTAAATATAACCATGCCTGTGTCATGGCGAGAGTCAACGAATTGTGCCCGTCGGTGCAGGTCGGTATCCGCAGCGAATCCAGCGAAGGCCAAAAAGCCGATCCCGATCGGATCTTTTATGCGAAAGATATTTACCATCATCGCAACTGGTTTGACGCGGCGACCGGTAAACTCACCGACAATGTTTATATCACGATCGATCTGGATGTCTTCGATCCATCCATCATGCCTGCAACCGGCACACCGGAACCGGGCGGGCTGTTATGGTATGATGTGCTGGCGTTTTTGAAAAAGGTGATCGAAACTAAAAATGTGGTCGGCTTTGACGTGGTTGAGTTGTGTCCGATTACGGGGCAGGCGGCACCGAATTTCCTGGCCGCCAAGCTGATCTATAAACTGTTGAGCTATCGGTTTTCAACGTTTCAATGAAAGGCCAAAAACAATGCATGCTCAGGCAAATCATGAACTGTTTGAACGATATGAAAATAATCCGATCCTCTCGGTCAATGACTGGCCGTATGGTGCGAATGCGGTATTCAACGCCGCTGCGGCCGATGTCAACGATGAAGTTCTCCTGCTGATCCGGGTCGAGGATTTTCGCGGTATTTCGCATCTGACCGTCGCCCGCAGCAAGGACGGAATCGGTGATTGGCAGATCGATCCGGCACCGACCCTGATGCCCCGGCCCGCCGATTATCCCGAAGAGACATGGGGGATCGAGGACCCACGGATCACATGGATCGAGGAACTCGGCAAATATGCGATCTGTTACACGTCCTATTCGCAGGGCGGGCCGCTGGTCAGTATTGCGATGACCGAAGATTTCAAAACCTACCAGCGGCTTGGACCGGTGATGCCGCCGGAAGATAAGGATGCGGCCCTGTTTCCGGTGCGTTTTGACGGCCTGTGGGCAATGATCCACCGGCCGGTGCCGCGGTCCACGCAATTCGGCGCCAATATCTGGATATCGTTTTCGCCAGACCTGAAGCACTGGGGCAACCATCAGGAAATTATCCTCGCCCGTCGGGGCGGCTGGTGGGACGCCAATAAGATCGGGCTTTCTGCGCCGCCGCTGCGGACCGAGCATGGATGGCTGCTGTTGTATCATGGGGTCAAAATGACCGTTTCCGGCTCGATTTATCGGTTGGGCATGTGCCTGCTGGACCTGAATGACACTCTAAATGTGCTGCGCCGGACCGACAAATGGATCTTCGGTCCGAGGGCGGTGTACGAACGCGAAGGTGATGTGGATGACGTGGTCTTTCCCTGCGGCTGGGTCGTCCGCGGCGATATGATTTACATGTACTACGGCGCGGCCGACTCCTGCATCGCACTGGCAACCGCCAAACTCGACAAGATTACCGAATATCTGCTGCAATGCCCCACCAACGACCACGAACAGTGGTGGAAAACTGAAAGGCCTTAGATTAAATACATTCGGGATTGTCGCCGATCATTGCCGAATCAATGTGCAGGGAAAACCGGTCCTGCCATCATTGCTTAAAACCATTACACAGTTACTTCTTCGGATTCGGTTTCACCGCGGATGATGTCCGTGATTTTCATCAATCGGCTGATGTTGTCGCGTTCGGCCTCGGAGAGTTTGTCGACGATATAGCGGATCGTCTCGCGGATCTCCGGGATTACGATATGCTCGAGCACGTTGACACGGCGGCGGGTCATCTGCAGCTCCATCGCCAGCAGCCGTGCCTGTTTTTCCTTTTCCGCCAGTTCGATCAGCCTGTCGAACGCCCGCTCCAGCGCCAACAACGCGACATCCATCTCCGCCGACGTCGTCGAAAAACCGTAACAGATAATCTCGCCGCTTATCTCTTTGGCTAACTGCGGGACCTTGACATTCATGACGCTGGCAAACGAAATGGCTAATGAGAATTTCTTGGTGGGGATCGCCAGCGCGGCCCGAGTCTCCTCCGGTTCCATCGACGCTCGCGCAAGCATGAATCGCCGACACGTCTGCAAGAGTTCCTTCTCGACCTGCTTTCGAAGCGGGGCGATCTCCTTGGATATCTGGATCAACTGCCGTGATATCTCATCGCGCTTGTCGCTCAAGAGGCGATGGCCGCGGGCGGCAAGCTCGACGCGTTTGCGCAGACGCAACATTTCCATTCGTGTCGGGTTGACATTGAGCATTGGTTATCTTGCCTTTATGATTCTTGCGTCGTTTTTTTCTGCTTTTGTGTATCTTTTCTAAACTGCGGCATGTACTTGTCGATCAATTCGGTGTCGATCCGCTTAAGCTCGGCATTTTCGAACATGCTCAACAGCTCCCAGCCCAGATCGAGTGTCGTTTCGACGGTGCGATTCTCGTAATAATCCTGGCCGATGTAGCGTGCTTCGAATGCGTCGGCGAACTTCATATATTTTTTGTCCTCGTCGGAGAGGGCCGCTTCGCCCATAATCGTAGCCAGTTCCTGTACCTCTTTGCCGCGCGAATAGGCCGCGTAAAGCTGGTTGTACAGGTCTGCATGGTCCTCTCGGGTCTTTCCATCGCCGATGCCCTTGTCTTTCAATCGCGAAAGACTCGGTAATGCATCGACCGGCGGCGAAACGCCTTTTCGGTGCAGCGACCGCGAGAGGATGATCTGCCCTTCGGTGATATAGCCGGTCAAATCCGGCACCGGGTGGGTTTTGTCGTCTTCGGGCATCGTCAGCACCGGCACCATCGTGATCGATCCTTTTTTACCCTTGATCCGGCCTGCCCGTTCGTAAACCGTTGCCAGATCGGTATAGAGATAACCGGGATAGCCGCGTCGGCCGGGCACTTCCTTACGGGCCGCACTGATCTCACGCAGCGCTTCGCAGTAATTGGTCATATCATTAAGGATCACCAGCACCTGCATGTCCCGCTCGAACGCCAGGTATTCGGCGGCTGTCAGTGCGAACCGGGGCGTCGCGATCCGCTCGATAGCCGGGTCGTTCGCCAGATTCAAAAACATCACAGCCCGTTCGATCGCGCCCGTCTGGACCAAATCGTCGATGAAGAACTGGGCCGCTTCGAAGGTAATGCCCATAGCGGCAAAGACCACGGCGAAATCCTCACCCTCGCCGCGTACCGTCGCCTGGCGGGCGAACTGGGCGGTAATTTCATCGTGCGGCAGACCCGACGCCGAGAAGATCGGCAGTTTCTGGCCGCGGACCAGCGGATTTAGCCCGTCGATTGTCGAGATGCCGCTCTGGATAAATTCGTTGGGGTAGTCGCGGGCAAACGGATTGATCGGCTTGCCGTTGATGTTGAGCCGACTGTCGGCGATGATCTCCGGGCCGTCGTCTTTGGGAACGCCCAGGCCGCTGAACACACGACCGAGGATCTCCGGTGAAACGCCGAATTCCAACGGCCGGCCCAGAAAGCGAACGGTGCTGGTATTGACATCGATGCCGTCGGTGCCTTCGAAAACCTGCACAAGGGCGACATCGTTTTCGACCTGAAGGATCTGGCCGTGACGAACCGAGCCGTCGCCCAGTTCGATATCGACGATATGCCCGAACTTGGCGTCATCGACCATCTTGACCATCATCAACGGGCCGGAGATGTCACTGACTGTCTGATATTCTTTTACTGCTAACATGGTATGCTCCTGTATTCGTTAAGCAGCCGCGGGCTGCAGTTGGTTCATCTGCTCCTCGATTGTTTGTCGAATTTGGGTTATCTTTTCGATTTCTTCTTCCGGAATGTATTTGGCCCGCGCGATATCCTCACGCACGGCCAGCTTAAAGATATCGGCGGTCTCGATATCGCGTTCGATGGCCCCCAGTGCCTGCTGATGGAAATGCAGGATGGTCTTGAGCATCTCGAACTGCTTATCGAGCGTGGTAAAGGTATCGACCTTATGGAATGCGTTTTGGTGCAGATAATCTTCCCGCAGCGCCCGCGCGGTCTCCAGGGCCAGTCGGTCCTGTGGCGAAAGGGCTTCGGCGCCGACCAGCCGCACGATTTCCTTGAGCTGCGCTTCCTGTTCCAGAAGGCCCATCGCCTCGACGGTCATCTTGTCCATCTCCGTGCCGCGGTCTTTATCCTCGAAGTTCGATTTGAGATATTTTTTGTAGAACGAATAGCTGGTCAGCCAGTCGATCGCCGGGAAGTGCCGCTGATAGGCCAGCTCTCCTTTGAGCGACCAGAAGACTTTCACGACGTGCAGCGTTGCCTGAACCACCGAATCGGACAGGTCACCGCCGGGCGGGCTGACCGCCCCGATCACCGACAACGCTCCATCGCGTTTTGGGCTTCCCTGACACTCGGCCGCCCCGGCCCGTTCGTAGAACGATGCGATCCGGGCGCCCAGATAGGCCGGGTAACCTTCTTCGGCGGGCATTTCTTCCAGTCGCGTCGAGATTTCACGCATCGCCTCGGCCCAGCGACTGGTGCTGTCGGCCATTAGTGCCACAGTATAACCCATATCGCGGAAATATTCGGCAATCGTGATACCGGTATAAACGGAAGCCTCGCGGGCCGCAACCGGCATATTCGAGGTATTGGCAATCAGGACCGAACGTTTCATCAGCGGTTCGCCCGAATACGGATCCTTCAGTTCCGGGAACTCCGTCAGTACATCGGTCATCTCGTTGCCGCGTTCGCCGCAGCCGACATAGACGACCACATCGGCATCGACCCACTTGGCAAGCTGGTGCTGTACGACGGTTTTGCCCGTGCCAAACGGACCCGGCACACAGGCCGTACCACCCTTGGTGATCGGGAAAAAGGTATCGATCACCCGCTGGCCGGAGACCAGGACTTTTTCCGGGGCCAGCCTGCGTTTGATCGGCCGCGGCATACGCACCGGCCATTTCTGCATCAGCTTCAATTCCGTGCGGTTACCGTCTTTATCGACGACCTCGCCGATTTTATCTGTGACGGTATATTCGCCCGCGGAAAGATTTTCGAGTTTGCCGCGGACACCGGGCGGGACCATGATCTTATGAAGGATCAGGGTCGATTCCTGTACCTCACCGATAATATCGCCTGGATTCACCTCTTTTCCGTTTTCGGCGGTCGGCTTAAAGGTCCATTTCGTTTCGCGATTGAGACCCGGCTGGTCGGAGCCGCGGCTCATGAATTCACCTTCAACGTTATACAGTTCATCGAGCGGCCGCTGGATCCCGTCGTAGATACTCTCGATCAGCCCCGGGCCCAGTTCCAGGCTCAACGGCGCTTCGGTATCGATCACCGGTTCGCCAGGGCCGATCCCGCCGGTTTCCTCATAGACCTGGATCGATGCTACGTCGTCATGCAGTTCGACGATTTCGCCGATCAGGTTGAGCTTGCCGACGCGGACCACGTCATACATTCGGGCGCCGGCCATACCCGCGGCGTTGACCACCGGGCCGGCCACTTTTACGATTCTGCCTTCTCTTTTTTCAGTCATTGTCGAAACCTTATTAACTGTCCTGTAATATGTTAATGCCGGTCGCCATTTTCAGTACTTCGCCGAGTGCTGCGGTTGCCACCCCTTCGGATTCTGTGGTAAACGGGACCGTGACGATACACGGCGTCGGCGAATTCTGATGGTCGCCGAACACCTCCTCGGCGCGCTGGGCGACATTTTCCGCGACGACGACCAGGGCGTATTTGCCCGCAATAATCTCGCGGGCTGATTCGCGGATTTTTTCGGCCGAATCGCCGACTGCGAACGTATCGATCCCCAGCGCCGAAAACGGCGTTACAAAATCTTCACTTCCAAGTACGGCTGCTTTACCTTCCATTTTGTTCTCTATGCCACCCGATCAAGAATCAATTGTTTATCGAGTGAATTTTTTTTTGCCGTCAGGATCAGCCTGACATTGCGAATCTCCCCTTCTTTGAGTAATACATAAGCGATGACCGGCTGCGGGCCGGCGGTAATCTGCGACGTGCTGCGCAGAAAACCGTTGACGTAATCGTCGCATTTCTGTTCGAGTTTCAAAAACGACTGGTTCGAATTTAAATAGCCGATGCCCGAGTCGATGATCTCGTGATACGGCGTTGCCAAAAACAATGCCGGGATCGCTTCGTAACCGATATCCAGGCCGTGCTTAAAGCGGTCAATTTCCAGAAATCCGCCTTCGAGAAAGACGTTCCGCAGTTCCGATTCGGTGAATTTGAGCCGAAGCATTGTGCGGATATTGGCGATATCGATCTGCAGGCGAAACAGGCTTTCGAGAAATTTGTTATTTAATTCGATTGCTTTATTGAGTTTATATCGTGCCTGGGCCGCATCGAGCGCGAAATCAATGTCTCGAATGTTTTTGTCCTGGTAATACGCCAGCACGCCTTCTTCGACCGCTTCCTGCATATGTTCGGGCAGCAGGGCGTAATTTTCCTGTTCGAATATCTCCCCGAACATATCCGCCGGGACGCTGCCTTCATTGCTGTAATCGGCACCGATGGGTTGGTCGGTAACGGTTCGGCGGATCGCCAGTCGCAGGTTATTGAAATCGTCCTTTTCACGCAGCAGTTCCACCAGCGGCTCGTCGTCGATCAGTTGCTTAAACAGTTCGCGGACCGCTGTTCGCCGCTCCAGGAGCATCGTTTCCACCTCTTCGAATGGGGCATTAGCGTTGACGGAATATTCGGTCGCGGACAACAGATCGCCGGCCGCCGCGAAATTCTCGGCATTGGCCAAATCCGCTAATGCCGCATGGCTGAGCATCTGCGTCTCCAGCGCCCGTACTTCGGCCGCGGCGAAGGCATATCGCCAATCGTCCTGACCAACCGGCGGATACACCGCGAAATCAATAACAGCTTGTTTTGAAGTGGCGGTCATTATTCAGTAAACAATTCCTTTGCCAGTTCGATCTCAAGGTCATTTCGCGCCTGCGAAAGCAGCATATCGATCGAGCAGTTCGTTTTAATCTGGCCGCGTTTGAGAATAAAGCCGCCCTCGATCGATCCGCGCTGCTCGGAGAGTTTCAATTCCTTTTTCAATCCGTCTTTGAGTTTGCCGCTGACGGTATTGATAAAATTTGCGTCGAGCCGTTTTTCATTTTGGTCAACAATCACTTCTTCCTCACCGGTCTGGACGGCCCCGAGCATAAGCTTTTCCATCAGGCCGCGATATTGATCGTCCGGCATCGAGAGGATCTGCTGACGCGCCTTGTCGAATACCTTATCGAGGATGTCACGTTTTTGCCCGAGATAATCCTTGGCGATGTCCATCCGCGCCGAGGCCAGGCGGTGTTCGCGCTCGTCAGCGGCCGCCTGCTGAACCATTTCTTCGGTCGTTTTCTTAAATTCGTCAAGCTGCTGCTGCATGTCGCCTTGCTGCCGGTCCTGTTTTTCCCGGGCTTGGGCTTTGATCTCATCGGCCTTGGTCTGAGCCTCTGACAATATTTTTTCAACAACCTGTTGCGCTTCCATAATCTTACCTGATCATTAAAGGTTAACGATTAATTAGGCACCTGTCGCCGCAACGGCTGCCGGCCAGTTGATCCCGAACAGTAAAATAAATAACGTGATCAGCAGTCCGAGGATCGCATAAATCTCGACCATAACGGCATAAACCACACCGGCCTTAAATGCCATCTCCGGCCGCTTGGCTGCCATCAGAATGCCGCCGGCGCACACCTTGCCCTGCTGCATCGCACTGAACATACCCGCTAATGCAATTGGCAGGTTCGCGGCAAGGACTTGCCAGCCCAGTGTAACGCTTAAGGGTTCTGCAAGGCCGCCGCCGAAAAAATTCAACTGCAGCATGACCATGAACGCGGCCAAAAATCCGTAAAAGCCCTGAGTACCCGGCAGCACGACCATAATAAACATCTGGCCGTATCGTTCGGGTTTCTCGCTGAGCACACCCGTTGCACTGCGACCGGCAATACTGATACCGACCGCCGAACCGATACCCGCCATCAGCGCCGCCAATCCTGCTCCAAGCAATGCTAATGCCATTCCGTAATCCATCGTTCAAACCTCACTTTCCTAAATGACCTTGTTCTTATTTTTTAATGTAAATGTGTTTATACGTTTTGTTTAAGGGTTCGAATTCCCGGCCGCCGCCGACCAGGAATTTCGGGAAAAATTCCACATACTGTAATCGAAGGGTGTGCACAAATGCGCTCAAGACCGCCAGTGCCAGGTTCACCGTGTGAAGAAAGATCAAGAAGAAGATCGTTAATGCGATGCCGATTCCCCAGCCGATACCCAGAAATTGTTTCGAGATGACATTAAATGCCATCGCCATACCGGCCCCGACCATCCCTAATGCCATCAATCTCAGATAACTGAGTACATCGCCGACAAAAAAGATCGTACTGAAGAGATTGTAGAATCCCATCCCCAGCCGTGCACCAATCCCGCCCTCGCGATGACTGAACAGAAAGATCATCACGGCCGGTACCAAGGCAAGCATACCGAAGAATTTGCCCATTTCCGGCGAGATCAAACCGGCTTTACTGAAACCGAACAGCAGAAGGGAATTGAGCATCGTCAGCCAGGTGAGCTGATCACATATTGCGGCGATAAAATTTTGCTGCCGCAGATTATGACAGAACGCTACGAACAAACCAAATTGAATCTGGAAATAACCCAGTCCTAAGGATAGATAAAAGAAGATCATGGGATTTTCCAGCGGATCGAACCACATGAATTTCTTACGCATCGCGATCATCCATGGGATATTGAGTTGTTGGATACCGTCACCAAACCAGCCGCCGGTCAAT
The DNA here is from genome assembly GCA_964517795.1 of uncultured Pirellulales bacterium. Taxonomy (GTDB): domain Bacteria; phylum Planctomycetota; class Phycisphaerae; order Sedimentisphaerales; family Anaerobacaceae; genus CAZFDE01. Next base: position 21,823 of record CAZFDE010000014.1, on the reverse strand, counting down.
GCCCCAATAATGACGGTTGCTGCGCCGCACATCCCTAACATGACCAATAATTTCGTGTCACCCTGCATCTTTTTAACCAGAAGCAGACTCAGGATCACCAGTACCAATCCATACCCGGCATCGGCGAGGCACATTCCGAAAAAGATAGCAAAAAACGGCGCCAGAAAGATCGTCGGATCGATATTCCACGGTTCGGGCATTCCATAAAGCCGTGTGACCAGCTCAAAGGGACGAATGGTCCGGGTGTTTTCGATCTCGACGGGAATTTCTTCGCCTTCGGCCGGTTCGATCGGCTGCAGGTCGCTGGCCGCAAAATCGCGAAGCGTCGCTTGCAGTTTTTTATAATCATTCTTTTTGACCCAGCCTTCGAGCACGACCGTCGAATCCGTTGCCGGCGAACGGTGATGCGTATCCTCGCGGCCAAGCAGATTCGCATAATGATCGTAAAGGATCTCCAGTTCGAGGTAACTTTGAGCCAGTTGGCCCGCCTTTTCATGCTGTTGTTGAAGCTGGTTTCGAGTGTCTTTAAGGTCGTGTTGGTTCTCGTCGATCAATGCGGTCACGGTACCGTTGAAGCCTTCGAAGCCGACCTGTTCGAAATCCGCCGAACGCAGCAGTTTCTGCACCTCGGCTGCTTTATCCTTAAAGGTAACGATCAGCAGCGCCAATCGCGTCCCGCTGGTGCCGACCTGTTCAATGACCGCCCCATGCGCGCGGCATGTTTCGCTAACCGCATCCATATGCTGAGCAGGCAACAAACCCGTCAAACAAACACTGCTCTCCAGGGCATAAAGTTCCTCGACCGGTACCGAGAGATTTCGCCACGGTTCGAGATGCTCCAATGTCCCCTGGAGGTTTTCGATTTTACCGTTGAGTTTATCGATCTGCGATTGGACCTGTTCGCTCTGTTCGAGCACATCCATCAACGTTTCATCCGAGACCGTCTTTTGATATTGTTGTTCGTCGATCACCGCCCTGGGTGCAAGCATTGCGTCGATGCCCTTTTTCGGCGGGGTATAGGACTTTAAGAAATCCAATGCTTTCTCCAGCCGCCCGACACGGCTTTGCAATTCCTTCGGGGCGACACCGGCACAGCACATATCGGGAATATCCTTGCAAACCATCGCCTGCTCGGCATTGAGGATCTGACAGATGCCCTGATCCTGGAGCCGTTCGAGCAGCTGCTGCGATTCGCTTTGGTGCGACGCGATAATAAATTTCTGCATCGGTGCAATCGCCATCGAATCAGCCTTTCACGTACGCGATGACTTTGTTGACGGCCGCATCGATCTTGCCGGCGGTTTTCTGCTGCAGTTGCTGTTTTTGCTGCTCGGCCTGATTCTTGAGTTTTTCGATATCGCCCTGAGCATCCTTGGCGCCTTGTTCCTTGGCCTGTTCGATCTGTTTGTTGCGCTCGATACGGGCCTGCTCGAGCTGTTCGTTCATCTGGTTTTTGGCTGTTTCGGCATCTTTAGCGGCCTGAGTTTTGGCCTGCTCGATCAGTTCCTGGGCTTGCTTTTCAGCCTGTTTAATATTCTTTATCAATTCCATGAAAGCACCTTTACATATCACTTATCGTGGTAAAAATGTAAAAGTTAAGACCTTATACCACTTCCACCCGAAATTCAACCGTTTTTCTGCAGAACGCCCCAGGTTTTTCAGAAATAACGTTTTTTTAACAAATCCTGGTCAATAATCGTCATCAAACAAACAGAATTACGGCCTCTTGGCGGCATCCTCGACGGCGAGCGCGACCTGCTGATGCACCGCCCGGTCGAGCATATCCGGCATCAGGTCATGGCCCGGGGCGATCTCGGCAATCCGCTCGGCGGCGGCGATCTTCATCTCCATCGTGATCGATTTGCACCGTGCATCGAGAGTGCCGCGGAAAATCCCCGGATAGGCCAGCGCATTGTTAATATCCCGGCCGTCAGCGGCAATTGCGGCACCAGCGGCAATCGCCTCTTCCTTGCTGATCTCGCCGACCGGATTGCTTAGCGGCAAGGCAATGGCTTTCTCGGCCATCGCGGCGATCATATCGGAACTGACCATGTGCGGCCGCGCCACACCGATAAAGATATCACGGCCCTTAAAGCCCTCTATGAGCGGACAGCTTAGATTGTCCCGGTTGGTAATCTGGGCAAGCTGCTCTTTATACGGATTCATTTTCTCGGTCCGGCCCCGATAGATCGGCCCGAACGAGTCATACACCACGATATCTTTGATGCCGTATTTGTTCAGCATCTTGCTGATCGCGATCCCGGCCGCACCGGCACCGAGCATCACCACCGTACAGTCTTCGCAATTTTTGCCGACCTGCTTAAGCGCATTGATCAACGCCGCAAGGACAACTGTTGCCGTACCGTGCTGATCGTCGTGGAAGACCGGGATATCCAGTTGGCTAAGCAGTTTTTCTTCGATCTCAAAACACATCGGCGCCGCCACATCTTCCAGTTGGATCGCCCCGAAACTCGGCGCGATCTGCACGACCGTATCCACGAATTTATCCACGTCCTTGGTATCGATCAGAATCGGCACCGCGCTGACATTGACGAATTCGGCAAAGATCGAGGCCTTGCCCTCCATCACCGGCAGCGACGGCACTACGCCGATATCGCCCAATCCCAGCACTGCGGTCCCGTTGGTAACGATCGCCACGCGATCGCACAGGCCGGTATATTCATAGGCGGCCTCGGGATCGGCTTCGATTTTCTTGCAGACGCTGGCCACCCCGGGCGTATAAACCATCCGCAAATCGGTCAGGCTCTTGATTTTCATGCGGCTGACCACATCGATCGAGCCGCGGTGATGGGTATGCATGATTTCGTCGCGGATATCGAGAATCTCGATCCCGTCGATCTCTTCGACTAGTTGCTTTAAAGCCTCCAAAGCGGCTTCGTTAGCGATATAGATCGTAAAATCGCGGATCTTGAACTGGTCCTGGACCTCGATAAAGTGAATATCGCCCATGTGGGCATCGACCTTGCCGAACGCCTCGATCAGCCGTGCGCTCATGCCCGGAACATCGTTGATTTTGCAGCGAAGCGTATAAATCTGCGAGGCCGCGTATCGCTGCTGCCAGCTTGTACCTTTCAAATCGACCATTGGCATATAGCTCTCCTAATTGCATCCCAAAATTGACTATTTGATTATACGGCCGTCGCCGCGGCTTGTGAACCGTAAATCTTGCACTTTCTGCTTTGTTTGTGTAGGATAATTGCTATGCAAAGCGATGATCCGGAAAATACGCCTCAAATTGAAGATAATGCCGTTGGAACCGACGATCTGTCTGTCGATGATGCGGTGCCGCTGTGCCCCAATTGCTTAAGGCCCTGTGATCCGCACCAATATTACTGCGAAAAATGCGGCTCCAATCAGGCGATCAACCCCTTGGCGACATATCTGCCATGGATCAATCTGCGGTTCAATTATGCCGGCGGCTTCGGCAACCTCTGGCGACAAACATGGCAGCGAAAAAACGTCCCGCTGTTCGTGAAGCTGTTTTCGGTGTTCTTGATGATTTTGTTTGTCCCAATCATGCTGATCGTCGGCGCCCCGTTTCTGCTGACGGCAACGATCAAAGACCCCGCCAGACGAAAAAATGCGACCATCGCCGGCTATATCATCGCGGCCGTATTAGTGATTCTGTATTTATCATGGTCATGGGGCCGAGTCATATTGTAAAACGAATCACTTTATTTTTTCTTATTAAAATGTTTCCAAACGCCGATGACAATCGCACCAGTGAAGTAAAGTATCCCAATGGATTTAATAGATACTTCGTGGTTCAAATATTTTTTTCGTATTTCTTCGGCAGTACTATTGGGAGATGGTTGGTTGATTTCGAAGGACATGGATTCGGTTGCGATATTTTGATTCATTTATATCTCCCTGATCAATGAATACTCGTTTATCGCAACGTATTCTACCGGAACGGAAATGTCAACATTTTAAAATGCAGATTACATGATATCGAAAAAGATTTGCCTATCTGATTGATTTCGGGTAAGGTAAGATGAATGATCGGTTTATCAACTTTCTGGGATTGTGGAAGTGAATCATGCGTGACGAATTAAAAGACCTGTTAGCGCAGATCAAGCAGTTGATCGAGGCGGCGGATTCCTTTGCGCTAAAGACCGAATTGGGCGAGCAGCGCAGCAGTGATATCGCCGAGATCGTGGAAGTGCTCGATGCTGACCAGATGCGGGTGATTTTTAATTTGCTGGATAAACCGACGGCTGCGGAGGTGCTGGAAAAGATTGACGAGGCCAGTCGCGACGAATTATTCGAAATTCTGACCGAAGAGGAGATTAAGGCGATCTTTGTCGAACTTGACGCCGATGATGCGGCTGACTTGATTACCGAGATTCCCGATGAGTTGCGCAATAAGGTGCTCTCGAGCCTGGAGAGGAATGAGGCGTTTAAGGTTCGTCAGTTATTGATGTATTCGGAGGATTCGGCGGGCGGGATCATGGACCCGCTGGTGATCAGTGTGGATGAGGATGCGACGATCGCCGAGGCGGTTAATAAGATTCGTCAGGCGGAAATCGACGAGGATTTTTATTCGATTTTCGTTGTGGATGAGGCGGGTAAGTTTGTGGGGGATGTTCGTATTCGTCATCTGTTAACGCGGCCGGAAGATACCCGCGTCAAGGATGTGGTCGATCCGGAGACGATCTATGTTCTGGATCAGGCCGATCAGGAAGAAGTTCGTAACGTGTTCAGCAAGAACGATCTGATCGTTGTTCCGGTTTTGGATCAGGACCATAAATTGATCGGTCGTATCACGGCCGACCGGGTGATCGAGGTGGCTGAAGAAGAAGCGGCCGAGGACCTGTATGCCATGGCCGGTACCGATGCGGACGAACTCGATCGATTTTCCGCCGCCCATGCCGCGCGGATTCGCATGACCTGGTTATTGCCGTGTCTGATCGGGACCGGTATTACCGCACTGGTGTTGATCCTGTTCGGGCGGCAATTTGATTTAGCGAATCTGGCAATCGTTTATACAACAGCGGTTGCGTTTGTGCCGATGATCGGGGCGATCAGCGGTAACGCGGGTCTGCAGACCTCAGCGATTGTGGTTTCCGGGCTGGCGACCGGTCACCTGGCGGCATTGAAGCTGAGCCAGGTCTTCGGACGTGAGGTGCGTATTGCCTTACTGGTGGCCCTGTGCTGCGGGATCATCGGCGGGGGGGTTTGCGGTGTTTTATTGAATTATAAAGCCGCCGCCGAGGATTTCAGTATTATTTTTCTGGTGATTTCCTTTGCGTTGGCAATGTTCTCGGCGATCATGGTTTCTACGACATTAGGATTGTTTTTGCCGTTTCTGTTTCGTCGGGTCGGGATCGACCCGGCCATCAGTTCCGGGCCGCTGGTCACCACGGCCAACGATTCGATCAGTGCCGCCATTTTCATGACGCTGACCTTGTTATTGGTTTCGTAGTTGATTGGGAAGGGCAGCTTACCCCCTGAAAAATCATCTTTTTTGGGTTTTGTGAGATTTAGCGGTGCCGGTGCCGGGCCGATATATCTATCATTGACAAACGGCCCAAAAAGTCCTATAATACAGGGTTTGTGTGTAAGGGTTTTTCTTGGCGAAACTTACGCGTTTTTGTCTGTCGGCGGCGACAGCGTCATTATAATGTTTGATTGGTTTTTTAACCGGGAGTACTGTAGTTATGGTCAAAGGGCAACCGATTGATACGCATATTAATCTGGACCACGATCCGGAGTTAAATAAATACTTCAAGGCGGCCATTAAAACGCAGGCGAGCGATCTGCACCTGAAAGTGGGGCAGCCGCCGAAGCTGCGTATTTTCGGGGAGTTGAAGAATACGACCGGCGAGATTCTGACCAGCGAACGGATCGAACAGCTTGTGCATGAGATTTTAAGTGATGCTCAAAAGGCCTTCTTACTGGAACATGGGACGCTGGATTTTGCCCATCAGTACGGAGAGTTTGACCGTTTTCGTGTCAATGTTTTTCGCCAGCGCGGCAATATGAGTTTTGTCGCCCGCCGCGTCAATGCGGCGATCCCGGCATTTGAAGACCTTCACTTGCCCAAGGTTCTTGAAAAAATTACCGAGCGTGCACAGGGGTTGGTGCTGGTCGTCGGACCGACCGGCAGCGGTAAAACCACGACGATTGCTGCGATGATCGATCATATTAATTCCAATCGGCATTGTCATATCGTAACGATCGAAGATCCGATCGAATATCTTTTTGTGGACAAGAAGGCGATCGTTTCTCAGCGCGAGATCGGGATCGATGTGCCGGACTTTGACGATGCGCTGACTTATTTGATGCGTCAGGATCCGGATGTTGTGATGGTCGGTGAAATGCGCGATGCCAAGACGGTGACGGCCGGGATGCGTGCCGCGGAAACCGGGCATCTGGTCTTTGGTACGCTGCACTCGGCTAACGCGCCGCAGGCGGTGCAGCGCATTCTTGACTTGTTTCCGCAGGAGGAACGCGATCTGGCGCGTAAAACATTGAGTTTGACGGTTAATGCAATCGTCAGTCAAATTCTTTTACCCAGTGTCAAAAAAGAGGTTACCCGGGTGCCGGTGATGGAAATTATGCTGGCGAACTCAACGGTGAAAAAGCTGATTGTGGATGAGCGCGAATCCGATCTGCCGCAGGTGATCAAAAATTCACAGAGCGAAGGGATGCAGGATTTTACGGAAAACCTGTGCACCCTGATCAAAGACGGGATGATCGATCCGAAAGAAGCGTACAAATATGCGCCGAATGTCGAAGAGTTGAAAATGGCCCTTAAGGGCATTCGTGCCTCATCCGGCGGTATTCTATAACATCGTAAATGGAGTGATTCATGTTGAATATGCTTGTCTTGGCCGTACAGGTTGGCGGTTATCTGTCGATTGTTAAATTTGTCATTTTGCTGCTTGGCTTTTTTGCCGTTCTGCCGCTGGTGACATGGGTGTTTAACGATGCCAAATCGATCCGTTCCAACGAAAAGCGCTGGACCGGGATCCTTTTGATCGCGATAACGGCATTACTGCTGTTGTGGATGGTGCTGCCGTCTTTCTGGATCGGACTGGTGATCTATCTTGTGGTGATCGGGACGATTTCGGGGATGTACATTATTCACCGCAACAGTCAGGTTCCGGTATTTGATAAAGTGTTGACCGTGGACCATATCAAAGGTTTGATTGCGGGAAAAGATCATTTAGAGAAATCCTCGCATGGCTTTCGCTTTATTACGGCGAATAATAATGACGTCCCGACGCCGGCCGCAAAGACGCCGGAGGCGTTTGGGTATAAGCTGGTTCAGGATCTGTTTAACGATGCCATCTGGCGCAGAGCCAGCGATATTGCCATCACGCCCGCTTCCGGTGAACATCAAGTTGTCTATATGATCGACGGGGCACCCACGAAACAACCCAGTATCGCTCGCGACCAATTCGATTATTTCTGTTATTTTGTCAAACAATTGGGCGACCTGGATGTCAATGAGAAACGCAAGCCCCAAACAAGCACGTTTCGGATTATGAAGGATAAACAGCGGTATCAGTGGGAAGTAACGACCGCCGGCTCGACGGTCGGCGAACAAATTAAATTTAAACGGCTTGGGGCCGAAGAAGTGTCCCGGCTGAATACCCTCGGATTATCCGAAGAATATCAGGAAAAACTGGCTGAGCTTCAGGAAAACGACAACGGATTGTTCTTGATCAGCGGCCCGAAAAAAAGCGGTATCAGTACCACATTCTATGCACTCATCCGAAATCACGACGCGTTTTTGAACAATATTAATACACTGGAACATGAAATTAGCTGTGAATTGCCTAACATTACACAAAACCTCATGTCATTGAGCGATTCGGGAACGGGTTCGTTTGCAGAAAAACTCCAGGGGATGATTCGTTTAGGTCCGGATATTATCGGGGTGGGTGATTGTCAGGATGGTGACACCGCCCAGGTTGCAGCGGTTGCGGCGGGCTCAGAAAAGCTGGTGTATTTGAGCATGGAGGCCGACAGTGTAACCACGGCGTTAGTCAAATGGATGAAATGGATTAATGACCGGAACGAAGCGATCAGTCCGCTGCTTGCGGTTCTTAATCAGCGTTTAGTGCGTAAACTCTGTGACGAGTGCAAGCAGGCCTATGAGCCGAACCAGGATATTCTTCGAAAGTTCAACCTGCCGGCCCAAAAAGTCAAAATTCTCTACCGTGCCGGAAAGGTGATTTACGATAAACGCGGCAAACCCAGCACATGCGACCATTGCCAGGGGACCGGTTACTATGGCCGGATGCTGATTTGTGAATTGCTCGAATTTTCCAATGCGCTGAAAAAGGCCATTGCCAAAGCCAAAGATGTTTCGGAGATCAGCGCGGCCCTGCGCAGTGCGAAGATGCGAAGTTTGCAGCAAGAGGGCCTGCGGGCAGTGATCGCGGGTCAGACCGATATCAATGAAATTATCCGGATTTTATCCAAAGGCAAGAAAAAACGAAAAGCATGACGCAAGATAAATACAATCGTATATACGATCATAAACGGAGACCCTAAATGACATCACTCATTATTATTGCACTAATTTTTGTTACCGTCGGTATCGTCATATTGAAAACCAATCTGGTTCAGTCGTTTGCGGCCTTTTTCAGTGCCGTCTTTGCCGGTACGGGCGCGTTTGCATTTCACGAGAATTTGGCGGCTTTTCTGATCAGTAAGGAGCTGCTGGTTAACTTGGCGCCGGCCCTGTCGTTTTTAGTTATTTTTGGTATCCTGTTTGCGATCTTTATGGCAATCGCGATGCAACTGTTAATTTTCCCGGTGGATTTCGGATCGGTTACCGAAAAAGGGGGAATGATCGTTTTCGGGCTGCTGCTGGGGATTTTTACCTGCGGGTATTTGCTGGTGGCATTCGGCATGGCACCGCTGGGAAAATGGCCTTATCAGCGATTCGGTTCGGGCGCTGATCCGACCCATCCGTCAACCACCCTTTTGAATCCCGACGGGCTGGTGACAGGGTTGTTTAATACCGTTTCAAGCGGCAGTTTAAACGGCAAACAGAGTTTTGCAATGGTGCGGGCCGATTTTTTGAATCAACTTTATCTCCAGCGACAATCCGGTCAAGCAGAACAGTCCGATACGATCGATATTCCCGCCAAGCAAGCGGCATGGCCGATGACCGAAATACCGGTGACCGATAGCGGTAATACCCTGAGCATCCAACCGGAGCATACGCCGTATGTTGTCCGGATCGGATTTCGTAAAAAGCTAATGCGAGGCGAAGACCCACAAATTATCGCTGCTCAACTGCGTGTTGTCAGTAAATCCGAGCTGCAGGCCGACGATCCGCTGTCCGGTAGCGGCACTGTTATTTATCCGACCGCGTATTATACTGACACCAACAAGGTGAAAGTACTTCGTGCCGGCGAAACCATTGGATTGAAGAAAAAGCATTTTGGGGATGAGCGTGTTAAGTGGATCGATATTGTTTTTCAGATTCCTCAGGATCACGTACCGGTTCTGGCGGCCTACGGTCGAGAAAATATGTTTCTGATCCCCAAGCCAATCAAGGCGACCGATGCCCCCGAACCGGAGGTCTTGCGTATGACCGCACCGCCGCCGGCAGATGTCAACGATGCGAATAATTAAACATTTTTATTAGCGATCCAATTGGACGGTATAACCGATTTAAGTCGGTGGGGGATTTCAAACGCGGATGTATGTTTTCAATGGTTTGCCGATCGTTCGTTACGCACAAAGCAGGATGTCTTCGAAATCCAGTTCCATGAGATGTTCGAGATAGGCCTGCAGGTCCTCTTCGGCAAAGGTGGCCAGGAACTCCGGCCGGGCGGTACTGTTAATTTCGCGAATGCAATCAATCAACTCTCGTTTGTTCATTTTCACCTCTGTTGTACTCATAATGTTTAACCCTCAAATCAATATAAACGCAATATCGTCCGGCCCGTATTTTTTCTTTAAATCGCCGAATGCGTGCCGGCCAAACGCCCTATAACGGCAGATACAAGATATTCGCCGGATTAAAAGGTCAACGCAAGATATGGCCGATGGTCGGGACAGGTGCAATCGGGCCGGCGAACTGTCCAATAAAAACCTTGGATATAGCCCGGCGGGGGCACTGAAAAAATTTCAAAAATTTATTTTTGCGGCCGTTGACCTCAAAATGCGATGTTTCAAGAAAATGCCGCTTGAAGGACGATATAACATGCGGTTACAGTATCACTTACGTGTGGTCCGCTGAAAATATGATTTGTTCAGGAGTAAACCATTGCCGACGCTTATAGAAAAACGCCAATCCCTTCATCGGTCCCTCAAACAGCAGCAGGAGGATAATTCGCAATTGCAGCAGCAGCTTCTGGAGCTTCAGCCGCTGGCGGCCATGGGCCAGATCACCTATATGATCGCCCACGAGATGAATAATCTGCTGTCGGGTGTTTCAACCTATACGGCCCTGGCGATGAAACATCCTGATGATAAGGCCTTGACAGCAAAAGCGTTAGAGAAATCAAACCGTAATGCAACCATCGCCTGCAAAATGATGGAAAGCATGATCGCACTGGCAAACGGCGAAGATCAGCAAACCCAGCCGACGAATCTCAAACAGCTTGTGGACGAGACGTTTGTATGCCTGTGCCGAGATTTTGCCAAAGATGCGATCGAGGTGATCCAGGAAATTGACGATGACCTGACGATCAATGTGGTGGCCGTGCAGATGCATCAGGTTTTAATGAACCTGATCCTCAATGCGCGCGAAGCGATGCTGCAGCAGGGCGGGATTCTGACCGTTCGTGCCAAACAAACGGGCGATACCGTGACAATCGAAGTCAGCGACACCGGCAGCGGGATCACTGATGAGAACATGGAGCAGATTTTTAAGCCGTTCTTTACCACCAAGTCCGACGGTAATTACGCATTGAAAGGCCAATCCTGCGGGCTGGGTCTGGCGTTTTGCAAAACCGTGATCGATCGTCACGGCGGCCGCATCGATGTCGAATCGATACCGGACCGATCGACGACATTCATAATTACATTACCGCAAGCAACGGGCTGATACCGTGGCGGAGTCGCTGCATCATCTTGTTCCGATCGTCGCCATGGCCGTGCTGGTGATTTTCTCGGGCTTTTTTTCGGGTGTGGAGACCGCGTTTTTCAACCTGACGCGCCGCCAGTGCAACGATCTGAAAAAATCACCCCATCGGCTGCATCAATTGGCCGCCCAGGTGCTTAGTAAACCAGGCAAGCTGCTGAGCTGTCTGTTGTTCGGTAACATGATGGCGAATGTGATGTATTTTGCGATTTTCAGTTTATTGCTGCTTCGCGTCCAAAAGGATGCCGGGATGGTCTGGGCGACGGTGGCGGCGGGCGTCGGTTTTCTGATGATCATTTTATTCGGCGAGATATTTCCCAAAACTATTTCAATGGCGAACTCTAAAGGGATCTGTCTGGCTGCGGTGGTTCCGGTGTTTGTATTTATTCAGATCCTGTCGCCGCTGGTTTTTGTATTTCGGTTTTTGATCGCCGAACCGGCATTGCGGCTGATCCTCGGCCCCGAGCAGCAGTCGAAAGAATTTTCGACCGGCGAATTCAAATCGCTGATCGAAAGCGTTCGCCAAAGCGGTCTGATCACTGACGATGAGAACCGCTTGCTTACGGAGATCGTTGAGATCGGATTTCTCAAGGTCCGCCACGTGATGAAGCCGCGGGTAGATATGAACACGTGCGATATCCGTGCGTCTGTCGATCATGCCCGGCAACTGATGATGGATCACAATCTGACCAAACTGCCGGTGTATCGGGGCAACATTGATAATATTGTTGCGATGGTTCATCTTCGCAGCCTGTATCTCGAGCCGCAAAAACCGCTGCGGGCCCATGCGCGACCTGTACATTTTGTCCCGGAACAAAAAACGGTCGAGTCCCTGCTGGAATTTTTCCGCCGTGCCCACATCGATACCGCGATCGTTGTGGACGAATACGGCGGGATCGCCGGCACCGTTCAGCTTGAGGATGTGGCAGAGGAAGTGTTTGGGCCGTTGGAAGCGGCAAAACAGATCGATCCGATCGAACAGATCGGCCCGTTCCAGTATCGACTCAGCGGTAACCTGGCGATCCACGATTGGGTGGATGCGTTCGGGATCGACCTGGAGGAGACAAAGATCGCGACAATTGCCGGCCTGGTGACTGCGGCGCTGGGTAAGGTGCCCAAATCCGGTGATGTAGCCCGGTTGAAGAATCTCAGTTTTACAATTGAAAAGGTTCGCCAACGTCGGATCGAGACGGTGATCCTGAAACTGGAACCATTTGACGCAAATGATTAAAGTGGTGATTTACATCCTGTTAGCCCTGTGGTGTGCGTTTTTGGGCGGATTGTTTTCCGGCTCGGAAACCGGCATGTATCAACTGAGCCGCCTGCGGCTGCGGATGGGGGTGCAGAAGAAAAAATGGGCGTATGTACTGTTGTCGCGGACGATCCATGACAGTCAGGGAATGCTGCTGTCGATGCTGATCGGTAATAATTTCGCTAATTATTTTGCGACGAGTTTTGCGACCTATCTTTTTTTCATGCGATTCCATAACGAATATCAGGCCGAGCTTTTGGCCACGGTTGCGGCCACGCCGGTGCTGTTTATTATTTCCGAATTGATCCCGAAAAATCTATTTTATTACCGCGCCGACATGCTGATGCCGAAAGTCTCGCCGGTTTTGTACGGCTTTGACCGTCTGTTTCGATACTGCGGGGCGGTTGCGGTCCTGAAAATGCTGGCGACGCGTTTCTCGCAACTTGTGAAGACAACCGGTCCGCCGCGGACGGCCGTCACGGCGGCTCAAAAACATCATATCGAAGCGATCCTCAAGGACACGCGCGAAGAGGATTTTCTCAGTCCGGTCCAGATGAACATTATCTATCGGCTGGTTCGTTTTTCGCAATTGCAAATCCGCTCGGTGATGACGGGCATTAACCGAACCCGGAAAATTTCCCGGCAAAGTACACGAGACGATCTGCTTGAGCAGCTTCGCCTGCATCCATTTACACGCGTACTGGTCTATGGTGAGAGCCCGGATGACATTGTCGGATTCGTGAATTTATATGAATGCCTGGGCCGGGACCTATCCTGCGAAGGCATCAAGCCGGCGATCCGGCCGATCCGGTCGTTTCATGCCGACTTGACGGTGATCCAGGCGATCAATATCATGCAGCGCGACAATCTGAAGATCTTACTGGTCATACGAAAGGCCGCGGCCGGTCAAGTGCAGCCGGTCGGTATTTTAACCATGAAGGACCTGGTCGAGGAGCTGCTCGGTGAACTATCGGAGTGGTAAATGAAATCCGCTATTGTTGTTATCTTGATCGTCTGTTTGTTGGTTGTTGCCGGATTGCTGGTTGTTGCCAACAGCATGACCAAACCGCGCGGCAGCAACGACGAACAGATGTACTGCACCGGTGCGGCCCTGATGAGCCGGGGGATGCGCATCTATCATGATTTTGCGTATCTGACCCATCCGCCGTATCATGCGTTGCTGCTGTCGTGGGTGTATCGGGTGACGGGGACGAGTCATTATCTGCTGGCCGGGCGGATCCTGTCGTGTTGTTTCGATATGATCACTGTTTTGAGTCTGACGTTTATTGTCCTGCATCTGTTTGGAAAACGATCCCTGACTGCAGTTATCTTGGCCGGTGCGGCGGCGGCATTGTATCTATTCAATCCGGTGGTCGATTACGCCAACGGTCTGGCGTGGAATCACGATGCGATCATTGCATTGGTAAGCCTGGCGACGCTGCTTTTTGTGAGACTGGATTTCGATCGTCGATCCGGTTTGCTCAAGACCGCATGTATCGCGGGGCTGGTAACTATCACGGCGTGGATGCGGCTGACGACGGCCCTGGTGTGGCTGCTGTTTTTTATCGCGGTCTGTATGTATCCCAAACCCGCAGACCGAAAACGCGTTCATATCATTTTAATATTTGTTGGTTCGTCCTTTGTGTTTTCATTGTGGCCGTTATATTTGTTCCTTCGCGATCCTCAGGTTTTTTTGCTGAATGTCTATACGATTCCCGCACTGGCCAGTCAGTGGGCCTATCAGATGGGGCTGGTATTCGAAAAGAAAACACTGATCTTTCGTGCATTGGCCGAGCCGTCATCGCTGATTGTTGCGGGAGCGTGGGTGATCCTGTTATGGATTCGCATCCGGTTCAATCGGCATTTTCCGATAACCCGGCCGGTTGTATTCTGGATGCTGGTTCTGTTACCGGTTGTCTTTTTGATTATTGCGTTGATCCCGCCAGCGATGTGGATCCAGTATATGGCGCCGCCGGTACCGTTTCTGATCATATCGGTGCTCTTTATGTTCCGTCCGGTCTTTGAAAAAATTTCTCAACACCGTATGTTGCCGTTTGCCGGTCTGGTTGCTGCGGTTTTGATCGTTGTGTGCACGGTAGGTTTTTTCGAGCCGGTACGGCGCATCGGTTCGCTTTTTGATACATCGGCTTATGAACCCCTGCGGTTACATGAGATGGCGGTCGATATCGCCGAACATACCGAACCCGGTGATGATAACCGCAAGCTTGCCCTGACGCTCGCACCGCTGTATGCACTGGAAGGGGGCTGCGATATCTATCCCGAGTTGGCGATCGGAGCGTTTTCCTATCGGATCGCGGACCAGCTCACGGAATCGCAGCGACAACGAACGCACACGGCCGGCGAAAATACGATTTACCCGGTTGTTCAGGCCAATCCTCCGGATGTCGTGATCCTTGGTGTGGATCTGGAGAATCTTGAATTTCCGTTATATCGATATGCGGTCGGCCGCGATCCCGCCCAATGGACGGAAAAACAATACGTCGAAGGCCCTACCGTGTATTTTCGAAAATAAGATCACCGCCGCAGGTGATTACAGACCGGTTGACAGTGACATCTCGTCGGCGGTTTTGCGACGGGTCAGAACCTCGGTGCTGATCTTTCGCTGAACGCGCTGGTAATCGAGGATCCCCATCAGCTTATTAGTGTCTTTGTTTTCGACGACCGGCAGAAATTCGAGATGATACTGCTGCATATGCTCCAGTGCTTCTTCCAGCGGTTCGGTGGGATAGGTCTTGTCGAGGACCGGTTCGGCGACATCCATCGCCAGCAGCCAGCCGGCCACATCCTGGTTGGCGAACATCTCCTTGATACCGGATATCGTGACCGTCCCGGTGATTTGATTGTCGGCATCCACCACCGGATAATAGACACTCTGCGATGTACTGAATGCTTCGAGGATTTCGTGCAGGGGCGTGGCCTCATGCAGCGTGGTGGGCTGGGTATCCATGATCTGGCCGACGGGATACATTTTGATGAGGTCTTCTTCGGTGATGTTGAGGCCGACTTCGCCGGCTTTTTTGACACCGACCTTGACCAGCACAGGGCCGATGATCTCCATCAGGAACGTTCCGGTCATCACGACCATAATAATGAACCGTCCGAGGTCCGAATTGAACTGCTGGCCGGCCAGGATCGCCAGCCCGATGGCCACGCCGGCCTGCGGCAGCAGGCACAATCCCAGATATTTACGGACCGCTGCCGGGGCCATCGAAATCCGCGCGCCGAACCAACTGCCGAAGATCTTCCCGCCGGCCCGAAACAGCACATAAATCACGATCATGAAGATCATCCACTCGCTGATCCGGTCGAATTCCATATGCGCCCCGGCAAGGACGAAGAAGGCGGTGTAGATCGGCGGTGAAAATTTGCCGACCAGGTCAAATGTGTTGCGGCTCTGACGCGGGGCGAGATTGGCGATGGTAATGCCGAAGGTCATGGCCGGCAGGATCGGATCGATATCCGGAACCATCGAGATTCCTACCACTAACAGCAGTGACGCCAGTGAAAAGCCGAGGATCTTGTCGTCGGCTTTGACTAATTTCAGCATGATAAACAAAAGGAAACCGGCCGCAAAGCCCAGCGCGATTGCTCCCAGGATTTCACCGAACAGCAGCAGGGTTGCGCTGAGGACCGATTGATGACCGGTTCCTAAAAGGACCTGTGCGCCGGTTGCCGCCCCGCGGTACAACAGCAGCGCCAGTGCATCATCGAGCGCGACAATGGCTAAAACAGCCGCCGTCAGCGGACCGCGGGTCTTGAATTCCCAGAGGACATTGACCGTGGCTGCCGGCGCCGTAGCCGAAGCGATTGCACCGAGAACCAGCCCGACAGCAATCGAAGTATAAATATTCGAGGTCATCAGCCACGCGGCCGCAGCCGTACTGATTGCGACCAGTAAAAAGGCGCCGATTCCCTGTGAAAACAGGATAATGAAAAATTGCCGCCCGTATTTCTTAAAGACATCGCCGCGCAGCTCGCCGCCGATCATAAAACCAATCAATCCCAGTGCGAACATGGTGAACGGCTCAAGGTGTTCGATCCGCTCGGCGGATATAACGCCCAGCGTATCGCCGAGGATGATCCCGATCACGATACAGCCGACGACCTGCGGGATGTTGAATTTCTGAAAAAATCGGGACGCCAGTGTGCCGGCAAACAGGATCAATCCGAACAACAGCGCCGGGTTGAGCAGTTGCATCTCAGTTGTTTGTGACGCAAGAATCACTGTTTGCTTTCCTTGTTTTTCAATACTATAACATCAGAATCGGTGGGTGTAAAACAAAAGCCTATGTAACCGTCTGGGTGTGTTGAAGGTCCGCTTGACGCTGACGTTCAAGAATTTCAGCACTGAGTTTTCGGTGGACGCTTTGCAGATCGAAAATGCCGACCAGATTGTTTTGGTCGTTGCCGTTGGTGACCGGAATATAGTCAAGATTGGCATTTTTTGCCTTTTCGATTGCTTGGGCCAGTTCCGTATTGGGCGGCATGGTTTCGGTGACAGGCTCGGCGATGTCCAGCGCCACAAGCCAGTCATTCAGTTCCTGGGTATTGAATGTCTTTCGGATCCCGTCCAGTGTCACAGCGCCGATGAGTTTCTGGTTATGGTCGGTTACCGGATAGTAAAAATTGGTGGTATCGGTGACCAGTTGGATCACCTCGTTGAGACTGTTACCGGCTTTAATGACGGGTATATCCTTGTCCATCACGTTTTCGACAGTATAGATTTCGATCAGATCTTCTTCGGTAATATTGAGTCCGGCTTCGCCGGCTTTGGTAATCGCGAATTTGGTGCAAATGGGTCCAATGATCTCAAAGACGATGGTTGTGGCCGCTACGGTATTCATCACGATGGCGGCGATATGTGCGCCATCGTCGCCAAGCGTCCTAAACTCTTGTGCCGCCAGTACCGCCAAGCCGATGGCGACGCCGGCCTGCGATAAAATGCCAAGCCCGAGATACTTACGAATTACTGCGGAACTGCGCGCCAGTGTTGCGCCCAGAAAGGCCCCGCCAATCAGTCCCGTGCTGCGGCAGATAATGTAGATCAGTCCGATCAGTCCCATGGCGCCAAGCAGCCGAATTTGCAGGTGGGCGCCCGCCAGGAAGAAAAAGATGATAAACGTCGGATAGGTCAGGTAGTTTACGGCTTTATAAGATTTGGCGTTGACTGTCGGATAAAGATTAACGAATGTCATGCCCATCGCGAGATTGGCCAGGATCAGCGAAAAATGAAAATATTCGGATAGGGCCGCACACAACAGGATCGCTCCGAGGCTCACGGCCATAATCGCTTCCTGACCCCGGAGGCGTCGTCCGCACCAACCGGTCATGACGCCGAACACGGTGCCTAATAGGATCGAGCCGATGATTTCCCAGACCGGCCCGGTGATCAATGCTTCAACGGAAACGGCATTGCCGGTAAATGATAATTTTGCCAGAGCGATCGCAACCGCAAAGATCATGATCGCTAAACCGTCATCCAATCCCACCACCGCATAAAGCGCATTGGTAAGTTTGCCCTTGGACTTGGATTCCTGCAGTACGGCGACGGTGCCCGCCGGTGCTGACGCCGGTGCGATCGCACCGAAGATCATGGCATAGTAAAAATGTCCTGTTATCAAAAAGACACCCACAGCGACAGTAAAAAAAGCGCCAAACGATTCGAGCAGGGTGATGATCCCGATCCCGCTGCCCAACTCTTTGAGGGTATGCAGTTTCATTTCACTGCCGATCATAAATGCCACGATTGCCAGTGCAAAACCGGTAAAGCCACTCATTTCTTCGAGTTGCGTAGTCGTGTAAATATTCAAAAAAGAAGGGCCGAAAATCAAACCGGCGATCAAATATCCCACGACAGAGGGCAGCTTAACGAGCTGGCAGCATTTACCGAAAATAAAACCAAAAATAACCGCCATCGCGATGTAAAATAGAATATCCATATTTTTATTGACTATAGCTGTTTTCAGACGTTTCTTCAATGCCTCAGCACACAATTTTATGGTGTTTCAAAGACATAAAAATCTGGGTGTGTACATTAAGAGCCGCCATGCTATGCAAATCAATTCGATTGTCAACGAAAATCTAAAAAAAACAGTTCTTGCCAATTCGAAGGTTGACACGGGCCGTTTTTTAGCTATCCTTGAGTGCCATTTTAAGGTAATGTTAAAATTCGGGTAGGTGAATGCCAAAACGCAAAGACATCCACAAGATTTTGATCGTCGGTTCAGGCCCGATCGTGATCGGTCAGGCCTGTGAATTTGATTATTCCGGTGCCCAAGCCTGCAAAGTCCTTCGAAAAGAGGGATTTCACGTTGTTTTGATCAACAGCAATCCGGCTACGATCATGACGGATCCGGAATTGGCCGACCGGACGTATATCGAGCCGATCACACCGGAGATTGTTGAAAAGATTATCAAAAAAGAGCGGCCGGACAGTCTGCTGCCGACGTTGGGCGGCCAGACGGGTCTGAATATCGCTGTTGCACTGGCCGAACGGGGTGTTTTGAAGAAATACGGCGTCAAAATGCTCGGCGCCAAACTCAAGTCCATCCGAAAGGCCGAAGAACGGGATCTGTTTAAGACGGTGATCCAGGATATCGGACTGGAGGTGCCCAAAAGCGGTTATGCGCATTCGTATCAGGAGGCACACAAGATCATCTCACTGGTCGGATTTCCGGCGATTATCCGCCCGTCCTACACCCTCGGCGGCACCGGCGGCAATGTGGCCTACAATATGGAAGAATTCGACCGCTACGTCGAGTGGGGCCTGAACCTAAGCCCGAAAAATCAGATCCTGATCGAGGAATCGGTCATCGGCTGGAAGGAATACGAGCTGGAGGTCATGCGGGACCGCAAAGACAACGTCGTCATCGTCTGTCCGATCGAAAACCTCGATCCGATGGGGATCCATACTGGTGACAGTGTAACCGTGGCGCCGGCCCAGACGCTGACCGACAAAGAGTACCAGATCATGCGGGATGCCGCTTTGAAGATCATTCGGGCGATCGGGGTCGAGACCGGCGGATCGAACATTCAGTTCGCCGTCAACCCGAAAAACGGCAAGCTCTATGTGATCGAGATGAATCCACGGGTCTCGCGAAGCTCGGCATTGGCCTCCAAGGCCACCGGTTTTCCGATCGCCAAGATCGCATCGCTGCTGGCGGTCGGTTATACGCTCGATGAGATCCCGAACGATATTACCAAAAAGACGCCGGCCTGTTTTGAGCCGACGATCGATTACTGCGTGGTCAAATATCCGCGATTCACGTTCGAGAAATTTTCCCAGGCCAAGCCGGAACTGACGGTTCAGATGAAATCGATCGGCGAGGCGATGGCGATCGGCCGCACGTTTAAGGAATCACTGCAAAAGGCGATTCGTTCGCTGGAGATCGACCGGTATTCGCTTTCGAATCAATATATTCAAACCGACCTGTCCAACGGCGAATTGAAAGATCAGCTTAAACGGCCTACGTGGGACCGAATATGGTATGTTGCCGAGGGATTACGACGGGGCTTTACCGTAGATCAGATTTTTGAGCTGACCATGATCGATCCGTGGTATCTCAATCACATGCGGGACATCATCCAGCTCGAAAAGAAGCTGGCCAGGCCGCTGGAAAAGATCACGCCGCGGTTGATGCGCCAAGCCAAGGAATACGGCTTCAGCGATAAATATATCGCCCAGGCGGCGGGATGCAGCGAATTGGCGGTTCGCAAGTACCGCCTCAGCAAAGGGATCGAGTCCGTCTATAAAACGGTCGATACCTGTGCAGCCGAGTTCGAGGCGACTACGCCGTATCTGTACTCGACGTTCGAGAAAGAATGCGAAGCCGCGCCGGATCAGCGAAAGAAAGTTGTGATTCTCGGTGGTGGACCCAACCGTATCGGTCAGGGGATCGAGTTTGATTACTGCTGTGTCCATGCGGCCTTTGCGATGCGCGAGATCGGGATCGAATCGATCATGGTCAATTGCAACCCCGAGACCGTCAGTACCGATTACGATACCTCGGACAAGCTGTATTTCGAGCCGCTGACGTTCGAGGATGTGATGAGTATCGCCGAAAAAGAAAAGCCGGACGGCATGATCGTACAGTTCGGCGGCCAGACACCGCTGAAACTGGCCGAATCGCTTGAAAAAGCCGGTGTCAAGATCATCGGTACCTCGCCGGCCAGTATCGCCCTGGCGGAAGACCGAAAGAAATTCAAGAAACTGATCGATAAGCTCAACCTGCTTCAGCCGCCCAGTTATACCGCCCGTTCGGAGAAAGAGATTATCCGGCTGGCCAATCAGGTCGGCTATCCGGTCCTGATTCGACCGTCCTATGTACTCGGCGGGCGAGCGATGAAAGTCGTTCACGATGAGGCGGCCCTGAAAGATTTTGTGCACGAGGCGATCGAGGCCTCCGGCAAGCACCCGGTCCTGATCGATAAATATCTCGGCGATGCGACCGAGCTGGATGTTGATGCGATCTGTGACGGCAAAAAGGTCATCATCGGCGGGATCATGGAGCATATCGAGGAAGCCGGCGTTCATTCCGGCGACAGCGCGTGCGTCCTGCCGCCGGTATCGCTAACGAAAAAGATCATCAACGAGATTAAACGGCAGACCAAACTGCTGGCAATGGAACTGAATGTTCGGGGGCTGGTCAATGTTCAGTATGCCGTCAAGGGCAATGATATCTATGTCCTTGAGGTGAATCCGCGTGCCTCGCGGACGGTGCCGTTCGTCAGTAAAAGCACCGGCGTGCCGCTGGCGAAGATCGCGGCCAAGGTCATGGCGGGCATGACGCTTAACGAACTGGGTTTGACCAAAGAAGTCGAGCCGAAACATTACGCCGTCAAGGAAGCGGTGTTTCCGTTTTTGAAATTCGAGAAGGTCGATACGATCCTCGGCCCGGAAATGCTCTCGACCGGCGAGGTGATGGGCATTTCCGACGATTACGGGATTGCGTTCGCCAAATCTCAGATCGCCGCATCGAATTATCTGCCAAACGAGGGAACCGTCTTTATCAGTGTCAAGGATGCCGACAAACCCCGTGCGGTTGAGATCGCCCGTCAGATGCATCAGATGGGTTTTAAGATATTGGCGACCAAAGGGACATGTATGGAATTGATCAATCATAATATCCCATCCGAATTTGTATTGAAAGTTGGTGAAGGGCGTCCCAATGTCGTCGATGCGATCATTAACGGCCAAGTGGATCTGATTTTCAATACGACTATCGGTGCCCAGTCGATCCGGGATTCGTTCTCGATTCGCCGCACGGCGCTGGATAAACAGGTCCCGTATTATACGACGATCCGGGGTGCCGCCGCGGCCGCTAAAGCGATTGAGGCCCTGCGCGATCATAAACTCGATGTCAAACCCATACAGGCCTATTACCGCTCAAGGGGGTCAAGCAAGGGGGCCGGCGGCCGCTGGCCGCAGTGAGTAGTGAATGGTGAGTAGTGAGTAGCATTGTGGAGGCCCTTCG
>CAZFDE010000013.1:0-48600 GCA_964517795.1 uncultured Pirellulales bacterium | reverse complement strand
CGCAGGCGGGCGGAGGGGATATTCATAAGCTGGCGGTACTTGGCGACGGTTCGGCGGGCGATATTCTCGATGCCGGCCTCGGCGAGTTTCTCGCGAATCTTATCGTCACTGAGCGGCTTGGATTTGTCCTCTTCGTCGATGATCTGCTGAAGCTTGGCGCGGACCGCCTGCCAACTGTACTGCTCGCCGCTGGCATCTTCGACGCCGCCGCTGAAGAACTGCCGCATCGGGATGATCCCCCAGAAACAGCGCAGGTATTTGCCCGCCACGGCGCGGGAGACTGTCGCCAGGTGGATACCCACGTCATCGGCGACCTTGGCCATCGGCAGCGGCCGCAGGTAAAACTGACCTTTTTCAAAGAAATCGTGCTGATACTTGACGATGCTTTTGGCGACTTTCAGCAGCGTGTTCTTTCGCTGTTCGATCGCCTCGATAATCCACTGGGCCGAGCGGATATTGTTCTTGAGGAATTTGCGTGTTTTTTCGTTGACCTCGGTATTGTCGGACATATCGACATAATCGTCGCGGATATGCAGTGACGGCAGGTGCGTATCCGCCAGGCGGACTGCGAATTGCCCGTCCTCGACTTCCTCGACGATCACATCGGCGCTGATCGGGTGGTTTCGCTCGCTGCTGATCTGCAGACCGGGCGAGGTATCCAGCTTGCTTAACTGGCGGATCGCCTCGTTGATCTGATCCAGCGAACAATCCATCTTTTTGGCGATCTCCGGCAGACGGTTCTCCATCAGATCGTCCATGTGATCGGCCACCACATCGCGAGCAAACGTCATTTCGCCGTCGTAATCGGCGATCTGGATCAGCAGGCATTCTTTGATGTCACGGGCTCCGACGCCGCGCGGTTCGAGTTGCTGGACCCGCTGAAGGGCTTCACGCAGATGGTCGGTCGTAAATGGGCTTTCCTTGGTATGGAGCTGTTCGAGCTGAACGCTGAGATATCCCCGCTGATCGATATAATCGATGATCCGCTGGCCGGCCTCTTTGACGGGTTCCTCGGCATCGACCAGCCGCCACTGATCCGAAAGATAATCGTTGAGCGATTGGGACGGCGCTTCGGTATTTTTTATCGCTTCGAGTTTTTTATCGGGCTCGGATGTGTCATATCGAAAACGGACTTGTTCGTTCTGGTTCATGTATTCCTTGAACGGTTCGTCGAGGGTTTCAACCCGATTAAAATCGTCGGTCTCGGTCTGTGCCCCGGCGCTGTCGCCTTCGCCGGCGGGTGCTTCGGTCTGGTCTGTCGGGGCCTGATCTGCGCCAGGCTCATCGACTTCCAGGACCGGATTGCTGTTGAGTTCCTGCTCGATGCGCTCCTGCAGGGCCATGATCGGAAGCTGGAGGATCTCCATCGACTGGATCATGCGCGGCGCCAGCTTCATCCGCTGTTCCATTCGCATCTGTCCGGTCATTTCCAGCTTCATTCCATTCGCTCCTGTTTTAACTGATAAATATCGATCATGGTCGCATCATCGTTTTGTCGCATATCTCGTGCAGCCCGTCTTCTATCATACATTAAAATCGGTTTTTTACAATAGCAGGTTTACGCCAAAGTGCATTATTCGAGGGGTTGTCGGCCGAGGATTGCATCGGTCAGCATTTTACTGCTGGCGTATTCGATGGTGCTGCCGGTAGCCAGCCCGCGGGCTAATCGGGTGATCTTGACGGGTATATTTCGCACCAGTGAACTGATATACAGCGCTGTGCCGTCGCCTTCGAGATTAGGATTGGTTGCCATGATCAGTTCGGTGACGGTTCCTTTTTTGAGCCGCTCCATCAGCGGTTCGATCGTTAGATCCGTCGGTTCGACGCCATCCAGCGGCGCGATGTGGCCCCCGAGCACATGGTACACCCATTTGCAGGCGCCGGTTTTCTCCATGCTGATGACATCCTTGGGCTGTTCGACCACGCAGATGACCGATTGATCGCGCTTCGGATCGCTGCAGATCGGACAGATGTCCGCTTCGCACAGATTGTAACAGACCTGACAGCGTTTAATCTTTGTCTTGACGTCGCTGATCGCCTCGGCTAAGGCCAAAGCCTTCTCGGCATCGCTTTTGAGAATATAAAAGGCCAGCCGTTCGGCGCTGCGCGGGCCGATGCCCGGCAGCATCTCGAACTGCTCGATCAAGCGGTTCAGGGTTTCGGTATAAACATGACTCATGCAGGACAGTGTACTGCGCAAAGACCGGGTATGTCAATTCTCAGATGGATACGCCATTCAAGTGGGCGGCTAAACAACATTTAATCCATCGTTCAATTCTCGTGCGACGATTGCTGATCCGCATATGGCCGGCTGTCCCATACACGCGCCACATAGATTCGAATCGGGCAGGTACAGAAAAGCCCCCGTCCATAATTCACCCGAAACGGACATCCGCCGTTATTGTCAAGGCTGCATTGGGCGTGCGAACAGTCCACCAGCGTTCCACCCATGGAGATACGGGCATCGCAAAGGTTTTGGAAATTCGTTTTTCGACACTGAAAGTCTTTCGGGCAGTCCATGTCGGCCGCAAGCTGATCAATCGCTATTTCATGTTTCGGATCCATGATTTTAATCCGTTTGGTCCCCGCAAGTTAAGATTATCACACGGCTGGATATTCAGACAACACGCGACAAATTCCTTCCGCTATTTAAAGTATATCGGCAAATGCCGGAAATGAAAGAAATTTTAGAATTTTTTTTAATGACTTACCCTTTTGACTTGATCGACAAAATAGTTAAAATGGTTATGGCCGTTAAATACCCATAGATGAAATAATTTTGTTGTTAAAACGGCTATAATTCAATACTGTACAAAACCGATGCGAACTTTTTGCGCAATTTGCTGTTTGCTTATCTCAGGATGGGCAAGCCCCGTAATGGGTGCCGAAGCCCCGAACGATGTCAATACACCCGTCATTGTAGTCGGCGGCAATTACGACTATCCGCCTTACGACTACGCCAATGAAAAAGGCGAGCCCTGCGGTTTTAATGTGGATCTGACCCGCGCCATCGCGCGTGAAGTGAATATCCCGGTCAAATTCTACCATGGCACATGGCGCGAGATTCAGGACAAATTCATCGACGGAGAAATTGATATTCTACAGGGGATGATCTATACCCCCTCGCGCGACCAGATCTTCCGGCTGTCGCAGCCGCATACCGATATCTGGACAGCGGCGTTCATCCGAAAAGGTGCGCCGGATATCAAGCGGTTCAATGATCTCCAGGACAAAGCCATCATTGCTGTCGAAGGCGATTTGGTCACCGAACGGCTCAACACCATAAAAATCACAGAAAAACTGCGTGTGATGTACCGCCAAAATATTGCTTTATACATGCTCAGTCAAAACGATGAATACGATTGCGCGCTGATGAATTATATCAGCGGTTTATACTGGATCGAAAAATTACAGTTAGAAAATATAACGGCCTCGTCGCTCGTCCGTAAACGTCACTATTGTTATGCTGTGATGCCGGGCAACGAAGCGCTGCTGGATCAGTTCCAGAAGGGGCTTGACCGCGTTAAGCAAACCGAAGAATATGACCGGCTGTACGAGAAGTGGATCGGGCCTTACCAGCCCAAACAGGTTCTGTTGGAACCCTTGTTTCGGTATATCGTGCTGGCCGGCATATCCGTATTGCTGCTGATTGCGATCGTCCTGCTGTGGTCGATGATGCTGCGCCGAATGGTCCGGATCCGCACCCGACAGCTCCAGCATGAGGTGCTGGACCATCAACACACCGAGGAGGCCCTGCTGCATGAAAAAAATACGCTGCGAACGCTGATCGACCATATCCCGGAATACATTTATTTCAAGGATACCGAAAGCCGCTTTACGGTGGTGAACCGGGCGATGCTGCGTCTGTTCCGGGTCGATCGCGAAGATCAGGTTCTGGGCAAGACCGATATGGATTTCCTGGCGCCGGAACTGGCACGTCAATATTACGCCGACGAGCAGAAAGTCTTTCAAACCGGGATACCGCTGCTGGACCACCAGGAACATTTCATCGATGAAAACGGCAATCGGGGCTGGCTGTTGTCCAATAAGATTGCTTTACGTGATCCCGACGGAAAGATTACCGGCCTGATCGGGATCAGCCATAATATCACCGGCCACAAACGGACCGAGCTGCAGTTGCGGATGAGTGAGCAGTGTTTTAAGGCGATTGCCGATTATACCTATTTCTGGGAGATATGGATGAGTCCGACCGGCCAGTTGCTCTGGACGAACCCCGCCTGCGAACGGGTCTGCGGCTATACCGTTTCCGAATTGCGAAAGATGAAAGATTTCCCGCTTCAGATTATTTACGAGGACGATAAATCGCGGATGAAGCGTGCCTTAAACGCCGCCTTGCGCGGAACCCCCGGTAACGAAGTACAGTTTCGATTGATCAAAAAAGACGACACGGTGATCTGGGCCGAGATCTCCTGGCAGACGATTTACGATGACAAAAATGTGTCTCAGGGATTTCGCGCCAGTGTGCGCGACATCACCGACCGGATCCTGGCTCAAAACGAGGTGCAGACGAATAAGGAACGCCTCGAACTGGCGCTGGAAGCATCGAACGTGGGGTTGTGGGACTGGAATATCAAGACCGGCCAGGTCTATTTCAGCAATAAATGGTACACGATGCTCGGCTACGAACCGAACGAACTGCCCTCGAGTTACGAGATGTGGGCCGCGCTGCTGCATCCGGATGAGCGCCAGCAGACCGAGGACAAGATCCACGCGCATATCGAGCAAAAAAGCGGTTCGTTCGAAGAGGCATTTCGCATGCGCACCAAAGACGGCCAGTGGCGAAAGATTCTCAGTCGCGGCAAGGTCGTCGAACGCGATGTTCAGGGCAACCCGATCCGGATGATCGGCACGCATGTGGACATCACCGAACAATAGGAATGAACGATGGTCATCGGTGTCATGACAGCCCAACTGCATTTGCAGGGGATTCACTCACTCAAGCAAAAACGCAGCGTCGTCAAGCGCCTGATCGAGCGGCTGCGTAACCGCTATAATGTTTCGGTTTCCGAGGTCGATCAACAGGACAGCAAAGTCCGCGCGCTGATCGGTATATCTGTTATTTCCAATCAGCGTCAATTCGTGGAGAAACAATTCGATACGATCCTGAATTTCATCCGGGCCGATACGCGCTACATCCTCGGCCAGACCGAACGCGAAATATTTAACTGATCCACCTCGATCAATGCATGATATGACCAATCAGCCAGACGGCACCGATGAGAATATCCAGCCCGCAGCAGATCATCAAGCCGATGAGGCGAAACAGTTTCAGGCGGATTTTGGCACGGGCCAGAAAAAAGATGGTCGCTGTCGCCGCGGTGGCCAGCAGATAAAGATACCCCGTTTGCACAAAAAGATTTGCGACATGATTGCCTAATCCGGCAAAAGCGCGAAAGTATTGGGTCGCCATCAGCAAGGCCGCAAGGGCTAAAATACCCGTGATGCACGCCGCTGCCAATACCCATTTTCGGTCCTGGTATCCGGCCAATACAAAGGCCTCCAGCCCCATCCCCGCCAGCACGGATCCGCAGAGCATCGGGATACTCAGCCATAGCAGCGGGCTGACCTTCATCACTTCCGGCAAACACGCTAACACAATCCCGGCCGCGATCAGGGTCATGATCCCGTAGCGGCGGGACTTGACCAGCATCGGGATTGCAAGGATCACACACGCCAACGACACATGATAAAAACCAAACACCATCGGATTGCGCGTCACCATCACCAGTGGAAAGAGCAATCCGCCCAGATCGCCCAGCGACAGGTGCATTTGGATCGGCATCACAAAATAGTGTTGATCGGCGGTCCACTGAAAAAACCAGATAATCGCCAGAAACGGCAGCAGGGCCATAGGGATTTTCAGGAATCGCCAGATCCCGCCGGGCGCATAGGCCGCGGGCAGCAGCAGCCACCCGATCAGCGCCGCAAGCAATACCACCGACGGATGATAAGACACCAATGAGAGCATGAACGGGCCGAAACCGTAAACCAGGCCCGCTAAAAAACCGCCGCTGAAAAAGCCGACCCATCGCCGGCTCAGGAGATATCCCCCGCACGCCCCGATCCACAAGGCCGCCGGATAAACCCAGTCAACATCGGTCATCTGCCTGGCAAACGGCAAAAACAACAGCGCCGAGAGCAATAAATAGACCAGAGACGCCAATATAAACTGGATCGTGGTTTTCATCGTTAAGCACTTACTGGCGAAGCGCGACCTTTTCGATCTTGAATTTCCCCAGACTGGCGACCATTTTGAAAAAATCACTCGGATCGCCACTGCCGAAAGCCAATGCGATATGGCCCGGATTGTATCCCTTGCCGCCGCTTTTAAACGCGGCATCGAGACAAATCCACTTACGCCCAATGCGTACGCGGTTCCACGCATGGCCGCCAAAACTGTGCTGGATCTGCCCAAAATTGTCAATATATGCGATTCCGGTAACCACCTGAGCCGGTATCCCTGCCGCCCGGCACAGTGCCGCCGTCAATACCGCAAATTCGCTGCAATCCCCCTGGCGGCTCTGCATCACTTCGACCGCACTGGCGTAACCGACACCCAGCGATTGATTGGTAATATAGTTAGCGACAAATGATTCGATATTGCGTGCGGCCGTTGCGGCATCGGCGGCGCTGCCAACCGCCTCTTTGGCAAGCTTCATAATATTGGGATCGTCCGATTGGATATACATCGTCGGCTTCATGGCCGCCAGTAAATCCGGCCTTTTGGTTTTGATCGGCAACCCGATTCCTTTCGGCGCCTCGGCGGGCTGGATTGTTATTTTCACGGTACCGGGTGAAACCGTTTCTACGTTTTGATTGTCATCCTCGGGGAAATGCAGCGGTTCATTGGGGTCGTTGGACCTGATGATATAGATCGCCGATGCGGCTTGATCGAGATTCTCCAGGCGAACCGGGCTGGCAATAAATGCAGCCTCCATCGCATCAAACAATTCGTTATCACTGAGCGCGAATTCTTTTTCACAGGCAATTAATTCGATCTGCATGCCGGCTACGGGCATCATATTCTTTAGACTTTCAAAATCCGAGTTGACATAATCGGTCACGATGATCGAGCCGGTACCCGGCATCGTCAGGGCGGTCTTCACTTCGGTCAGCGGCACGATCCGCCCGAACAGATCGATATTTTTTTTGGGGCCGATCGTTACCTGCGCATCGACCACCTGCATCATCTCAGGGCTGAATGTTTTGACGGTATATTGCGTACCGGGCTGGAGCCCTTTCGCCTGCTGAATCAACCGGGCCCCTTCGTTGAGCACCGCACCCTCAGGCCACGGCATCGTCTTTTTTTGCCGCTGACCCATCGATTCCACCGTGATATGAAGCGTGCCGGCATCATCGACCTTGCCCGACATTTTGACGCTCATCAGGCTCATGTCCTGAACTGTTTCGAATGACAACGGTTTGCCATCCAGGGTCTCTATGGTCTTTTGAACCTGACTCATCTCGATGGGCATTCCACCGCGCACCATCGAAAGATTCATCATAAACGTTGTCGTAACCGTTTCGTCACCGACCGTTCGCATGTGAACGGCGTGACCGGATTTTTGATTGTTCATCATAATCGCATAATACTGCTGTGTTTGGCCGATCAACAATTGACAAAACATGCATACAAATACACCGACACATAAAAATATTCGCGATTTCATATGTTTTTCCTTTCAAAAAAGGTTTTCCCTATATCCAGCATGGCATTTTACTATACCATAAGACTGAAATTCTTTCATCCGAAAACCATATTTCTTCCGATAATCCTTTTGTCAGGAAAAACAATACCGTAATTCTAAATGGGGGTTGCATTTTTGACCGTTTTCAGTAGAATACGCGCTGTTTTGTCGAGGGCTGATATGACGTATAACAAGCTGCTTTCACTGATCCGCAAGGGGGCCATCGTTTCGGGCACGACGGATTCCAGGCGTGTTGAACCATCGGGTGTCTTTGTCGCGGTACGCGGCACCCAATGTGACGGCCATGATTTTATCGATCGGGCGATCGGCAAAGGCGCAGCGTATATCGTCTGCGAAACACCGGTTCAAAACACCAAGGCGAAAATCGTTACCGTTGAGGATACCTCGATCGCCGCCGCCGAAATGGCCCAAACACTCTACGGTGAGCCGGCAAAGCACTTAACCAATCTGGCGGTTACCGGCACCAACGGCAAAACCACTGTGGCATTTCTGGTGCGTTCGGTGATGCGCCGGGCGGGCTTAAAATGCGGCCTGATCGGAACGATCGAGTATGATACCGGTCGCCAATGTTATCCTGCCGGGCTGACCACGCCCGATCCGTTCGATATCGCCCGCATGCAGCGCGAAATGGTCGATGCCGGCGCAACCCACATGATCGTCGAAGCGTCCAGCCACTCGCTCCAGCAAAATCGGTTACACGGGATTGATTTCAAGGCGGCCGCCTTTACCAACCTCGGCGGTGATCACCTCGATTACCACCAAACCACCGAAGATTATCTGGCCGCCAAAACAAAACTCTTTTCCGCACTTTCCAACGAGGCAACGGCGATCCTGAACAAGGAATCTTCCCAAAGTCAAACCATCGCCAAAAAAACCGCGGCTCCGATCACCTATTACGCCGTCGATCAGACCGCCGATATCGTCGGGGCAGTCCGAAAAACCGATCACAGCGGTTCTGTTTTTAATATCACGTATCAGGATAACATGGCCGAGGTCCAAACCCCGCTGATCGGCCGTTATAATATCAGCAATCACCTGGCCGCGGCCGGACTGTGCCTGGCATGCAGTATCGATCTGAACACCGTGGCCGCGGGCCTGTCGGATCTCAAAGCAATCCCCGGGCGGCTCGAACGGCTCGAGGGACCCGATTTCTCTGTCATTATCGATTATGCCCATACCGACGACGCCCTGCGCAACGTCGTTCATACGCTTCGGCCGATCTGCAAGGGAAAACTCATTGTTGTCTTCGGCTGCGGCGGCGATCGCGACCGGACCAAACGCCCCCGCATGGCCGAAGCCGTCAAAGATGTAGCCAATTTCATGATCATCACGAATGACAATCCGCGTACCGAAGACCCCGAACAGATCATCCACGACATTATCGAAGGTCTTAAAGCCCCTCAGGTCGAGATGATTGTTGTCGAACCGGACCGGCGAAAAGCGATCCAAATGGCCATTGAAACCGCGACCAAAGATGATATAATCCTTTTGGCCGGCAAGGGCCACGAAGACTATCAGATTATTGGAACGCAAAAGATACCGTTCAGCGACAAGGCCGTTGCGCTCGAGTATATCAACAAGAAAAAAAATGGAATCCATGCCGATCAAGCAACTGGGGGCGCTGCTGGGCGATAACCGTCCGCAACTGAGCACATCGAATATTAACCGGGTTTCCATCGATTCGCGAACTGTCGAAAAGGGCGATTGCTTTTTTGCCATCTGCGGGGAGAATTTCGACGGGCACGATTTTGTCGCGAAGGCATTCGAAAAAGGCGCTGCTTGTGCCGTCGTTCGATCGGATTTCCATTCGCATCTGCCTGTCGAAAGAATCGTCCAGGTCCCCGATACCATTGCAGCGCTGGGCGCACTTGCCAACCATTATCGCCAACAGCTCGACGTTAAGGTCATCGCGATCACCGGTTCGGTCGGCAAAACCACAACCCGTCGCATGATCAGCCATGTGCTGGGCGATCGATACCGCGTCTGCCAGTCGCCGAAGAATTTCAACAACCAGATCGGTCTGCCGCTGACACTGTTGTCAGCCGCGCCGGATTGCGAAGCGGCGGTTCTCGAACTCGGTACCAGCCAACCCGGCGAGATTGCATACCTGAGTCGAATCGCAGAACCGGACATCGCCGTGGTGACTCGTGTCTGTGCGGCCCATCTGGAAGGCTTTGGCTCGCTGGATGCGGTATGCAAAGAAAAACTCTCTATC
This sequence comes from uncultured Pirellulales bacterium, assembly GCA_964517795.1. Lineage (GTDB taxonomy): Bacteria > Planctomycetota > Phycisphaerae > Sedimentisphaerales > Anaerobacaceae > CAZFDE01. Next base: position 38,655 of record CAZFDE010000013.1, on the reverse strand, counting down.
GCCAAGGGGCTCAAATCAAACGGAATTCTGATTATCAATATCGACTGTCCGGAACTGAAAAAAGCGATTTTACCGGACGACGTATGTATTGTCCGATATGGTACCGCCGATACCGCCGACATCCGGGCCCAGGCGATCCGAACCGAAGCCTACCGATGCAGTTTCCGGATCGACGGCGCTAAAATAAGCGTGCCCATGGGCGGGCAAGGCGGCATCCAAAACGCACTGGCGGCTTATGCTGTCTGCCGTCAGCTTGAGATCGTTCCGCAGCAATTCGCTGACCGCATAAAGTCATTCAAAAGCCAGGCCGGGCGACACCACATCCTTCAGTTCGGCGATCTGATCGTGATTGATGACAGTTACAACGCCAACCCCGCTTCGATGGCACACGCGGTCGAGGTTCTCAGCGGGATCGAAAAAAATGCCGGTCAGCGAAAAATATTTATCTGTGGCGATATGGCTGAACTCGGCGAACACCGGGCACAATATCATCGCGAATTGGGGAAAACCATTTTGCAATCGGATATCGATATCGTTTTATCGGTCGGGCCGCTGGCAAAGATCGTCACCGAAACGATCGAAGGCGAAAATTCATCCAATTTTGAAACTGAATCCTTTACAGATGCACCGGATATGTGTCATAATCTCTCCAACCTTATTCGCCCGGATGACATCGTGCTGGTCAAAGGTTCGCGATGCAATCGGCTCGAACAGGTCGTAGATCGCTTAAGAAACGTATTCGATTTGCCGGTATCGACGGAAACCTAAACAACAAAGCATACGCTTATGATTTATCATATTTTATGGTGGTTACGGAACAGTTTCACGCATCGCGTCGGCTTCTATGCCTACCAGGATGTCATGTTCCGCTCGATGGCCGCGCTGATCACCAGTTTTTTTCTCGCGCTGCTGCTGGGCCCCAGGATCATCCGCTGGCTGATGCGCAAAAAGATCGGGGACAAACCCGAATTCCACCACGAAGCGCTTAACGAGCTGACCAAACATAAGGCCAATACGCCCACGATGGGCGGCCTGATCATCCTGCTGGCGGTCATGTCGGCCACGTTATTGTGGGCAAAGCTTGATAATCCCTTTATACAGAAAGCGATCATCCTGGTGGTCTGGTTTGGCGCACTCGGCGGTGTGGACGATTGGCTTAAGCTTACCGCCGGCATCCGCCATCGTGAACGCGACGGGCTAAAGGCATGGGAAAAGATCCTGTTCCAATTTGGCGGGGCGGTCCTGATCGCTTCGTTTCTCTACATGGATTTCGTGAACATACCCGACGGCATTCGGCTCTGGGTTCCCTTCTATAAACACGGCCTGCCGCTGGCCAACTGGATGTTCGTGTTGATCGCAATTTTTTATATCTCCGCGACCAGTAACGCCGTCAACCTCACTGACGGTATGGACGGTCTGGCCGCCGGCTGCGTCGGTATCGTCGCGATGGTTCTGGCGATTCTTTGTTATGTCGCTTCCGAAACGATGTCCCGCGCGACGCCGGTAACCTGGGCAAGTTATCTATTGTTACCGCATATCCCCCAAAGCGGTGAGCTGAGTATTTTCTACTGCTCGATCCTCGGCGCGACGCTCGGCTTTTTATGGTACAACTGCCACCCCGCCCAGACCTTCATGGGCGATACCGGATCGCTGCCGTTGGGAGCGGCCATGGGCTACGGTGCACTGGTTACCCGAAACGAGATACTATTATTGCTGATCGGCGGCGTGTTCATGGTCGAGTTGTTCAGCGTGGTGATCCAGGTCGGCTATTTCAAATATTCCGGCGGCAAACGCGTCTTTCGCTGCGCGCCGATCCACCACCATTTTCACCTGGCCGGCTGGAGCGAACCGCAGGTCGTCGTGCGATTCTGGCTGCTCGCCGCCGCTTTCGCCGCACTCGCACTGGCTACTCTCAAAATCCGATAAACAAACTTAAATGTCGGCCTCATGTTCACCATGCCGGATCGGTTTATGGGCTGATTCGCCGATAATCGGCAGAACCGTCATCCGCAGTTGCGTAAAACCGAAAGGAACCAGTGTGACATCGAAAGATTCGCCCTGCGGCTGGACCTGTTGAGGCAACGCCGGTGTACAGGGATGGCCGCTGATCCGATCCAGCGTCCACTCGCCCAGCGTGCGAGCCCGGACCTTCAGGCCGACAGGGGGATACTGCCATGGCAAGCGCTTCTCCGGCACTGCTAACGCAATTGGCTCAACACTTGCTCCGGGATGGTCGGTGTCGATCTCGAGCGCCACATTCCACCGCTGTCCGTCGGTCATCGTTACATTCCACGCCTCTTTCATATTGTTCGAGTCCGGCGGTTGTGAACCGATGTAGGTCCAGTCCCCGCGAATAGGCAATGCATACACCAAGGGTCCGCGAACCACCGCGGCTCCTTTGCCCGCGGCCGGTGAATGATCCCACGCCAGTGTAATCGGAAATTCAAAAGCAAGCTCGATGGTATCACCGTTGCGCCACTGCCGCATAACACGCGCGAAACTGCCCGGTGTCACCGATTCATCAATGTCCCGGCCGTTGACCTTCAGTGACGCCTTGCTGCACCACGAGGGAATTCGAAAACGCATCGCAAAGTCCTGTGACTGTTTCAGTAGAACCGTAAACCGAACCCGATCCTCATACGGATAATCCGTCTGTTGAACAATCCGCACCGGTGAACCGTCGGCCAAACATCCCTCAAACGTACAGGGGCCGTAAAAAACAAATGTAATTTCCCCGTCCGGCGTTTTCATGACGGCATTTTCGATAAACTGAGCGAATGCTTTCGAGGTGATTGCGTTGCAGCAAAGCGGACCGTGGGCCATATTGTATTCGCCGTTGAACACATCGGATGGCTCGAAATCGCGAAGATACTGTCCCGTCCAGGTCGTCGCAAAAAGCTGATTGAGCGTATGGTAATAGGTCAGCGTCAACCCGTCCGGACTTTTGCTGCCAAAATAGGCGTTATGCATACACCGCTCCGCGATGTCAGCGAAACGCACCTGACCCCGCGACCGCAAAAAACGTATACAGGCGTTGATCCATTCGCAGCCGGCGCAATGTTCGCTGTATTTACGGCATCCTTTTTCCAGCGTGATCTCACAGCCGGTCGGCGTGCCCGTGGTCTGCAACGCGAACTCACTGATATGGTCGAATCCCTCCATCGCCATCTCCAGCAGGGCCGTATCGCCGGTGTAATGATACATCGTGATCGGTGCTTGAAGCATATACGCATAACACACCGCATGTATATGAGGCCGTTTCTTCGCAAATGTCCCTTTCAGAATCGCCTTTTGACGCTGTATATAATGTGTCAACGCCGTCAGGATATTCGGATCACCCGTATATCGATAAACTTCCGTCAGCGAGCGGCAGATCGCCTGGTGTGCGGGCGTTTCCATTTCCCGTTGATTATAGGTTTTCGGGTTGATGTATTCGGCAAGTGTAAAATTCGTGAGATCAATGATGGCTTTGAGCACATTCGGATCGCCGCTGAATTCGTACTCCCACAGCAGCGACTCCAGAATCAAATCCACGCTGAGCAGCTCATACCGGGGAATCCGGCTGTCTGAACCTTCCAGTGTCATAGTCCCTTCGGTCTGGCCGCCGCCGATATAACCGTTGGGCATTTGAGATGCAAGCACCTTTGGGAGCCATTCGCGATGATAGAGCCGCGCCAGCTCACTATCGGGAACATAACGCGCCAATCGTACATACCCACCGGCCAGATAGACCGCGTAATGCGGCGAAGCGAAATCACCTCTGGACCAGTCCCGCTCCCACAAAAAAGAGTAAAAGACAGGATGGCGGGTCCGTGCGGCTCGGCCGATCCAGCCGTCCGCAATGACCCCAAGACTTTCCTGCCAGCGGCCCTGCGGATCAATGCAGGCCGGTGAAACCTGCTCCAGAGCAAAAGGAATCTTAGCGGCCGCCGAACGAACGGGCAATTTAGAACAGATGCCTTTTGCCGATAAAGATTTAGCTGCCGTAAACGGCAAAACAGCCAGAACCATCATCGTGAAAATGTTAATGAAACGCATACGTATCCTTAATGCAATTAATGTATCTAAATCTGATTACTATGATTGTTTTATCATGAAACTGCCTGTCTAAATGATAAGACGGTATCATTATTTTAAAAGAATTGATAGTATCTTCAAGTTTTTTATCACCGCACCTGTCCTTAGGGTGCATCACAATTTTTAGGCACATTTTCGCAGCAAATCCTCCCAATGGTCGCTCAGCAAGGCACATCGTACTTCCAGCATAGCACACGCCCCTGATCGGCCCCAACGCATCCCTACGCACTTCATACGGGCCTGGACCACATTTTTACACGAACTTTCAATCGGGCCGCTATCGATTCGATACCCGTCGGCTAACAATCTGGGATAGTCCATTCGCTCGGCCCGCGGCAATACAAAAGCGATTAATTTACTCACCGCCTCGGACTTCTGTTCATCAGACAAGCGATTTTTGCGCTTATGCAAGCGACAGATCAGTTCTTTCGCCCCTTTCTCACGCAGTACATGACAATAATTGCTTCGCCACTGAGCAGACTTTTTCGGCTCGTCAGGATACAGCGTTTCAGCGCACCCGGCGATATGCTGGCACGCATGCCAGTAGTCCATTATCTGTCTGGCCGTGGGCAAATTCTTTGTGATATGATTATGAAAGCCTCTTGCGCCATCCATTAAAAACACGATTTCATCAGCGTTTGCAGCTCCAATATGGATCGCTTCGCGGCGTGCCATTGTGCCGAAGTTTGTGATCGAACCAAGCAATCCACGGTGAGATATATGTCGGCCCTTCTCATCTTCATAACGCAGCAGCTTGCACTCTTTGTACCCTTCATCTCGAACGTTTATGAATACGCCGTCGGCATAACCATACAGCTTCTGACCGGAAAGATTTTTGAACTTTCTGTCATCGTCCCCGGCGCGCAGCCGCTTTTGTGATTGGTGAGTGAGCGCATAAATACGCTGTGTTGTGCGGCGGAGCTGTTTTCTATCGGCTTTTGGGTGGCAGGCTATGCCCTCGGCAGGAAATTCATCACCAGCAGGACGATGAAAACCACAATGAATATGAAAAACAGCACCTTGGCAATGCCGGCGGATGCCTGCGCGATACCGCCGAAACCGAAGGCCCCCGCGATCAGCGCGATGATCAAAAAGATAACGGCCCATCCTAAAAGTCCCATGATATTCTCCTTTACTCAAGATGTTTGGATTGGATAAAATTCAACTCATAATCGAAAACATACAGTACGCCTTGAAAATAGACATACACATACTTCCTGTTTGCGGCCACATGATTTGCCGTTTGTCCGGCGGGGGACACATTCATCTGCTCGATACCGGAACCGCTGTTTGTATTCGCCCCGTCACCCGTGATGTCTATTTGGCCGATATTGGGCTCGGGCGGCAACGCCTGTTGACCGGGCGGCAGCGGGATTGCTTTGACTGTTTCCAGCCGGTCGTCGAGTTTTTTCAGCAGATTGTCCTGCACAATAAAGAGGTATCCGCCCCCCGCGGCCAGATCCACATGGCTGCTGACCATTTGCTGGCGGACGCTGCGACCGAAGTTGCCGATACTAAACCACAGCATCAGCAATACCGTTATCGCCAGTATGAGGTGTATTCTAAATTTCATGATTACGCGCTGTATCCGTTAATAGATGATCGAGCCTTCTTCGATCTTCTCTTTTCGTGCTTCATATTCTTCGCGTGTCATATTGCCGGCTTCGTAATCTTCTTCAAGTTCTTCCAGTTGTTCGCTGGTATTGTATTCGTAAGCGGCCCCGGCACCGGCGGCCCCAATAGCCGCACCGCCCCAAAAACCGCATCCATTGATAAATACCATCACGCACATCAGTACCGATAACAGGGTGACAATTATCGTTTTTTTCATTGTAAACTCACTTTCTTTTAGCGTTTTAAGCTTATCGATTCGAATCAATCCACATACGATTTCGGGGTATAGTTGAATTTCTGTCCGCCGAGCGAGGCATCGACCATCAGGCCGCTTTCGGCAATGATGAAAACCGCCTTGCCGTGTTTATAATCGGCTTTGGCGGCCGCACCGGCGGTCAAAGCAACACCCGTGATCTGCGCAGAGAAAGTGAATTCCTCTGCGCGAAATTCATCCAGATCGGTTTTTTCGCGAAAGAACACGATCTCCCGGAAAAATTCGCCGCCGAACGAAAAACCCAGCGTAGCCTGAGAGAGCGAACTGTAGCCGATCATATTGCCCTGTTCATAGACTTCGCCCTTGCCGTATGCGCCGCCGAACCAGAAAGCCCCTTTGAAGACTTTAGGGAAAACCGCATACCCATACGAATTGTCAAAAAACCGCTGGATCCCCGGATCGCGATTCTTAAATACCGCGATCGCCTCATCGACCTGGGCGCTGAGGACCTGTCGCGATTGCTGTGTTCGGGGAACTGTCGAACAGCCGGCGAATACTGCCGTTACCATCATTAGCATTTTTAAAATGTAATGGTGTGTTTTCATATCGATCTCCTTCATTGAGTGAGATTATATCGATCAGGGGGCACAGGCCCCCCCGATCGACATATGACGTTAACTAAATTTCCCTCTTTGCCGCAACCAACCGACCAGCAACATTCCACTGGAACCCAGCAGTACTGCGGCCGGTGCGGGAACGGGGGAGGGCTGGGGTGGGCAATCCTTCGGTGGTCCTAATTTCGGCACCGCATCCGCCCGCCATCCGGGCTTGAGGATGTACGTACTCGGCAGCGGGCCGTATCGTTTACCAAAGATTTCACCGTCTTTATTGATCGGTAAGCCATTGCGGCGATGTTGATTATAGCGAATATCATCCACCGCAAATGTGCCGCTGTGTGGGGCGATCAGGCGGATATAGAGATCATCCGTATTCTCCGGATCCATCAGGTATTTCTGATCGTCCACCTTGAAACAGGTTTTATGTGGGGTGACCAGGACCATAAACCGGACTTGTTTTTGTTGAATCAAGTCGGTCAGGTCGAACCGGCCGCCTTCCATAGGGGTGGCTGGGTTACCCGAAGCGGCGGCGACCCATCCCATACATAACATGATATACACCAACTTCTTCATGATATACACTTCCTTTTTTCCTTTGGACTTTTATTGTCCGTTAATAGTTCTTCGATTCTTTATGCTCGCGCATCTTTTTCGAGGCACCTTCTTTTTCCTTATGGTACGCTTCCTTCAGCTCCTGCATATCCCACTTGGGATTGCCCTGCGGATCGCGCAGGGTCAGGGTTTCGCCTTCGGTTTGGATTTCGCAGGCCATCAGAACGGTCTTGTCGCCGACCTTGGTCTTGCTGCCGGTTATGGTAATATCGCTTCCGGTTTTAAGCTGCACATCTTTATGCTTCGCAAATCCGCACGGGCCGGCGTAAACGGTCATGGACTGACCTTGTTGCGTTTTGACTTTCAATCGCGTGCCGGCGGCGGCGCCCTGTTCGGGTCTGAAGGTGCCGACGCTTTTGATGGTTCCTTTGATCGTGGTGATTTTGGCCGGATCGAAACTCTGATTGTAGCTGCTGTTCGGCATCCATGCGTCCATCGACATCTTTTCTTTTTGCGGAGCCACGAATCCGAAGACCTCCCAATAGGGCTGTGTCCCGAACCGATCATGGATCTGGCGGGCGAACTGCGGCTGAGAAAGCTGCGCGATGTTGTCCTCTTCAATAACCGAGGCGTTCAGAGTCTGTTCGGTGGCATCGATCCGGGAGAATCCCTGGTCGGTGCGAAGGGTCAGCGAATTCCACGGTACCGCTGCGGTATCCTCGCCGATGCCCCACATGCCGCCGAAACTGACCAGTCCGTACGCAATGTGACCTTTGCGCGTATCGACGACCAGATTTTCCAGTTCGGCAAGGGTATCGCCTTGTTTATTTCGAACATCCAGTCCGATGATACTGCTGCAAAGGATTAAATTGGGTTTTTCGTCCGAGCCCAATATTTCTTTCATCCATCGGGTTGCTTTGTCAAGCATGCTTTTTTCCATACCCGAGATCCGCTGCGAGTAAAAATCCTTCACCTTTTGCCGATAGTCACTGCCGGCAAGTGTTTGAATACTCTGCTCGTTCAGTGTATCGACAGTCGGAGCCGTTTCGAAATCATTCTGCGCGATATTCAACCTGCACCGGCCCTTATCATCATGGCTGAACGCCGACCAAGGCACCGGTCGCAGCGCATCCTGCGCGGAGAGCACCACATAATAAACCCGGTCCCGGTTTTTATCGACAATCACGTCACGAATTTCGCTGAGCGTCTGGTCCTGATGATTCATGATCTCTTTTCCGATGGCATCGTTAACGCTCTGGAGGTTCTCTGCATGGCCATGGCTCTGACTCATTTTCTTATGCTCGGATTGCGAATGAGGCATTTGGCCATACTGGCCGCCTTTTGCACCATACAATGGTGCGGCCGTCAAGAGCACAAGCAATGTCACTGCAATACAAATTACGATTTGAATGTTTGTGTTTCGTTTCATTTTTAATTCTCCTGTCATTGTTTTAAGCTTTTTCCAATTATTCATTTTTCGTTTCAGCTAACTGAATCACTGTTCAATACCGTCATACGCAATACCTCCTTTCGCTTTACTTTTTCCTTTACATGTTTTTTATGACAGGATTCTAACGATAGGGCAGAAAGCGGCACCGCTAAATAGGGAATGTACTGAATTGCGTTCAGGAGAAAGCCAAAGCGATTTCTGAATAAATCGTATGATTCGAAAAGGGCGCAGCAGAGACCGTGAGCCGGCCGTTATATGTTATTGGGCCGACGCGGACACGTCGAGAAACTGCTTCCAGTGCCGATCAAGTTGATCCAGCGGCCCAAAGGCCTCGACGAATTCACGGCGAAGGGTATATTCGCTTCGCGCTCCCGGCTTAAGCGCATAAAGGATGCTGTAATATGTCTTTAACGCCTGCGGTTGATGGTGCGATAGAAATTCAAACACCCCCCACGCCTGCGCATAGAGATCGACTTCACAAATCGAGCCGTCAAAGCGGGTCATCGCGACAAATTCTTTCAGGTCAACCAGCTCGCCCTGCCGGTGAAGCTTCTGCAGACGGCGGCCGCGAATAGCGGGATAACGGACGGACCCGAGATCATTGCCCAACAGAGCATGTTCAAAATACATCGCCAGTCCTTCGCTGGCCCAGATCGGATACATAACCCTGCGTTTCTGCAAGCCGGTGTTGAAAGAAAGCTGATGAGCGGCCTCATGGATGATTTTCGCCAGATCGGTTTCGGCATCCGGCGGACACGGCGCGATATCCGCCGAATTGCCGGTTTCACTGCGGATATCCCATGGCCATAAACGCCCCGGCGTAACGATTGCCACCCGGTTGGTCTTGGCCGAATAATAACTCGTCAGCCAGGAAAGATCTTGTTTTTCAATGCCTAAAGCATATCCGGTAAACGAGCGATGATGATCGAATAAAATCCACTCAAGGGATTCGTTGGGCTCATTCAAGTCAAAACCGAAATCCCGGTAAATCGAAAAAAAACGATCATAGCAGAAATCAAGTAAATTACCGATCGTTTCAGCTTCAACGGCGTCGGAACTGCAAAACAAGCTGAAATGAGCGGAGTTGAACCGTTGACAGGTATAATCGGAAAAAACCCTCTGCTCGTTGCGCGTTTGTACTTCGGGCTGCGAATCAGGACGACTCTGAGCGGGCTGCCAACTGATACCAATAAGAACAAACATTACGACAAATAAACGACACATAAACATGTAAGGAAAAAACTGAAAATGTATTAGGATTTTACCTAATGATAACATTCACCTTGTATTTTGTCAAGCCGTATGCACTTTATCATGGACGATCGCCGTATGTTTTTATCGTCATTACGTTGCCGTTTCTGCAATAATCAATGGGCCGAGATTCACCACACGTCAGGCCTGAATTTATTCATATCCCTGATAAATATTGTGCTTCTAATACATCCATTGCGATGCGGCTGCACGTTTACAAATAATTGCGGATGTGATAGTGTAATCTTGTTGAGGATAGTGGAACACAGCAAAAAATCTGTTTCATCCTGAATGGCAGGAAAAGATGTTCAATACACAAGAGCAGCTTAGCGAAAGTCAGATTCAGTCGGCGATGAAAACGCTGATCAAGGACGGCATCGCCGCCCAGACGATGGGGATATTAACGGGCGGTGCGTTTCTGGTTGCATTTGCCGTCAAACTCGGCGCCTCCAATGCGGTGATCGGCCTGTTGGCGGCGATCGGCCCGCTGTCGCAACTGCTGCAGTTACCGTCGATCTTTCTGGTGGAAAAGATTCGCAACCGCCGATGGATCACTGTTACGGCCGCCGCCCTGAGCCGGGTGTGCTGGCTGATTATCGCATTCAGTCCGTTTCTGTTTCCAGCCCGGATCGCTATTGCCGTTCTGCTTGTTTTACTGGCCGCGGTTTCGGCGTTCGGTGCGATCGCCGGCTGTGCCTGGAACTCATGGATGCGCGACCTGATCCCGGAACAGATCATGGGGCGTTTTTTTGCCAAACGGATGCGATTGGCAATGGGGGTCGGCATTGTAGTGAGTCTGCTGGCAGCGGTGTACCTTGATTTCTGGAAGAAGGGATTTGCCGATCAGGAACTGGCGGGCTATTCGATTTTGTTTGGGGTGGGTTTTATTGCAGGCTGTGTCGCGCTGTATTACTTGGCCAAAACACCCGAAATTCGAATGCCGCCGGCAGAGGGCAAAACAAAAATTCTTGGATTGTTGATCCAGCCGTTCAAAGATGAGAATTTCAGGAAGCTGATTGCGTTTATGTGCTCGTGGAATTTCGCGGTGAACCTGGCCGGACCGTTTTTTATGGTCTATATGCTCAAACGATTAGGCCTGAGTATGTCATTCATCATCGGCCTGTCGATTGTCAGCCAGGTGTTTAATTTTCTGTTCCTGAAGCTCTGGGGCAAATACACCGACCGCTTCAGTAACAAATCGGTTTTGGCGATCAGCGGTCCGCTGTTTATCCTTTCGATTTTGGCGTGGACGTTTACGACGATGCCGGAGAAATATGTTCTGACGATCCCGCTGCTGGTTGTGATCCATATGGTGATGGGGCTTTCTTCGGCGGGGGTGTCGTTGGCTTCGGGTAATATCAGTTTGAAACTCGCACCGAAGGGGCAGGCCACGGCGTATTTGGCAACCAATACCATTTCCAACTCGATCGCCGCCGGGATCGCACCGATCCTGGGCGGTCAGTTTGCGGACTTTTTTGCCGGCCGGCAACTGGACTGGACGCTTAAATACACCAGCCCCACAGGTGAGTTTGTTTTGCCGACACTGAGCCTGCAGCAGTGGGATTTCTTTTTCGCACTGGCGTTCGTGATTGGCTTGTACGCACTGCATCGCTTGTCGATGATCAAGGAAAAAGGGGAGGTCGAAGAAAAAATCGTCGCCCAGGAATTATATGCCGAGGTCCGGACGCAGGTTCGGACGCTTTCGTCGGTCGAAGGCATCAAGCAGATGGTCAGTTTTCCGTTTTCAATGCTCAGGGATATCACCGTGCGGATTATCAATCCCGACAATCCTTTAAGCAATGCGAACCGTGATGACATAAAAAATGGATCGTAGTTAGAATCTTTCAATTGACAGGAGCGGATTATGGATGTTGCACTTTTTCTGATTGTGGTGGCCGCATCGTTTATCATCGTACGTATCGGCGCGGTCGCTTTTCAGTTGACCGGTCTGCGATGGTCGCTGGCCAAATTCCAGTCGCTGTCGTGCTTCAGCGGGACCGGGTTCACCACCCGCGAAGCGGAGCTGATCACCGGCGATCATAACCGCCGCCGGATCGCATCGATCCTCATGGTGCTGGGTAATGCCGGGTTGGTGACCATGATCGCCACCGTCGCCAGCGCACTGAATCCGGAGCATACCCTATTAAGCTGGATCTCGACCTCGTTTGTGCCGTGGGTTCCATTATGGCTGGAAAAATGGGTTAATCTGGCGATCATTGTGCTGGGGCTGGTGATCGCATATCGGATATTTACCAACCAGAAGCTGATCCGAAAACTGACCCACTATGCCAGGCACAAAATCGTAAAGCTCAACCTGCTGGGGCTGGTTGATTTCGAGGAACTGGCGATGATAGCCGACGGCGTGGGAATCACCAAGGTTAATATTGATCGCGGCAATTCGCTGATCGGAAAGTCACTGGACGAAATCGGCCTGAAGGAAAAAGAGATTCGTGTTTTGGCGGTTGTTCGTGACGGTGCAATGACTTTCCAGCCGGGCGGTGACTTCCAGATTCAAAGAGGCGATGAGCTCTATTGTTTGGGTCCGTTAAATGTCATCCGAAAGGTTTGTGTTCGTTAAAACGGGTCGAAGGTTTATTTACTTTTGGGGAGCCGGTCTGATTCAAGAATTCTGCACGATTGAGACGGCTCTCGAAGTGGATGAATATATGTTGACATTGGGCCGTGGAGATGAGATAATGGACCGTAACACATTTCGGCTTTGATTTCCTCTGGCTTAAGAAACTGGACTAAATAAAAAGGATTGTAGCCATGAGTACAATGACATTACGGCAGCGGACCGAACGGATCTATCATCGCCAGCCGGTGGACCGGATCGTGTTTCAGCCGCGTTTCCGCTACTGGTATCTCGGCCGCAACGCCAACGGCACGATGCCCGACGAATTCAAGGATAAATCCATTCTCGATATTCACCGGGCGCTGGGGACCAGCCCGCGCTATCCGGGCGACCTGTTGGGGCTTTGGATGTTCCGCAATGTCTATGACGATACTGTTAAGGTCGAAACGTTTATGCAGGGCTGCAATCGTACGGTGCTCTGGAAGACGCCCAGAGGCGACCTGCAGGAGGTCTATACCCGATCGGGCAGCGATGTCGGCGAATGCTGGAGCGAACACCCGATCAAGACGCCCGAGGACATGGAGACAATGATCTATATCCTCGATCATTCGAAGTTCGTGTTCGATACCGATCAGTTCGAGCAGGCCGACCGTGCGTTCGGCGACCTGGGACCGGTGCAGGCCTATTTTTCGCGCTCGCCGCTGCAGCGGCTGATTGTCGAGTATATGGGGCTGGAGAAGACGACGTTCGCCCTGTTCGATACGCCGGATAAGACCCACGAATTGATGAAGGCCATCGAACGGGTCGAGGACCGGATGTACGAGGTGCTCTGTGAGGCGCCGATCCAGTACATCAATTTCGGCGAGAATATCGACGCGCGGCTGGATTCGCCGATCTGGTACGAAAAGTACATGATCCCGTATTACAAGAAACGCATCACGCAACTCCATGCGGCCGGCAAGATATGCTATATCCATATGGACGGGGCGCTTAAACCGTTATTGCCGTATATGCAGGAGCCGGGCTTCGATGGGATCGAGGCCGCCACGCCGATTCCGCAGGGCGATGTGACGGTTGAGGAGCTCAAAGAGGCCATGGGTGATACGATCCTGATCGACGGCATCCCGGCGCTATTGTTTTTGCCGGACTTTCCTGAAGAAGATTTGTTCGAATGCACCGAGAAATTGATCGAACAGTTTGCACCGAATCTGATTTTGGGTGTATCCGATGAGCTGCCGACACCGGCGGATATCGAACGTGTGCGAAAGATCGCCCAGCTCGTTGAAAATACCGAGATCAAACGCTGAAGTATTATTTCGCAGGGAATATCCATTATTCGTCGTTTTTTAACGATCGGGTATAAAAAAACGCAAACTTTTAACGTCAGGGGCCGTAAATATCATAAATTGATTACTTTATGCCGATATATACGGTATAATGATTGCACTGTTTAATTGAAATGATTGTTTATGAGCGCGTTGAACGGCAGAAGCCGACGCTGTGAAGTTGCATTTTTGACATCATTACTATCGTCATTTCTCTTAATTCTGCGAATTATTTTTTTTAACGAGGAATTATTGTATATGGATCGTTTACCGGCCCTGAAAATAGGGAACCTCAGCATTTGTCCGCCGATCATCCAGGGCGGAATGGGCGTACGGGTCTCACGTGCGAATTTGGCTTCTGCGGTCGCTAATACCGGTTGCGCGGGTGTGATCGCCAGTGCCGGCCTGGGCCAATTTGAGAATTTCACAGGTACCGAATTCGAAAAAGTCAACGAAGACGCATTGCGATACGAGATCCGGAAGGCGCGCGGCCTGACCGACGGGACGATTGGTGTCAATATCATGGTTGCACTGTCGGATTATGAAAATCTCGTTAAAACCGCTGTCGAAGAGAATGTCGATCTGATTATTTCCGGCGCTGGATTGCCGCTTTCGCTACCACAATACCTCAACGGCAAAGCTATAAAACTGATCCCTATCGCTTCCTCCGCGCGGACGTTCCAGATCATCTGCAAACGATGGCAGAATCGTTTTAATACGCTGCCGGACGCGGTTATTGTCGAAGGCAGCCGGGCCGGGGGGCATCTGGGGTATTCGTACGAATCGGTCACGACCGAGATCGGCCCTACGCTTGAAGAAACAGTTTTGGAGGTTATTCAGGTTGCCAAATCGTTCGGGGCAACAATCCCTGTCATCGCCGCAGGCGGTATCTTCGATGGGGATGATATTGCCCGTTTTCTTAAACTCGGTGCAGCCGGCGTGCAGATGGCAACGCGGTTTGTGTGTACGGATGAATGCGACGCTCACACGAATTTCAAGCAGGCCTATCTGGACGCCCGACCCGAGGATCTGACGATCATCAAAAGTCCGGTCGGACTGCCCGGCAGAGTGGTGAATAATCCTTTCGTAGAGAGGGTGCGTCAGGGCAAAACTATCCCCTACCGGTGTCATTTTAAATGCCTTAAAAGCTGTGATCCCAAGACGGCCCCCTATTGTATCGCGAAGGTGCTGGCCGATGCCGCACTGGGCAAGATGGAGGAAGCATTCGCCTTTTCGGGCTCCAACGCCCATCGGTGCAATGAGATCGTGCCGGTTAAAGTCCTGGTCGAGACGTTGAGCAAAGAATTGGCACTGGCTCTTGATCGCGACCAACTCGCCCAAAGCACTGAGATCACGCGTTAGAGAATATGCTCGCACTATTTCAATAGTTCAATAGTGCTGTGCGATCTTACTTGCCGGCCCGATCCTGACGACGGCCTGGATCGGATCAGAAAACATTAAAGTGCGCTCAAACTTATCTATCCAATGCCCGCCGTATTGTTTGGCGGGGATACGGATTTTGCTGGTAAACTGGGTGATTTGTGGTATAATGATACCTTATCGTTTGGGTCATTAACGCGGTACAGGCATTATTTGTCTGTGTTCAAATTGTTCAGGAGATGTAGCCATGATGAGGTTGATTTCGGCTCTGTTCGCGCTCGGTTTGATCGTTATTTGCGGGTGTATCGAGGAAAAGAATGAATTCTATATCAATCCGGACGGTTCGGGTAAGGTGGTGCGCGAACTGACGCTGTCCCAAATGGATATGGGGATGAATATGCCGGGCCAGCCGCCGATGAACACGCAAATTCAGGCCGAGCAGACCGCGCGGGCAATGATCGAGCAGGCCCGTGGCGTCGAGGCGTGGTCCGATGTGTCCTATGGGCTGACCGAAGACGGTAAAATGCATTTCAAAGGGACCGCGTTTTTCCCGGATATCAATCACCTGGTCCTCGGCGGGATGGAGGCCGAACATCAGAGCGGGTTTATGCTCACCCACAACAGTGACGGGACGATTATGTTGCAGCAAAAACAACAGCAGTCCGCTCAAGAACCCGGTCAACCGATGATGCCGATGATGCCCCAGAGCCCCGATGTCGATCCGAACCAAATGGATGCGATGGTTCAACAGACCAAAATGCAGTACCAGCAGAGCCGGGTCATGATGCAGGGGTTTTTTGCAGGTTTCAAGGTTGAGCAGATCTTTCACTTGCCGGGTGCGATCCGAGAATCCAACAATGTCGCAACCGTCGATGAGGCGACCGCAAAAATTGAGATCACCGGCGAGCAGATTCTCAAGGTGATGGACGAGGTGATGAGCGATGACGCATTGCTGAAAACGCAGCTTGCGGAAGGCAAAGACCCAACCCGGCAGCTCGATCCGAACACGATGAACGAGAAGATGTTCGGGCAAGCAGGGCCGGTTCGGATCGTTTCGGATGCCAACGCACCGCTTTTCGACTATCAAAAAGAGTCGGCGGCGGCCAAAAAAGAGTATCAGAAGCTGCTCAAAAAATTCGAAGCGGCTCCGGCCGACATGGCGACGGACGAACGGCCGTTTATACAGCCCGCGCCGATGCAGGCCGAGCCGGACGAGCTGGCAGTGGCGGATTATAATCGACCGGTGCGACTGCAGTTACGCGATGCGTTTGAAAAAAGGAGAGAGGACGATATCGACGGGGCGATCGAGGTCTATCGAGCTGTCATTGCCAATACTTCCGCGACAGAGAACGAGTTGGCCCGGGCACATCTGAATCTGGGTAAATGTTATTTCGATCAGGACGATACGGCCAAAGCGACCGAGGTCTTCGAAAAGTTGATCGCCGATCTGCCGGATCAGGAAATATATGTCAAGCGCGCCCAAACGGAACTCAAGCGGATTGCATTTCTCGAAAAAACCAAAAAAGACGGGGATGCTAAACAATCAGAGGATGCGGATTAGCTGTCTTAGTGATGCTTATCACGAGGTGCGTCACGGCGTTATACGTTAAGCGGCAACTATTTTAATTGTCTTTCAGTACGACATCGTCGTACTCGATCTCGAATCGCAGCTTGTGTTTGGCCTCTTCATTCGCCAGTTCCAAAAACAGATCGGTATAGTCCTTGGCCTCGGCCACCGCGGCCAGATCCAGATAGAACCGGTAGGCCGCCTTTTCCTTTTCCATGGCTAATCGCAGGACTTCCGCATAGGTCATATCCGGTGTCGGATCGGTTGAAACCACGTAATCGGCGATCCCCAGCGATTGCACTTCTTTGTCATTCAACAGGTGCGCATTGCCGTCCTTGACCGATTGCAGCTTGGCTTTGTGGCCCTTTTCTTCGCGGGCAAAACCCTCGAGTACTTTTTTCATCTTCGGATTCTCGGTCTGCTCGGCCAGCATCAGATAGAAACTGCTTGCCTGCTCTTCGCGTTCGATCGCAAAGTCCAGAATCTCATCGATCGATTCAAAATGATCTTTCATCGTTTACTCCCGTTTTAGTTATAGCGTCCATTGCATCGCGGTCGAAACCATACGCCCTTGCGACGTCGATCTACCCCGAATATATTTTAACGCTTCATGTCGATTTTGTAAAGCCGCAAGCCGGCTGAAGCCGCAACAGAGACAAACAGCACAGGAGGACACCTTTAATTATCGAGCGGGATTTGTTCGTGGGTCGCCGTTGTATGTTTTTGGGGCGGGATTTCTTCGATTGCGATCGGGGGCCGGCGGTTCTCGGCCGAGTCCGGTTGGAATTGATCGGTCGTCCGTTCGCTGTCGGATTCGGCTTCGGTTTCGATCCGTTCAGGTTCATCTGCCGGGATGTGATCGGGCGATTCTTCGGCGGCCACAGCATTATTCATAATGGCTTTCTGGACGGCTTGTTCGGCGGGCTCATCGGTCAGGGCCTTGACAAATAAATGTTCGGACCCGTCGGCCTGTTCGACCCAGATCAGGCTTTCGCGGATCAGTTCCAGCAGGGCCAGGAACATGCCGACCATGACGATTTTATTGGGGGGAGATTCGAAGATGCGTTCGAACCGCATCGGGCCTTCCTGCTGGAGGCGGTGCAGGATCTCGATCTGGTAAAGATCGATCGGGGTATCATCGTGAATATGGCTGACATCGTAGACCATACCGCCGGTGGCCTTGAGGATCGAATCGAACGCCTCGAGGAGGTCCCATACACTGACCTGGTCGAGATCGAGTTCCGGTTCATCGTTTTCCTTGAGCTGATCGATGATGGTGGGGGGTCGGCCGTGGCGTTCGTCGCGTTTGCGGGCCGAGGTGTCCAGCATATTGGCCGCGTCTTTGAATTTTTTGTATTCGAGCAATTGGCGGATCAGCACGGCACGGGGGTCGTCCGGATCCTCGTTTTCGATATCCTCGATCTCGGATTTGGGCAGCAGCATCGCGGATTTGATCTGCAGCAGGGTCGAGGCCATGACCAGAAAGTCGCCGGCCACATCGATATCGAGGCTCTTGAGCATTTCGATATATTTGAGATATTGCTCGGTGATCCGGGCGATGGGGATTTCGTAGATGTCCACCTCTTCGCGTCGGACCAGATACAGCAGCAGGTCCATCGGGCCGGCAAAGATATCAAGATTGACTTTATATTCGGACATTATATTTCCATCGGCATATTATTACGTTCGGTTTTCATTTGGTTTCCAACCCGACGGCCTTGCGGGCATCGTTGAGTGTTTGGCGGGCGACCTCGGCGGCGCGGCGGGCACCGTCTGCGAGGACCTGATGCACATAGTCCAGGTTATTCTCCAACTCTTCGCGTTTTTGCCGGAACGGCCGGAAGTATTCGACAATCAGCTCGGCGAGGCGTTTTTTGGCGTCGCCGTAGCCCATGCCGCCGCTGCGGTAACGCTCGTCCCAGGTTTTCAATTCGTCCGGCGAGGCCAGCAGCTTCAGCATCGCAAACACATTACAGGTATCGGGATCTTTGGGCGATTCGATCGGGGTGGAATCGGTTACGATTCGCATGACTTTCTTTTTGATGCGTTTTTCGGGTTCGAATATTTCGATGGTGTTATCGTAGGATTTGCTCATCTTGCGGCCGTCCACGCCGGGGACCACCGCCACCGATTCGACGATATGATCTTCGGGGATGGTAAAGACCTCCTCATAGGTCGTATTGAATCGCTGGGCGATATCGCGGGTCACTTCGATATGCTGTTTCTGGTCGGCGCCGACCGGGACAAGGTTACTCCGAAATATGAGTATATCCGCCGCCTGCAGGACCGGATAGGCGAACAGGCCGTGATTGGGGGAGATGCCTTGGGCGACCTTGTCCTTATAGCTGGTGCATCGCTGAAGCAGGCCCATCGGCGTTACGCAGGACAGCAGCCAGGTCAGTTCGGTTACTTCGGGCAGATCGGATTGTCTCCAGAACACGGTTTTTTCGGGATCCAGCCCCAAGGCCAGGTAATCCATAGCTACGCTCAGGGTATTGTCGGCGAGGTCCTGCGGGGAGGGGTTGCTGGTCAGGGCGTGATAATCGGCGATAAAGTAAAAGCCCTCGTGCTCTTTTTGCAGGGCAAGATGCTGGCGCATCGCGCCGAAATAATTGCCGATGTGCAGCTTGCCGGACGGCTGAATACCAGATAATACACGCAAAATACAAACTCCTCATACGAAACGAACAGAAATCATAAAAAGGTCTTATACTGAGCTAAAATAACGATATGAGCGGTTCTTGTCAAGATAATAGCGTGTGGATAAACGGCCGTATTTTTCGTTAAAATAAAACTTTTTTTTGTTGCTAAATGCGCGAATGCGCCTCAAACGACAGAAAAATGTTGAATCGCAATTCGAAAAATGATAGAGTCTTGAATTTCTTGGTTTGTGAACAGGTTCACAATCTATACGTAGGATAAATGAGAGGTTTTTGTTTATCCCAAACAGGTGTTCATGACTTGTGATTTAGGATTTGAGAATGAGTATTCAAAAATTAAGTCAACCGCAATTGGCCGACTGGGTTTCTTCGATGATCCAGTCCGATACGGTGTACGGCGTGGTTGCCCGCGGCGACAAGCAGGATCGTTTTGAGTATGCCGCTTTGAGCAGCGCCGATCAGCTTCGGCTGGATTATGACGTAACGCTTCAGTCGCCGAAGAAGTATTTTCAGCCGCCGGTCGAAACCCTTTTGACGTTCAGCAATGACGGCTCGTATCAGTCGTGCTGGGAAGATGAGAAATTCGTCGTTTTGGGCGTTCATCCTTACGATATGGTCGCGCTGAACCAGATGGATGCGCTGTTCAGCCAGGACAACTATGACAGTCATTACATGAAACGTCGCCAGAACGCCACGATCATCGCCTGCGATGTGGCCAACGCTTCCAAAAACGTGTTTGCCTCGAGCATGGGCACGGCAACGGTCGATACGGGTTACGATATCCTGTTGACCGATATCGGGGACGGATTTATTGCCGAGGCCGCGACCGAGAAGGGCGAAGCGTTGTTGAAAAAGGCCGCCGGCAGCGAAGCCGTCGACGGGGATCTGGAAAAACGCAAGACCGTCTGGGCCAAGAACAAAAAAGAACTAAACAAGCATGTCCTTGAATGTCAGCCGTCGTATCTGCCGCACCTGCTGGAACGGGCGTATGACCATCCGGTATGGGAGCGAAAGGCCGAAACGTGCTTTAGCTGCGGCTCCTGTAACCAGGTTTGTCCGACGTGCTACTGTTTCAATGTGCAGGACGACGTGAACTGGGACATGAAAACCGGCAAACGAACCCGGGCATGGGACGGATGTCTGCTGGACGGCTTTACCAAAGTCGCCGGCGACCACGAATTCCGCAAGAACCGGGCCGACCGGTTCCGCCATCGGTTATACCGCAAGGGCAAATACGTGCCCGGTAAAATCGGCGGCCAGATTGCCTGTGTCGGCTGCGGCCGATGTGTTGGGGCGTGCCTGCCGGATATCGCGAATCCGGTGACGGTGTATAATGAACTGATTGATGATCTTGGAATGGATTAAACCATCAATACGACAAACGGTAATTTTAGGAGTCAAATAGATGTGTGAATGTTGCGGTACAGTCAAAGATATTTATCTTCCGCAATTGGCAACGATCGAACAAGCCCGGATGTTGAACCAGACCGAGCTGTATATGAAGATCGCACTGGACGATGGCAAGCTCGAATACGCACCGGGTCAGTTTGTGGAAGTGTCGGTGGCGGGCATCGGCGAAGCGCCGATCTCGATCTCGTCATCGCCGACCCAGGGCGATGCCTTCGAGTTGGTGATCCGGCGGATCGGCAACGTGACCAATGCGATCCATGCCATGGAAGCGGGCAACAAGGTTGGTATCCGCGGGCCGTTCGGTGAGGGCCAATACCCGGCCGAGCAAGCCAAGGGCAAGGATTTGGTGTTCATCTGCGGCGGTATCGGTTTGGTGCCTCAGCGGTCGTTTATCAATTACGTTCTGGATAACCGAGATGATTACGGCGAGGTCGTAGTGCTGCAGGGTACGCGCGATCCCGGCCAGCGGTTCTATACCGACGAACTCGAAGCCTGGGCCAAACGCGACGATATCGTCCTGCTGGAAACGGTGGACAAAGGCGACGATACCTGGACCGGTAATGTCGGGGTGGTGACGACGCTGATCCCGAAGGTCGAGCTGGACTGGGCCAAGGCCGAGGTGTTTGTGTGCGGACCGCCCATTATGTACAAATTCGTCCTGATGGCGCTGGATGAAAAGAACGTGCCGCACGAACAAATCTATCTGAACCTTGAACGGAAGATGAAATGCGGCGTCGGTAAATGCGGACACTGCCAGATCAATCAGTATTATGTCTGCATTGACGGGCCGGTATTTCGGTATTCGGATTTGGGCAATGTCCCGGAGGCAATTTAAATGAGTAAACCAAGACTCGCAATTTTTGATTTTGCATGTTGTGAAGGATGCCAGCTTCAGATCGTGAATCTGGAAGAAGAGATTCTGGACTTGATCGGGGCGGTTGATGTCGTGGAATGGCGCGAGGCGATGAGCGAACAGAGCACCGAGTACGATATCGCCATCGTCGAAGGGTCGATCACCCGCCCGGAAGACGAGGAACGGGTTAAGGTGATCCGCAGCCGGGCCAAAGTGCTGATCGCACTGGGCGCGTGTGCCACGATCGGCGGCGTCAATAAACTGAAAAATAATTTTGACCTCGATGAGGTTAAAAGCTGTGTATATGGCAAAGATGCATCGATGCCGCATCTGGAAACGGCGATGACCAAGGCGGTCGATGAGGTCGTCAAGGTCGATTTCAATATCCATGGCTGTCCGATCGATCGCAAGGAATTCACCTATATCGTTCGCAGCCTGCTGCTGGGCAAGACGCCCGAGATTCCGGAATGGCCGGTATGCGTGGAATGCAAGGCCAAGGGCAACCCCTGTCTGTGGGAATACGGTCAGGTGTGCTTAGGCCCGATTATTCGCGCCGGTTGCGGGGCACGGTGTCCCTCGAGCGGATTTCGGTGTTTCGGATGCCGCGGGTATATCGACAATCCCAACGTCGATGCCGCAAAGGATGTCATCGAGAAATACAATCTCAATATCGATGACCTGAAAACAAAAATGGTTCTCTTTGGAAGTAAACAGGAGCCGACGCTATGAGTACCGGTACAGTGAATATTAACGTTCATCATGTAACCCGTGTCGAAGGGCACGGCAATATCGTTGTTAACGCTAAAGACGGCACGATCGAACAGATCGAGTGGCAAGTGCCCGAAGCGCCGCGTTTCTTCGAAGCGATGGTGCGCGGGCGAAGCTACGAGGACATTCAAACGATCGTTTCGCGGATATGCGGGATCTGCTCGATTACGCACTCGCTGGCCTCGACCAAGGCAGTCGAGAAGGCGCTGGATATCGAGGTCTCCGAACAGGCCGACCTCGTTCGCCAGTTGATGCATTATTCCGAGCAATTGCAGAGTCATGTGCTGCATATCGGCTATCTGGCCGTGCCGGACTTTTTCGGCGCCAAGTCCGTGGTGCCGCTGGTGCCCAAGGCGACCGATGCGGTCAAGACGATCATCAAGGCCCACCGCGTAGCGAACAACTGGTCGGATTTAATTGCCGGCCGCACGACCCATCCGGTCACGCTGATTCCCGGCGGTCTGACCAAGTTCCCCACCGAGGCTGAACTGAAAGATCTGCAGAAAACATTGAAAGAGACGCTCAACGATTTGACCGCGATCGCGCAGGTTGTTCTGAGCGTGGCTGAGAACGTTCCCGCTTTCGAGCGGCCGACCGAATATATCTCACTGACGCACCCGGATGTCTATACGTTCTATCATGGCGAGATCGCCTCGACCGATTGCGATGATACGGTTTCGGTCCAGGATTGGCAGAGCGTCGCCAACGAATACGTCAGCCCGCAGTCCACGGCCAAGTGGACCAAGTGGCACCGCGGTTCGTATGCGGTCGGTGCACTGGCCAGGTTCAACAATAATTACGATCAACTGATCGACCCGGCCAAGGGCGTCGCCAAGATGTTCGGCCTGAAAAAGGGCTGCTGCAATCCGTATATGAACACGATCGCCCAGCTCGTCGAGTGCGTACAGGTGGTGGGTATCAGTATCGAATTGATCGATACGCTGCTGACGAAAGGGTTGAAACCCGAAACGGTCAAGACCACGCCGAAGGCCGGCAAGGGTTCGGGTTGTGTTGAGGCGCCGCGCGGTATCCTGTTCCACCAGTACGAATTCGACAGCAACGGCAACTGTGTGGCGGCCGATATCTGCATCCCGACCAACCAGAATCATGCGAATATCCAGCACGATTTCGAGAAGATTGTGCCGGAGATCCTCGATGAAGGTGAAGATGCCGTGCGGCAGAAACTGGAGATGCTGGTTCGCTCATACGATCCGTGTATTTCCTGTTCGACGCACATGCTCAATGTGACCTTTAAGAGATAAGTCTATGCCGAAAAGGACCATTGTCATCGGACTGGGCAATACCCTGATGGCCGATGAAGGGATCGGCCCGGCGGTCATTGAGCATCTGGTTCAACGACAGGATGAATTTCCGCATGTCACATTCTTTGATATGGGCTGCGGCGGTATCGCGATTCTGCACAAACTCACCGGTTATGACAAGGCGGTCTTTATCGATTGCGCGATGATGGACTGCGAGCCGGGCACGATCAAACGCTTCACGCCCGATGAGGTCGATAGCATTAAGCAATTACAGCATTACTCGCTGCACGAGGCGGACCTTTTGGGGATTTTGCGGATGGCGAAATTACTGGGCCATTGCCCCGAGGAGGTGGTGATCTTCGGTATTCAGCCCGAACGTATCGAGCAGGATTTTCGGCAGCTCAGCGATCCACTGCAACAAAACATTCCGCACTACGCCGACACCGTCTGTAAAGCATTAGATTAAAAGTGCCCGAGCGGTTGGTTTGATTATTTGCGGGCAATCGTTTTGAAATGGGGTACTTGGTCCCAGGTTCGCCCGTCCAGCTTGCGGCCGGCCTTCTTTTTGTTGACGCCGCCCCATTGCTTGAAGAAAAACGGCACCTGTCCAGCGCGGCACTGGTCGCGGATACTGCGGACCCAATCGGCTTCGATCGGCCTGGCGCCCGGGCCGGACTCGCCGCCGACGATGACCCAGTCAATCCCGCTAAGGTCCAATTCGCCCAAATCGTCCAGCAGCGGCTCAAGCGATAAAAATTTGATGCGGGCTGAAGTGTATCGAAGGTAATCGATGCGGTCTTTGTACTGGGCCGCTTCGACGGTAACGCCCATCCAGATATTGTCGCGCCACGGCAGTTGCGGCGACAGCTCGGCCAGCCGCTCAGCTCGTTTGGTCAGGATCTGGTATTGGTGCTGGTCAGCCCGGTGCATCGTTGCAAAGATATCCAGGATAAAATCAATGGGTACATCTTTATGAAACAGATCGCTCATCGAGTTGACAAAGACCATTTGCGGCCGTTTCCAGTGTGTGGGTGTATCCAGGACGTGAGGATGGCAGGTCACCTTAAAGCCGTTTCGGTAGTTGGCCTGACCCATTGCCTTGAGTCGTTTGGCCATCCGCTCGGCATAACAGTTCTGACAACCCGAACTGATCTTCGTGCAGCCCGTTACCGGATTCCACGTGGACCCCGTCCATTCGATTTTGCTGTCAATGCCCATTTAGATTTCCTTCACAGGTAGGGTGCGATGAAATCACACCATAATCATTTTCTATTCTCCGGTGGTATTGGCAATATCCTTGAAGTCCGGTGTTTTACAATTTCCATGACATTGGCATAACCCATTCTGTGGATAAACACCATCTTTATGCCATCGGTGAAAACTTGAATGCTGCCAATGATGGGGACATTTTACATAGTCGTGCTTGACCGGATTGTAATGAATATAATCCATATGGCGGGCGAAATCGTGTTGGTCGCGAATTAAATGTTCCCAAAATCGTCTTTGCCAAATGCCGCGCTCCCCCCTTTGTTTTCTCGATGTGGATACGGCCGCATCTGTTCCGCCGTTACCAAGCCATAGCCTGGTGAATTTGCCTTTGATTAATCCCCACCGGACAGAAAAATTATTGTCGTTATCCGGCATCTTCCAAATGCAGTGACAATGATTCGGTACAAGTACAATACCGAGAATTTCAAAGGGATGAGCGGTTT
The DNA here is from genome assembly GCA_964517795.1 of uncultured Pirellulales bacterium. Taxonomy (GTDB): domain Bacteria; phylum Planctomycetota; class Phycisphaerae; order Sedimentisphaerales; family Anaerobacaceae; genus CAZFDE01. Next base: position 13,368 of record CAZFDE010000013.1, on the reverse strand, counting down.
GTATGGCGGCCATCGCTCGATGAAGATATTCACGTGCACGTGTGTTGTGAAATATTTTTCGGCGGTTGTAGGTTATTACCGTAAAGAAATATGTCCCGCCGGCAGAACACCAGCGCTTATAGTCCGGCATAATATCATCCCTTTAAGAATTTGGTGCGATTCCATCGCACCCTACGAAACTAACTCGTTGTATAATAAATCATATAGCGAATGGTATTTACAATACCGATGATTCCAATCACAATGAAAGATAACGGTAGCAACGCCCATGCGCTCCATGCTGAGTCATCCCGTATCATTACTGCTTCTTCAGGATTATCCGGATTCACAAAACAATAGGCCTGCTGACCCGACTGAAAAAGCATTCCTTTGGTATATTTTACTTTGCCAAAGCGATAATTACTGGACCAATATTTCTTACCATCATATTCGTAAGTATATTTGACAACCATCTTAGAGTGAACAGAGGTTCTGCCAGGCCCTGTTTTTGTAGTTTCTGTTTTATAATCCATTGATTCAATTGTGCAAATCGTTTTGTCCCAATTCTGTGCTTCAGCGATTTTAGAGGCCGGTCTAAAAACCATGATGTAGCTGAAAACGTTGCCTAGAATTACAAAAACTACAAATCCTGTAATTCCAATTATTTGATGCGATCTTTTCGTCAAATCCAGGCTTTTTTGTTCCATGTTTTACCTTTGTGGCTAACCCGCTTACTCATTAACTCTAACTTTTATATCAAATAACAGCATGTCTCACTAAAACTGATTATGAACAACGAATGCGATTCGTCAAAGGAAAAACCGTGTGCTGAAAAATTCGTAGGGTGCGATGAAATCGCACCGGACCCCTCATAAAAAAGTGCGATAAATATCGCACCCTGCATTTGAGCAATGCGGTTTTAATATCATCTTAAAAATCAACCCCCTGCCGGTATGGCAGGCGGGTCTGCCTGTTTGGGTGGATTGGCAGGTTGAATGTCGGCGGGCTGGGAATTCCGTAAATTCTTGATTTATAATGGTTTGCGCATGATTTATGCCGGAAGGCAAGGCGGTGGCATAGGATTTGCATTTTAATTGAGGTTATGGGATATACGGCAGGACATGATGTTACGGTGAATGTGTTGACGACCGAAGCGAACTGGGCGTGGCCGGTGGCGCTGTCGCAGATTTTCCGCCCGTGCGGGGCGAACCTGATGATCGCGCGCAGCACAGACGAGTTTCTCAGTATCATCCGGACGCGCACGATCCACACGACGATCGTCGATATGGACGCCGAGCTGGCGCCCGGGCTGGCGACGGTGCGGCTGATCCAGCGTGACTTCCCGCGAATCCCGAATATTCTGCTGTCGAGCCGGCCGGGGCATGACCTGTTCGAAAAGGCCCTGACGCTCGGCGTGTTCAGCGTGATCGACAAGCCGGTGGATATGGATGTGCTGCAGGACCAGCTCAACCGGCTGTTTGTCAAACGGTACGGGATGCATGTGTTTAAGCGGAAAAGCTGAAAATCGGCTGCTGCGGATGCAGCCATTCAAATATGAAAACGAATGGGTTTGAATGATAAACATTATTATTAAAGGAGAAGTCAAAAGATGAAGATTCGACCACTGGCAGATAAGGTATTAGTAGAGCGGCTCGAGGCCGAGACCAAAACCGCCGGCGGCATTGTCCTGCCGGATACCGCCAAGGAAAAACCGCAGCGCGGCAAGATCGTCAACGTCGGCGAAGGCAAACTTTTGGAAGACGGCACGCGACGTAAACTGTCCGTCAAGAAAGGTGACGAGGTGCTGTTCACCAGCTACGCCGGCACGGACGTCAAGGCGGGCGGCAAAGAGTATTTGATCATGGACGAGTCGGACATTCTGGCGATCATTGAAAAGTAACCAAGACTCTGGAAAGGAGAATACCGAAATGGCAGCAAAAAAAATTGCATTTAATACCGAGGCCCGTGCCGCGATCCAGGAAGGCGTTCGCAAGCTGGCCGCGGCCGTCAAGATCACGCTCGGCCCGTGCGGTCGAAACGTGGTGATCGAGAAATCGTTCGGTTCGCCGACTGTGACCAAGGACGGCGTCACCGTCGCCAAGGAAGTGGAACTGGAAGATTCGTACGAGAACATGGGCGCCCAGATGGTCAAGGAAGTCGCGTCGAAGACCTCAACGGTTGCCGGTGACGGCACGACGACGGCGACGATCCTGGCCGAGTCGATCTTTAATGAAGGACTGAAGAACATCACCGCCGGCGCCAATCCGCTGCAGGTCAAGCGCGGCATCGAAAAGGCCGTCGAGTCTTTAGTCGCCGGGATCGCCAAGATGAGCATTAACGTCGATTCCAGCAAGCAGATCGAACAGGTGGCCACCTGCTCGGCCAACCAGGACGTCGAGATCGGCCAAAAACTCGCCGAAGCGATGGACAAGGTCGGCAAGGACGGCGTGATTACCGTCGAAGAAGGCCAGTCGCTCGAAACCACCGTCGAGCTGGTCGAGGGGATGCAGTTCGACAAAGGCTATATCAGTCCGCATTTCGTCAACAATACCGAAAATATGACCTGCGTCCTTGAAAAACCCTACGTGCTGATCCATGAAAAGAAGATCAGCTCGATTAAGTCACTGGTCCCGCTGCTGGAGAAGGTCGCCAAACAGGGCAAACCGCTTTTGATTATCGCCGAAGATATCGAGGGCGAAGCGCTGGCGACGCTGGTCGTCAATAAGCTTCGCGGCGTCCTGCAGTGTGCCGCGGTTAAGGCACCGGGATTCGGTGACCGCCGCAAGGCCATGCTCAGCGATATCGCGATCCTCACGGGCGGCGAGGCGATCTTCGAGGACCTCGGCATCCAGTTGGAAAATATCGAGCTGAATCAGCTCGGCCGGGCCAAACGCATCACGATCGATAAGGACAACACCACGATCATCGAAGGCGGCGGCAAGACTGAGGCGATCAAGGGCCGCATCGAGCAGATCAAGACCGAGATCGATAATTCCACCAGCGATTACGATATCGAAAAACTCCAGGAACGGCTGGCCAAGCTCGCCGGCGGCGTCGCACAGATCAATGTCGGGGCCGCGACCGAGGCTGAGATGAAGGAAAAGAAGGCCCGCGTCGAAGATGCGCTGCACGCGTGTCGCGCTGCGGTCGAAGAAGGGATTCTGCCCGGCGGCGGTGTCCCTGTGCTGCGGTGCCTGGATGCACTGGATAAGATCAAGACTCAGGGCGATGAAGGCATCGGTGTCGATATCGTTCGTCGCGCGGTGGTTGCCCCGATCAAGCAGATCGCAACCAACGCCGGGCTGGACGGTTCGATCGTTGCCCAGAAGGTCATGGAAAACAAGGAAGCAAATTTCGGGTATAACGCCCTGGCCAAGGAGTACGGCGATATGATTGCGTTCGGCGTGATCGTCCCGACCAAGGTCGAACGGGTAGCGCTGCAGAATGGCGCATCGATCGCCTCGCTGCTGCTGACGACCGATGCGATCGTCAGTGAGATCCCCGAAAAGAAGGAAGCGCCAGCCATGCCTCCCGGCGGCGGAATGTACTAAACCGTAACAACGGCGGGCTCCTTCGGGAGCCCGCTTTACTTTGAAAGGGGCGATACAATGGTTTTTCGATTTTATTCGAATATGGTCTCACAGGCATCCAAGTCGATCGCGGCCTGGACATTTGTTTTGGGTCTGGGACTGATCGGGTTCGGGATGCTGATTATCGCCCTGCCGGAGTTATTTGCGTTTCTGGCGGCGCTGATCTTTTTTATCGCCGGTTTTGGCGTGGCGATGACCGCGCTGAAGAACTATCTCGCCCAGCGGCAGATCGATAAGATGACCGAAGATCTGGACGATGACATGCGCCATAACGTCCGCATCCACCGCGGCGACGACGAATTTTTCGAATAAACACGGCATCTTTTAATAGCGGCGGCGTTGGATTGGGGGATTGGCGGCGGAGTAATTGACGAAGAAATAGCGGAGGGCGTCGATCGGGTGATCGTAAACACCATCCTTAAAGGGAAGTTCATTGATGGTGTTTTGGGGATAATGATAGCATTGCATGGCCTCAATCAATCGTTTGCAATTAGGTGAGATGATCATCGAACGTTTGCCTGCGGCATTGAGCAGGGCGGTGCGGATCATTTCGATGCCTTGCAATATCCTGCTTTTACAGTGTTTGACCTCGATGCCCATCTTTTTGAGTTCGGCCTTGCTGCTGGTGCCGGTGGTATCGCTGGGGCCGCTGCCGGCCGGATCGCAGAAGGTTGCGGCGACGCGCGATTCGGGGCACGGTGTTTTTTCCATCATTTTTTCGCCGTTGACTGGGATCGTTCTTCGCCGCATCACGTATTCATCGAGCACACGAACCACTCCGTCCTCATCGACCTGGATCCACAAACAGACGAACGGATTGACGAATCCAAAATCCAGCGTGCGGTACAGCGGCAGGTTCGGATCGTAACAGACCGGGGCAATATGGACTTTCGGATCGAATTCGCCGAATACGACGTTGTCGATCTTCGGACGGCTGCATAAAATCTCCGTTTCCCAGCAGGTTCGGCTCGAGCGGTTCATCATGGTGATGCAGTCATCGATTTTGAGGTATCCGCCGCCGCGTTTGGCTTTGCCGCCGCAATCGGCGTTCAGCGGGCACCGCGAACAGATCCGGTCGGTGCATTTCTCGATCACTTCCCACAGACACCACTTGAAGACTGGGACACCGCTGTCGATCGCGTTGTTGACGACTTTCTGCATCAGGCCGTACGGGCGGTGCATCGTGCTGAGGACCTCCATCGCGCTGCGTGCGGTGTCGCTGGAGTGCGTGGTGAATTTGGCGGCGTTGAAGATGTCTTCCTTGAACAGCTCGACCTCGTCGCAGCGCAGTTTCTGGAAGTGTCGGCCGCGAACGCTTCTGTCCGATTGGGTGAGCACTTCGACGCTGGAGCCGTTTTTGAATCGGCAGCGGGTACGCAACACGTCGCCGTCGATATGATCCTTGAATCCATCGGTGATAAAATTGCGCAGATAGCCGTACATCCGCTGGGCCTGATCGCCGGAGCCGGCCAGGATCCGGACATGACAATGGTCCTTGAACAGGCAATCCATTAATGTCAGTGCCGCCGCCAGGATCGTTTTGCCGCCGCCGCGATTGGCCCAGATAACCGCGTCACCGTTGGTCCGGTTCACGCCCGGCAGGTCCGTGCTGTAAGCGTACCAGAGATAATCCATCGGTGATTGATGGTCGGGACACAGCGCCCGATCCGTTACGCAAAGCCCCAGATTATCCTTTAACCACATACGAAGCTCGGATCGATTTGTCGGCTCGGTCAGTGGTTGTGTTGCAATGATCGAAGTGTCCATAGAATGCCCCCAAAAGATTATAAATTTCGAAATTCGAAGCACAAAGCACAACAGACTTGTCCTACCCGCGCAAGCCTGTGCCATAGGTGCGGGTATTCAGATATAAATCCGAGAGTCTGGATTCGGAGTCTTCACGGGAATGACAAAAGCAAAGACCGACGGAATGATTATGCGTCGATTTTTTTGATGCGTCGTTCGTGTCGGCCGCCCTGAAATGGCGTATCCAGCCAGGTCTTGACGATCTTGATCGCGGTGTCCTGATCGATCATTCGTTCGCCGATCGAGATCATATTGGCATTATTGTGCTCGCAGGCCAGTCTGGCCGTGACGATGTCCCAGCAGACCGCACAGCGGATCCCGGACAGGCGGTTTGCAACCATTGCCTCGCCGTTGCCCGAGCCGCCCAAAACGATGCCCCGTTCGCATTGGCCGCAAGCGACGGCCTCGGCGGCCGGGCGGATAAAGTCCGGATAATCCACGGCCTCGGTCGAATCCGTACCGAAATCAACGACCTCATGCCCCAGATTTTCGAGATATTGCGTGATGACTTGCTTGTATTCGAATCCCGCGTGATCCGATGCGATCGATATCTTCATCGCTCAATCCTGCCACATATTATACCATATTTTGTTAAAAAATCAATTCTTTTTTCGATTATGGACAGCATACCATGCGTGTCCATCGACGGCAAAAAAAATCTTAAAAAAATCTGTTTTTCGATTTCCGGATTTAAAAATCTGACGTATATTTTAAATAGACAAAACAAACGATTTGGCTTCGCGAGGCGTGTTTGGTGAAGCAATATTAAAGGGAGACCGACCTAAAAACAGAAAGGAAATTTAAAGCATCGGTCTCCCTTTTGCTTTTTAAACGAACCGTACGGCGGCCGAAAATCCCAAATTATACAGACACGTGCATTGTCATGCAAAAAGCCCCCGGATTACAGGGGCTTTTTGATCATTTTATGCATCGACAAAACTTAGTTGATCTCGTCTTCGATCCAGCCGGTCAGTTCTTTCAGGTCGGCCATGCAGATATCGCCCATGTGCGCGATGCGGAACGTCTCTTCCTTGATCTTGCCGTAGCCGTTGCCGAAGACGGTATTGTGTTTTTCCTGCAGGGCCTTGATTGTCTCGGCGACGTTGATGCCGCGGGTGTTCTTGATCGTCGTTAGCGTATCGGAAGCGTATTGCGCTTCACAGAACAGATCGAAATGTTCTTTGGCCCAGCCGCGAACGAATTCGGCCATCTCGGTATGGCGCTTCCAGACATTCTGCATGCCCTCGTCGACGAGCTTTTTGCACTGATAGTTGAGCGCCATAATGTGTGGAACCGACGGCGTGACCAGGGTCTGGTCCTTGGCGGCGTTTTTGGCCCACAGTTCGAAATTGAAATAGTACCCGCGATCGGGGATGTTCTTGCTTTTTTCCAGCGCGCGGTTACTGACTACGGCGACCGCCAGTCCCGGCGGGATCGCGAAGGCCTTCTGCACCGAGGCAAAGACCACATCCCAGCCGAGCGTGTCGAATTCCAGCGGCAGGCCGACCATGGCCGAGACCGCATCGACAAAGATCAGGACATCGGGATATTTCTGTTTCATCATTTCGCTGATCTCATAAACGGGATTGGTCAGGCCGGTACTGGTCTCGTTATAGACCATTGTGATCGCGGCATATTTGCCGGAAGCCAGTTTTTCGTCGATCATCTCCGCGGTGACGGGCTTTCCCCAATCGACTTTCAATTCCTCGACCGTTCGGCCGCACTTTTTCGCTACATCGGCCCATTTGTCGCTGAACGCGCCGCACATCGTGCACAGAACGGTTTCATCCTGCGCGACACAGTTGCGGATCGCGGCCTCCCAGATGCCCGAGGCACTGGAGGTCGATAAGAATACGTTCTGCTCGGTGAACAGAATCTGCTTGAGCATCGATACCGTATCGCCGTGAAGCTGGGCGTATTCCTTGAGTCGGTGGCCCAGGGTCGGACGGGCGAGCTGCTCGAGCACATCGTCTTTGACCAAAACCGGTCCCGGGATGAACAAACGCGGCGGATTTTTCCAGTCAACCATTTGCAACTCCTTTATTTTTCATTGCGTTATAATTTTTGTATCGTCAGGCCCGAAAACATTTTCGGGAAAAAGTACGTTGATTTTTGCGGCATGCGTTCGCCCGCCTCGGCTACCTGCTGGATCTGCTCGATCTTCGGCGGATTCATGAAGAACGCGGCCTGTTTTTGCCCGGCGTCGATCTGGGCGATCGTCTCGTCGATCGCGCTGGGGGTGTCCTTGACATATTCGACATTCGTCTGGGCCGCCAGCTTCGCTTCGTCGATCTGCAGGACCCGTTCGAGAATGAGTTTATGCAGCACCGAGACATCCAGCGTCCGCCACGCGGGGCTTTTGTCCGGTACGATTGCGTCCATGACGGACGTGTCGTTCAGGACGATCATGTAAAATGCATTTGTGCCGCTGTACAGGCCGAATGCGATCTTATTTTCATCGCGTTTCTGCTTCATCTGCTCGAGCAATTCAACTTTGCAGTCGGTTTTTTCATGTTCGGCTTCGAAATGAAACTCGGTGATTTCAAAATCGCTGCCAAGCGCTTTGAGCAGATTGGCCATATCGAAATCCACAAGGTCGCTGACCACCCGATGGGTCGCCAGTACCACCAGCCCTTCATGACGACTGTTACACAGTGACATCATCAGGTAGCGGGCGTTTGGATTGTCGGTCTCTTTGGAATGGGTCAGAGCGGTCGTGTAGCGATGGTGCCCGTCGGCGATGATCGCGTATTTATCGTTCATCATCATTTGAATCGCTTCGATCGATTCGGGATTGGTGATCGCAAAGAGGCGGTGGCGCACCTGCATCTCATCGGTGAAGTCGATCAGGGGGGTATCCGTGATCGCGTGCTCGATGGCCTTGTCGGCGACTTGGTCGGGATCTTCGTAGATCATAAAGACCAGTCCGAACTGGGCTTCGGCCGCATGCAGCAGGTTCAGCCGATCCTGCATGGGTTTTTTAAGGATCTGTTCGTGCGGGCGGACGATTTTGCCGAATTCCTCCAGTTTGCCCAGCGCGATAAAGCTGAGCCGCTGGAACGGCACGCCGGCGATCTCGAAATCCTGAACATAGCCATAGATCGCTTCATCGGCGTCCTGTTTCAGCGCACCGCTTTGAATCCATTGGTTCAGAAAATCGGCGGCCCGGGTATAGACGTTGTTCTGTTCATTATCCCCGTCGTCGGCCTTGCCGCGGATGATACGGACGATATTGTGCGGATTTTTATGATAATAGGCATCCTGCTGTTTGGGATTGATGACGTCGTACGGCGGCGTGATGCACGAACTGACATCGCCGACCGTATTGGCATCGTAGCGGTACGCCTTAAATGGTTTAATCTCCATCGAAATAATGCCTGTTATTAGAACAAATTACAAAATTCAGCATTTGCCTCTTTACGACGACATGGATTCCCGCCTTCGCGGGAATGACATTTTTTAGAGGCTCTGCATTTCATCCCAAAAACCGCGTCATCAGCCTTGAAAAAGGCCGGAAATGGAAAAGACTACTGAAAATGAGTGCTTTTGTCAAAGGTAAAGTGTGCGGGTAAGCGTCTTATTTCTTTTGTTTTTCTGCTTTTTCGGCCAGATACTGGTTGATCGCGGCCGCCGCGGTACGGCCCTGGCCCATCGCAAGAATCACGGTCGCGGCCCCGAGGACGATATCACCGCCCGCATAGACGCCTTCCATCGCGGTCTTGCAGTTTTCATCGACCACGATATTGCCCCATTTATTGAATTCCAGGCCGGGTGTGGTCTGGCGGATCAGCGGGTTGGCGCCGTTACCGATGGCGATGATCACGGTATCGAGCGGGATCTGAAATTCGGAGCCCTCGATAGGTACCGGCCGACGTCGCCCGGAGGCGTCCGGCTCGCCGAGTTCGTATTTGAGGCATTCGATGGCTTTGACATGACTGTTCTCGTCGCCGATGACCCGCTTCGGACTTTGCAGGAGCATAAATTCGATGCCTTCTTCCTTGGCGTGGTGCACTTCTTCGACCCGCGCGGGCATCTCTTTTTCGGTGCGGCGGTAGATCAGATACACCTTTTCGGCGCCGAGCCGCACTGCCGTCCGGGCCGCATCCATTGCAACGTTGCCGCCGCCGATGACCGCAACAACCTTTGATTTGGCGATCGGGGTGTCGGCGCCTTTGCCGAAATCGTAGGCCTTCATCAGGTTCGCGCGGGTCAGGTATTCGTTGGCGCTATAGACACCGACGAGCGATTCGCCTTCGATGCCCATAAAGGTCGGCAGGCCCGCGCCGACGCCGACATAAACGGCATCGAAGTCGTCTTCGTTCATCAATTGTTCAATGGTTCGCGTGCGGCCGACCACAAAATTGCAGACGATCTTGACGCCCATTTTCGTGAGCGTGTCAATCTCTTCCTGGACGATGGCCTTGGGCAGCCGGAATTCGGGGATGCCATAGACCATCACGCCGCCGGGTTTGTGAAACGCCTCGAAGACGGTAACGTCGTGCCCGGCGCGGCGGACATCCGAAGCGGCGACAATTCCGCCCGGACCGGAGCCAATCACAGCGACCTTCATGCCGGTCGGCGGGGCGACTTTGGGAACGCCGTCCGGTTCATTGCGGCCCAAATCCGCGACGAACCGTTCCAGCCGTCCGATCGAGACCGCCTGATTGACATCTTTGTATTTCAGGCCGACGGTGCATTTTTCCTGGCACTGCACTTCCTGCGGACAGACCCGCCCGCAGACCGCCGGCAGCAGTGAATTTTCACGGATGATATCCAGCGCCTCTTTGTATTTGCCCTCGGCGATCGCGGCGATGAAATCGCGGATTTGGATGCGGACCGGGCAGCCTTCGACGCACGGGGCGGTCTTGCACTGCAGGCACCGCATCGCTTCGAGCCGGGCCTGAAGTTCGGTGTAACCCAGCGCGACTTCATCGACGTTGCTGCGGCGCTCGATCGCGTCCTGCTGCGGCATCTCTTGCGGCGGGACCGTGTAGCGGTCTTTGGGCTTGAGCTCGCCTTTGGCCTGTTTTTCCAGCAGCGCGTTCAGCAATTTTTCGTTTTCATCTTTTGCGGTCATTATTTTTATCTAATCCGATCCTGCATTTGTGGTCTTTATATTTGTCGTGTAGCTTTTTTTCCTGATTCGTATAGGCGCCAAGGCGTTTGATCATGAGGTCGAAATTGACCAGATGGCCGTCGAATTCCGGGCCGTCCACGCAGACGAATTTCGGCTTGCCGCCGACCTCGACGCGACAGCCGCCGCACATGCCCGTGCCGTCGATCATGATCGTGTTCAAGGAGACCAGCGTGGGAATATCGAATTCTTTGGTTGTCTGGCAGCAGAATTTCATCATGACCGCCGGGCCGATAGCAAAGGCCTGATCGGGCTTGGGCGATCGCTGGCAGATTTCTTTCAAGGGTTCGGTAACCAATGCCTTGCGGCCGCAGGAGCCGTCATCAGTGGTAATAATGATCTCATCGCTGATTTGCTTAAATGGTTCTTCAAGGATCAATAGTTCCTTCGTTCGCGCGCCGAGAATAGTGACGATCGTATTGCCGGCGTCTTTCAGTGCGCGAGTGATCGGCAGTAATGGCGCCGCCCCGATCCCGCCGCCGACACATACACAGGTCCCGAACTTTTCGATATGGGTCGGATGACCCAGCGGGCCGACCACGTTGGCAATCGTATCGCCGACGTTCAGGTCCGCCAATTCGGTGGTCGTCTTGCCGACCCGCTGCCAGATCAGTTTAATCGTGCCTTTCTCGGCGTCGGCACCGGCAATCGTCAGCGGAATCCGCTCTGCGTATTCGTTATTGAGGCTGATAATGACGAACTGGCCGGGCTTGCGGGCCGAAGCCACCAAGGGGACCTCGATATCCGCCTCGAAGACGTTCTCGCTTAACTGTTTTTTGTTTATGATCTTGTGACTCATGGTTATCGATTCGTTTACTTGGGTGTCGTCTGAAGCCCCCATTATTAGAAATTTTAATGGTTTATGTCAAGCACCGCTTATGAAACCACCCCATTTCAGCAGATTCCCGCTACATTCAGCAAAAATAATGATACTTTCGTATGCAGAATCAGGGATTGAAGCCTTTTGCGATGATGGCGAAATCGTTGAAGTTGACGGTGCCGTCGGGGCAAAGGTCCTGGGTAACGCCGCCGGGGGTGCCGGACCAAAGCCACTTTTGTGCGAATCGCATCAGGTCCTGCCCATCGATGCGGCCGTCATAAGTCAGGTCACCGGCAAACGGTGAGGGCAGCTTGATCAGTTCGATCCCGTCAGCGGTGCCCAGGTTGCGGCTGTATTGTTTGTCCGTACTGTTGTTCCAATGCTCGTGCACGCCGAGACTTTCCATCGCGTTGGCATCTTTGTCGGGGTCGTAAAAGGTTCCGGAATCCGGGGCATTGGCCTCGGCGGCTTCATGCAGGTAATCCTCAGCGCCGCCCTCAAGCCCGTCCTCGGCGACGATATGCGGCCACTCGGCCAGCAGAAAATCGTACCCGACCGAATCGATCGCCACCGGGTCGAGCGACGCGAACAGACTGCTGGGCCAGTCCTCGGCATCATTGCCGTCGCCGAACGGCGGCATCGACCATTTGTACGGTCGGGCGTTCCAGGTATAGCCGCCGTAAAGACCGTCCACCAGATACAGCAGGGTTTTGCCGCCCAGTTTAGGGTCGCCCATCAGATCGACCAGTGCGCGGTAATGCCCCATACCGGGACTCCAGCGGGCGTTGGGCAGACTCTGGTGCATATCGTAGTAATCGAGGTAACCGGCATCGCGCAGATATGTGTCCGGGCAGCGCAGCAGCGAGCCGTAATGGTTTTTCGCGCACAGGGTAATACCGCAGGAATGGCCTTTGAGTACGGCGAAATTGATGATGTAATCAGCCTGATCGAAGCTGACCGGCAGGTAATCCTGGAGCTTGCCGTCGGCGTCGGGCGTGCTCCAGTTCAAAGGTGTATCGGAGAATTCGGCGCGCGTGCGGCCGGAACCGCCGTAGTTATCGAGATAGTTCACATCCGGAAATTCCGGCGTCAGCATGTTCCAGTAGTAGTTCGGGATCATGCCGGTCGGATCGCCGAGGGTAATATTGTTCGGGTCAACGCCGACGGTATTGACCAGGTGCCGCAGCAGACACAGCAGCATTTGCGGGGCGTTGTCAATGTTGTTCAGGACATGGTCCTTTTTATCATACGTTAACGGATCGACGAGCGGTGTTCGCGCGTTGCAGGTGGTCAGGTTGACCTTGATCATCATCCGCTCGCCCGGCTGGTAGCCGATATCGCCTTTGCCGCGGTTGACATTGAAATAGCGAAAGATCGCATCCCAACTGTCGCGGTCGTTCGGTTCGCCGGCGATACCGCGGATCGCCAGCTTCATCATATTCTCAACGACATTGATATCGGTCTGGTTCGGCTCCCACCAGTACTCGTCGGAACGGTAGCCCTCCCAGTCGGTGGCGTTTGGATCGTGGACCCAGACGACGCGGCCGGGATGGATGCCCCGGGCTGTGCCGATCGGATCGTTGGGGGTTGCATCACCTGCGATCACCGGTTCGGGCGATGATGAGGACATCGCCAGCCACAGACAACCGACGCCGGCGGCGATCAGCATCCCTGCAACCCAGCGGCGCGATCGGTGCAGATGGCCGCGGGCCTTTCGCAAAAAGGTCACCGAGCCGAGAATCCCCATCAGCCAGATCACGAAGCTGCTTGCCAGCGGGGCCGCGACACGCTGGCAGGGATAGGTCGCGCGGGTGGGTTTGGGGATTACGCGGACCAGAAACCAGATCAGGGCCGCAAGGCCGGTAATCGGAAACAGCCATTTGAGCCAGGCGTATTTTGGCCGCTTTGGGTTATGGCCCTTGTGTTTGCATTTGCAGCGGCCGTGTTGGCGTTCGGAATCGTTCATCGTGTCGATTTCGTGTTTTAAGTAGGGTTTGCTGAATAATTTGGAAGTTCTTTTTTTACAATGTGATAGCTTT
>CAZFDE010000012.1:0-56459 GCA_964517795.1 uncultured Pirellulales bacterium | reverse complement strand
TGCAGCCGGATCTGTTCGACGAATATGTCGTTCCTTATACCGGCAAGCTCTTTTCACACTACAAAGACAAAGCCTGCTGTTCGCTGCATACCGACGGGGATATGGTTCCCTCGGGATTGCCGAAACTGGCCGAGACCGGCATCGACGAGTTGATGGGTTTTTCCCCCAATATCGATATCACAGAATTTCGAAAGGCCCTGCCGGATGTGATTCTCGGCGGCAACCTGCACCCGATCAAAGTTATGATCGAAGGCAGCCCGGAAACCGTCAAAGAAGCGGCCCGGTATTGCTTTGAAGCGGCTAACCAGAACCAGAAGTTCGTCCTCTGTACCGGCGGGGCGATCACCGCCGGGGCCAAGGTTGAAAATGTGGATGCCTTCCTCGAAGCCTGCTACGAATGCGTCAAATACTGATACTGGTGTGTGTTTGTTAATATGCATTTTATATTTCTTTCACAAGGCCATCTACCTAAGGGCATGGGAATTTATGTGTGAACGACCAGTAACATTTATTTGATTGGCAATGATTTCTATTAAGCCGGATTAATCTTTAGCGCCATATTCATTTAACAGCTTAACAATTCCGTCATATCCTTTCTTTTTGGCAACGCGTAAAGGCGTTTCGCCCTGAATTGACTTAAAATTTACCTTGGCTCCGGCTTCAAGTAATAATTTGACGGTATCTGCATTGCCTTTCATTGATGCAACCAGAAGAGGGCTACTTCCATTCTTAGGAGTGATATTGCAATCAGCCTTTGCTTTCAGTAGTAGCTTTACAACACTCGAAAATCCATTCGAAGATGCTACATATAAAGCTGTTGAGCCGTCTTTGGCTTGTGCATTTACATCTGCTTTAACTTTCGCCACAGGTTTATCTTCTGATTTATCAACATTGACTTCAGTCTCCAGCAGTAGCTTTACAGTATTCGTATTGCCTTCCTCTGATGCGATATAAAGCGGTGTTTTACCTTGATTGTTAGTTTTATTAATATCAGCACCTGCGTTCAATAATTTTCTTACAGTTTCAATGCGTCCCCGGATACATGCCGACCATAGCGCAGTCATCCCATCTTTATCTGCAATATTAACGTTTGCTCCTGCTTCCAACAGAATGGTTACCGTATCAGAAATTTCTTCACCGGGATTTGAAAAAATAGATTGTGTAGAAGAATGCTTAAATTCTGCTGTTGCTTGTATGAGCGGGGTCTTTCCTTCTTTGTCGACAGCGTTAACATTAGCTCCCGCCTTCAACAGCAGTTTGATCAGTTCCAAGTGGTCCGACTTAGATGCTATCGACAGCGGTGTTTCGCCCTCTTTATCAGCAGTATTAACATTAGCTCCCGCATTCAAAAGGATTTTTACGGTATCAGGACGTCCCATCTTACATGCCATTAAAAGTGGTGTATTGCCCTTTTTGTCCACGGCATTAACATTAGCACCTGCATCAACAAGCGTCCTGACAATTTCGTTACTGCTCGAGAAAGACGCTCTCATTAGAGGAGTTTCAAAGCCATATTTATCATGTGAACCATCGACTTTAGCCTTTGATTTCAGCAGCAGCTTTACGATTTGTAGGTGGTTATTTCGCGTTGCTACCCACAGCGGAGTAGCTCCAGTTTTTTTATATGTGGAATTGATATCACCCCCTTTATCCAGCAACAGTTTGACAATTTCGGCATGCCCCTTCTGAGCTGCTAGATACACAGCAGTTACACCATCTGGGTTTCTAGCATTGATATCACAACCACTATTGAGGAGATTCTGGACATGTTCTTTATTTCCACTTAAGGCGGCTTTGCATAAGGCGTCTGCATTATCAGTTGCAAAAATTGGTGATATAACGAAAAGCGTAATAAACGCAGGGCAAGCCAATTTCGCTTTCATCATATTCAACTCCTCGATATTAATGTTAAGTTAAATGCTGATCTTCCAAAAAAATCATTCTACTTAAATTTTATAAATCTTCAAGAAAATCCTTTTCCTACTACTATTGTATTTCAGAGGTCTGCAATTGTCTTCGCCTGTATATTTGACTTTTTGCCTTATTCGAGTATAATCAAAGGTTTATGTTGTATTTGAATGGAACTGTATTGAAATGGATATGGAAAATGCCGATATTTGAATATAAATGCGGCCGGTGCGGGCAGGTAACCGAAATCCTGCAGCAGAGCCCTAAAATCGCCAAGCCGCGTTGCCCGAAGTGCGGCAGCGATACAATGGCTAAGCAGTTTTCGGTTTTTTCGCCGAAAATAACCGAAGGACAGTCCAAACGCTGTCACGGCTGTACCGATAACCAGTGCCCTCATGCCGGGCGGTGATCATAAACGAGTCGGAGTCAAACGCAATGACCGAAGCAAACGCACGATACGATTTTAATGCAATTGAAAAGAAATGGCAGCAGTACTGGCTCGAGCACAAGACGTTTCGGGCGGTCGATAACGATACCGATCGGCCGAAATATTATGTCCTCGATATGTTCCCGTATCCCAGTGCCCAGGGGCTGCATGTTGGTCATCCCGAGGGTTATACCGCCAGCGATATTGTGGCACGCTATAAACGCATGAAAGGGTTTAATGTGCTGCACCCGATGGGCTGGGACGCATTTGGCCTGCCGGCCGAACAATATGCGATCAAGACCGGGACCCACCCGGCCGAAACCACCCAAAACAACGTGGACGGCATTCGCGAACAGATTATGTCGTTGGGATTCAGCTACGATTGGGACCGGGAGATCAATACCACCGATCCGCATTATTACAAGTGGACCCAGTGGATATTCCTCAAGATGTTCAACAGTTACTACGATCTGATCGACCAGAAGGCCAGGCCCATCGACCATCTCGTCAAGCGGCTTGAAGCGGGCGAACTGGTCGTCGGTTTCGATAACGAATTACAGGATGTAATGATTTCCGGAGCGATGGCGACGTTAGGGGGTCTGCCGCCCGGATCACGAAAATGGCAGGAGTTGTCCACCCAGCAGCAGCGCGATGTTCTGGCTGAGCATCGACTGGCCTATGAATCCGAAGTGCCCGTGAACTGGTGTCCGGAGCTGGGGACGGTGCTGGCCAATGAAGAAGTGATCGGCGGGGTCAGTGAACGCGGCGGCCACCCGGTCATCCGCAAACCGATGCGCCAGTGGATGCTGCGGATCACCAAATATGCCGAACGACTGATCGACGACCTGGATGCGGTCGATTGGCCTGAATCCATCAAAAAGCTTCAGGTGGACTGGGTCGGTAAAAGCGTCGGTGCCGAGGTGGATTTTCAGGTCAACGGCTTCGATGAAGTGATCCGCGTGTTTACGACGCGGCCGGACACGCTGTTTGGGGCCACATATATGGTATTGGCGCCGGAGCACCCATTCGTCGAGCAGATCACGACCGATGAACATAAACAGGCGGTCGAAGATTACCAGCAGCAGGCCGCGGCCAAGAGTGATCTCGACCGGACCGACCTGGCCAAGGAAAAGACAGGCGTCTTTACCGGGGCTTATGCGATCAATCCGGTCAACGATCAAAAGATACCCATCTGGATCAGCGATTACGTCCTGATCAGTTACGGTACCGGCGTGATCATGGCCGTACCGGCGCATGATGAACGAGACTATGAATTTGCGCACACCTTTAATTTACCGATTATTCCTGTTGTTAAACCGGACGACGACCAACTGGCCGAGCAGGTGATCAAAGGCCAAATTTGCTTTATCGGCGACGGTACAGCGATCAACAGCGGGCAATTTAACGGCCTGAGCACCGCAGAGTTTAAGGAACAAATTACGGATTGGCTCACCGAAGAGGGATTGGGTAAAAAGGCGATCAATTATAAGCTTCGTGACTGGCTGTTCAGCCGACAGCGGTATTGGGGTGAGCCGTTCCCGGTTGTTCATCTGGAAGACGGCAGTGTGATTGGGATTGATGAAAAAGAATTGCCCTTGCGATTGCCGGATGTCCAGAATTATAAACCGGCCGGCACCGGCGAATCGCCGCTGGCAACAATTGATGACTGGCTCAATATTACCTTGTCCGACGGCTCCAGGGCCAAGCGGGAAACCAACACCATGCCCCAGTGGGCCGGAAGCTGCTGGTATTACCTGCGATATATCGACCCCGAAAACGACGAGAAGGGCTGGTCGCACAAAAAAGAAAAATACTGGATGAGCCCGCGCGGGGTGGATTTGTATGTCGGCGGGGCCGAGCACGCGGTGCTGCACTTGCTTTATTCGCGGTTCTGGCACAAATTCCTGTATGATCTGGGTTATGTCAGCACCAAAGAACCATTCTATAAGCTGATTAATCAGGGGATGATCCTGGGCCAGGACGGTCAGAAAATGAGCAAATCCCGCGGCAACGTGGTCAATCCGGATAAGGTGATCGGCGATTACGGGGCCGATTCGATGCGGCTGTATGAAATGTTCATGGGGCCGCTGGAAGCGACCAAGCCGTGGAATATGCAGGGGGTCGAAGGCGTTCACCGGTTCCTGCAGAAAACCTGGCGGATGATCGTCGATGACCAAACGGGTCAGCTTTGCCAAGAGATCGATGACAAGCAACCGGACCAGGAAACGCTTCGCCTGCTGCACCAAACGATCAAGAAGGTTACCGATGATATCGAGAATTTCAGATTCAATACGGCGATCAGTGCCATGATGATTTTTGTGAATCATTTGAGTAAATCCGGATCGCGGCCCAAATCTGTTCTGGAACCGTTTATTCTGCTGCTGGCGCCGTTTGCACCGCATATTGCCGAAGAACTCTGGCAGATATTGGGTCATAACGATTGTCTGGCATACGAATCATGGCCCGGTTATGATGAACAATTAATAAAGGCGGCCCAGGTCGAATTGGCGGTCCAGGTCATGGGCAAGATCCGCGATAAGATCGTTGTCGATGCCGATGCCGACGAACAGCAAATCCAGGAAATCGCCCTGGCCAGTGAAAAGGTGCAACATTCGCTTGGCGGAAAGACCCCGAAAAAAGTGATTGTGATCAAATCCAGACTGGTCAATATTGTGGTTTGAGACGAAATGCCGGTAGAGATCGAATCCAAAATGAAAGTTTCCGGTCTTGCGGCGGTCGAGCGGAAACTGCGTGAAATCAGGGCTGTTTTCCGCGGGCTCAAAAAACAGTCGGATGCATATTTCGACGACTCGAAGCGCAAATTAACGCGAAATGACTGCTGCCTGCGGATTCGCAGTGTCCAAACAGATGATCAAAAACACTATTTTTTGACGTATAAAGGGCCAAAGCAGCACAGCCGACTCAAAAAACGTACCGAAATCGAAATGGCGCTCGAAAATCCGAAAAGCTTTGAAAAATTGCTTTGGGGCCTGGGTTTTGCTAAAATGCTCAATGTAAACAAAAAACGATCGGTATGGATTTTCCAGCAATGTGAAATTGCACTGGATCGCGTATCAAGATTAGGCAGCTTTGTGGAGATCGAAGGCCCGAATGTCCGGCAAATAACAAAGGTCAAAAAAATGCTGGAGTTGGACGACGTGCCGGATATCAAAGAAAGCTATGCCGCATTACTGGAAAAGAAGATGCATGGAAAGACGCTTGAACCGTGAGGTGTGTGCGATATGAAACCCGATGACGGCTATATCAGCTATATTGTCAATCCGAAATCCGGCGCCAGCAGTGCCAAGGCCCTCTGTCATGATTTTCGAGAATACCTGATCCGGCAGGGCTATGACGTTCGCGTCCAGTATACCCAATCGCTGGAGCACGCCGGTGAGCTGGCCAACGATGCCGCGGTTGACTTTGATTGTTCGCTGGCGGTGGTTTCGGGCGGTGACGGTACGGTTCGCGAGGTCGCTCACGGGCTTGAAGGATCGGATACGCCGATGCTGATTATCCCCTGCGGTACGGAAAACCTGCTGGCCAGTGAGTTGGGATTCGACGAGAAACTCAGCACTCTGATCAGAACATTCGAAGCGGGATACATTCATCATCTGGATTTAGGCCGCATTAATGATCGGTGCTTTACGTCGGTGGCCGGATTTGGCTTTGACGGCGATGTTGTTGAACGGGTCAATCGCGATCGCAACGGGCATATCGATCACTTTGATTATTTTTGGCCCATCTGGCGGTCGTTCTGGGAGTATCCGTTCGATGCGATGAAGGTGCTGGTCGATGGCGAGGAAATTTTCAACGGCAAGGGGCTTGTCTTTGTGGGCAATATTTCGAAATATGCGATCGGTCTGGGCGTGCTCAAGCATGCCGATTACAGTGACGGCCTGCTCGATGTGTGTATCTATCGCTGCGCGGGCCATCTGCATTTGCTCAAGCATTCGCTGTGGACCATCTTCAAGCTGCATGTTCGTTCAGGGGATGTAATTTATACGACCGGCAAACAGATTTCAGTTACCTCCGAGAGTGATGCCATTAAATCGGAGATTGACGGCGATCCCGGGCCTTCCCTGCCGGCAGAGATAAACGTTTTGCCCTCGGCGGTAAAGGTCATGATGCAGGAAAACGCCAAACCGGCCGGGATGCGAACAAAGCTTATTCGAGCAATAGGGTAAAGGAGGCAACGTTGACCGATAAACCATTTACCATCGGGCAAAAAGGGATGCGGAGCGTGGCGGTCTCAATGGCCGGGCCGATGTTTGTGATGGCCGGGCCGTGTGTGATCGAAAGTGAACAATTATGCATGGATATCGCCGAACGCTTGATCCGGGTCAGCGAAAACACGGGTATCGGTATCATTTTTAAAGCATCCTTTGATAAAGCGAATCGCAGCAGCATCAGCAGTTTTCGCGGATTGGGATTTCAGGAAGGATTAGATATTTTATCCCGAATCCGTGAAAAATTGAATATGCCGGTTGTGACGGACGTGCATGAGTCCGTTCAGGTAGATCCGGTAGCTCAAGTCGTCGATTGTCTTCAAATCCCCGCTTTTTTATGCCGTCAGACAGATTTACTTTGTGCGTGTGCCCAAAGCGGCAAGCCCGTCAATATCAAGAAAGGGCAGTTTATGTCGCCGCAGGAGATGAAAAATGTGGTGGAAAAAGTTCGCGCCTGCGGTAACGATCAAATTCTGTTGACCGAACGGGGTACATTTTTCGGCTATCAGCGACTGGTCAATGATATGACTGCGATCGAAGCGATGAAAGACCTGGGTTGTCCGGTGGTATTTGATGCGACGCACAGCACCCAGCAACCCGGCGGACTCGGCAACGCATCCGGCGGTCAACCCCAATTAGCCCCCATATTGGCCAAATCCGCGGTGGCTGCCGGGGCGAATGGGCTATTTGTGGAAGTGCATCCCGATCCTGAAAACGCCAAGTCCGATGCGGGGTGTATCATGCATATCGATCAGCTCGAAGCGCTGATTTTAACCTGCAAGAAAATCTTAGAGATCGTACGGACATGAATCCGCAAGGCCAAAATGAGTATGTATTTGGCCCGGTTCCCTCGCGCCGGCTGGGCCTGAGTTTGGGCGTCGATATTGTCCCCTATAAGGTTTGCACGCTCAATTGCATCTATTGTCAGGTCGGTGAGACTACAGAATGCTCGAGAGAACGCAAAGCGTATGTCCCATTTGATACGGTTATCAGCCAAATCAAAGACAAGATCAATTATGGTCCGGAACCCGATTATATTACATTCAGCGGATCCGGAGAGCCTACGCTCAATTCTCAATTAGGACAATATATTAAGTCGGTTAAGGATTTTTGCGACATTCCGGTCGCTGTGTTAACGAACGGCACATTATTATATCGCCGGGATGTGCGGCGGCAGTGCGCAATGGCCGATGTGATCCTGCCGTCTCTGGATGCGGCCGATCAGGCTGTTTTTGGGGCGATAAACCGGCCGGGGGTGGACATCACGGTTGAAAAGCTGGTTTCGGGATTAATTGAATTCCGCAGGGAATACGCCGGCCAAATATGGCTGGAGATCTTTCTGATCGAATCGGTCAATACCGCCTCGGAACACATTGAAAAGCTCAATAAGATCGTCGAACAAATCAAACCGGACAAAATCCATATCAATACAGCCGTCAGGCCCACGGCCCAACAAGGCATCAACCCTATCGCGCCGCAGCAGTTGGCTGAGTATGCCGCCCGATTTGGCCCAAAAGCGGAGGTGATCGCTGATTTTCCAACACAAAAATCACAGGAATTTGCGCAAAAAAGTGGTCAGGACATCGTAACAATGCTCAAGCGACGGCCATGCACGATTGCGGATATTGCCGCAGGACTGGCAATGCCTCAAACCAAGGCCGTCGTATTAGTCAATGCGCTGTTACAAAATAAGTCAATTACATCAAAAAAACAGGGCGAAATGACCTATTACTATGTAAATTAGGCGTGAAGGTCCAATAATGAATTTGTAAATTTTTGTCCTGAAATCCCACCATTTTATAAAGCAAAGTGACCTAATGGCCGATAAATAAAATAGTTATCGGTTTTTTTAGCATGTTTGTCATTTTTTACAATTATACAGCGCCACTGCCGATAAAAGATACACTGAGTTTGGTTATATAAATGGAAAAGCAAAAAAAACAACTTGTACTCAACAAAGGCTCCGAGAAATATATTTTTCGCTACCAGCGGGGGTATGAGGATGAATTACTGGATACATTGATCGAACAGGCTAAAGATCATCGGACCAGTTTTGACTGGTTTGATGCGGCCGTTCTGAGTTACAAGCTTGCCCAGTCGCTGATGGGCCAGGCGGATCAGCTCCTTGAAGGGTCGGCCAATGCTTAGGTGGAATACGGTTCAGGGAAATTTAATCACTCTATGACAGGCAGGTGAATTATGAATGACAGCACATTAATTAGTGAGTTTTTGAATTATCTGCAGTATGAAAAACGGTTCTCTGAACATACCGCCAAATGTTATGGTGCCGATCTGCAGCAGCTTTACGAATATGTTGGCGGCGTTGAGGATTCATCGGCCGACAGCTTCACCGAAGGCGGTTATGGTGCCGATCCCAATAACGCAGCGGCAACCGCCACTCAGGTTAAAGCGCAGCTCGATCAGAAGGTGTTGACGGTTGACGTCAATACGGTGCGCGGGTTCCTGAATCATCTTAATGAGAACAATTATTCCAAATCGACGATCGCCCGTAAACTGGCAACGCTTCGCAGCTTTTACAAATTCTGCGTCAAGCGCAACATGATCTCCTCGAATCCGGTTATGTCGATCCGGACACCCAAGCAGGAGAAACGTCTGCCGAAATTCCTCGAATACGAAGAAGTGAAACGCCTGCTGGAAACCCCGCCCAAAGATACATGGCTCGGCGCGCGCGACCGTGCAATCATGGAGACGCTTTACAGCACGGGGATGCGTGTCAGTGAACTGGTTTCACTCAATATTGAAGATATCGATTTTCTCAGCGAAATGGTTCATATTCGCGGCAAAGGCAAAAAGGAACGCGTCGCGCCGATCAGTGCGTCGGTGCTGCAGTCGATCCAGCATTATCTGGAATTTCGCAACAAGCGGGCTCAGAGCAATCCGAATTTTGATCCGAAAGTGTTGTTTGTCAACAAGCACGGCAAGCGCCTCAGTTCTCGAAGTGTCCGCAGAAAGATGGATAAATATCTCAAAATGGCGGGTTTGGATCCGTCGATCAGTCCGCATACGTTGCGGCATAGTTTTGCAACCCATATGCTCAATAACGGTGCCGATTTGAGAAGTGTCCAGGAATTGCTGGGGCATCAATCCTTGTCAACAACTCAGATCTATACCCATTTAACCACCGGCAAGCTTAAAGATGTATATGAGCAATCTCACCCACGAGAAAATCAGCCTTCACCAACGGAATCTCAGCAAGAACAACCTCAAAACCCCTGGTAATATATTCAGTGGTATGAAAAAAAGCCGGATCACATATCCGGCTTTTTTTATGACTGTCCGTTGAGATGTTCGTCCCCGATGTATTCGGGCACTAATTCCTTGATCTTTTTGACAATTTCATCGTGATCTTGACGATGAGATATCTCAAGCAGGTCATTGATCATTCGATGCAGCGCATCTCTTTCCTTGACAATATTTTTCCAAATACCGATTTTCGGATGTCGTGTCGGCTGCATATCTTCGCCCTTGATCGACAATTCTTCAAAGAGTTTTTCACCGGGCCGCGGACCGGTAAACGTGATTTCGATATCTTCGTCCGGCCGAAAACCGCTCAGGGTGATTAATTCACGAGCCAAGTCGACGATCTTAACCGGTTCGCCCATATCCAGCACGAAGATTTCGCCGCCATTGCCCATCGTTGCGGCCTGAAGGACCAGTTGGCTGGCTTCCGGGATTGTCATAAAATAACGTTTCATTTCCGGATGCGTTACCGTGACCGGTCCGCCTTCGACGATTTGTTTCTGGAAAATAGGGACGACCGAGCCATTGGAGCCCAGGACGTTACCGAAACGCACTGTGATATAATCCGTATCGCTGATGTCGTTTAAGCTTTGGATATACATTTCCGCGATTCGTTTCGATGAGCCCATGATCGATGTCGGATTAACTGCTTTATCGGTGCTGATCATTACGAAGTTGGCTGCCTTATACCGATTGGCTGCATCCGCGATCGTCTTGGTGCCGATGATGTTATTTTTAACGGCTTCACCGGGGTTGGTTTCCATCAAAGGGACATGTTTATGGGCGGCCGCGTGGATCACCACCTCGGGATGATATTTTTCGAATAACTCGTTCACACGTGTTTTGTCGGTGATATTGCAGATAACAGCGCGAATGTTGAGCTGTTCGAACTGCGTACGTAATTCCCGCTCGATATGAAACAACGGATTTTCCGCCTGCTCGATCAGCAGCAATTGTTTCGGCTCGAACTGACAGACCTGGCGACACATTTCCGAACCGATCGAACCGCCGGCACCGGTCACCAGAATTGTTTTATTGCGTAAAAATTGCTCGATCAGATTCAGATCAAGCTGAACCATTTCGCGGCCCAGCAGGTCGCTGATGTTGACATCACGTATTTGCGAAACCTTGAATTTGCCGGAAGCGATATCGGTAATCGACGGAACGGTCCGAAATCTGATTTTCGTCCCTTCGCAAACCTGGATTACCTTTCGCAACTGTTGATGCGTCGCCGAAGGCATGGCAATCGCGATTTCTTCGACATGATTATCCTGGCAGATGGTCGCTAATTCTTCAACGGTGCCAAGAACCGCAATACCATGAATATTAATGTTTTGCTTGGCCGGATCATCATCGACGAATCCAATGATTTCATATTGGGCAACCGGCATACGGTGAATTTCTCTGACCAGTGCTTCGCCGGCATTTCCGGCCCCGATGATCAGTAACCGCTTCATTCGGCCGCTTTCGACGGTGCGGAATTCCTCATAATATAAACGGAAAACCATACGAATACCCGCCAGGATCATAAACGTCCCAAACAAGTCGGCCATGAAAACCGCCTGACTCACTTCAGTGATTGTCGGAAAGCGCGTGCGAATGCCGGTTGTATAGATGGTTATTAGCCACAACACAACAATAACCAACGTGCTGATGATGGATGCCCGAAGAATACCGATCAGGTCAGTGATACTGACGTAGCGCCACCAGCCGCGATATTGTTTGCATAATCCGAAAACCACCAGCTTGATAAGAACGAATGTGGTCAGCAATATTGGATATTGTTCAACCAGCCAGGTTCTGCGAAATTGCATATTATTGGCAAGCAGAAATGACAGCATCAACGACATCGCAAATGCAAAAATGTGGGCCAGGATGATCAAGGGTTTGCGAAATCGCAGCACCAGCCCGGGCGGAGTGCTCATTACCGGGGCGTTTTCGACCTGTTCAGGATTCGGTTGTGTTTCTCGGTCCGGCATCAAATATCTTTAATCACTTTCTAACTGTTTTCATTAAAAGGTATTATATCGGTTCACCGCTTCAAGTCAAAAGATAGTATGTCCTGCACATATCGGCTAATTTGCGTCTTCAATTGAGTTGGGATGCTTTTTACGGGAATCGGAAATGGGCGGCTCAGTCGTTTTGTGCTGATTATACTTATCCGGGCAGACCTGTTCGATGGCCAAATGGTCGATTTTCTTTCTCAGGCAGGCGAAAATGATGGTGTTGATGCTGTAATAAAAACTGATTACAAATGCGGTCAATAATCCGATAACAATTAAAACAAAGAATCGAATGATGTAAAAGACGATCGTTTCGTGAGTACTGAGTTCGGCGGCCGTGCTTTGGCCCATAAGGTTCAATGGCGAGGGAGCGGGCCAAATCGCGATGAACCGATTCATATCGTTATGTGTTTGGCTCCAAACGGCCAATTTCATGCTGGTATGCGAAAACCATAAAATAAAATAGGTGAAAAATCGCATGACCAGATAGCAGATCGCGCCGTATATGAATCCGACCAATAAATAAAAACCCAGCCACCATGGCCGGGCATAGACAAACTGGAAACTGCGTCCCCAGGCACTGAAGAAATTATCGTCATCGTATGCGATAGCCGGATACATCAAGGTATATCCCAAGAAAGTCCCAATCGCAAAAATGGTCATCAATGCGCCCAGCACTAAATTGATCGGCATCGATAACGCCACGATCCATGGCCCCAGAACCGGAATGTTGCATAACAGGCCGATGCCGAATAATATGACCCCGAGGCAAAAAACGATAAATATCGGGGCAAACGGCGCCATAAAAAAGCTTCGAAACCGTCTAAGACTGTATCGCAGTGATTCGGTCAGGCCGGGTTTTTCCGCGCGGGAAAACTGAAGAGTGGCCAACCTGCAAATACTGCCGCCGGCAACCGCAAATACCGCCAAACTCATGGTGACGAATACCGAACAATAAACGGGATGGTATCGAAAGGCCCATTTAAAGCCCCGGTAAACCGCAATAAGATGATGTGTTAGTGTAACCATCTCTAAATCGAACAAGGATCGCAGAATGGTATGAAATTCTTTTTGTGAAAAGTCCCAGAGTGTCTCGAAAACACCGGCCCGGCCAAGTTTATCTTTATACTGATCGATAAATGCCGCCGTTTGGCCGGATTGGCTCAGATAAACATCGAGTTCGTTCATCTGAGGCCCCGATCCGCTAACTACCGGTTTGCTCATATCCATGATCCAGCCTGCAGCAAAGATGATCATGATCGAGCCCAGGGCCAGGATCAATTTGCTGGGCTGCATCGCAATGCGAAATGCCATGAACAGCTTGGGAAGAAATAATAATTCGAAAAAATCTTCAAATAAATTTCGGCCGGTCATGGGTGCTCTTTCTTATTTGGGCTGTTATAAACAGCAACTGCGTCTAACTGTTTAGCGTTCGGGATAAGGCACTTTGCCTTCTTCGATCAACCGGGCGTATTCCACGCAATATCTTGCCCAGGGTTGGGCTTCCAACCGGGCACGCGGGATCGGTTCGCCCGTCCCTTCGCATTTACCATAGGTATTTTGTTCGATCCGATCCAGCGCTTCGTTGATTTCGCGAAGCAGTTTTTGCTCGCCTTTCATCAGACCCAATGCAAATTCCTGTTCATAGTTATCGGTTCCCAGGTCGGCCATATGGATCGGCATACTGGATAGATCGCCGGAAGCATCCAGTCGCGATTTTCGCAGCGCTTCATTGTGAATTTCGGTCACATCGCCCAACAGTTCCCGACGCTTCAACAGCAGCAATTCTTTGAAATGTTCTACATCCTTTTTGGTTAAGGTGTCTTTCTTTTTACGTCGCGTTACCTTTTTTTTCTTTTTCTCGGCCACGTCAGAAAAACCTTTCGTATCAGTTTCTGTATTATCATTATAAAACCTGTATTATACCATTTCAGAACCGAATGTTCACTCAATCTTTTTTCGATTCTTAAAATAGAAGCAAAAGTATATGAGTGACCGATTAGAATTTCAAGAACTATTCGCTGTGTTTTCATAAGTCTTTGTATAAAAGGAGGTAATGAGGATTTGTGCCGCTTTCTGAAAAAAGCTGGCTCAAAGATTGCGCACGGATATCAACGATTTTTTTCGTTATGATGAACGATTTTTACGGTTGCTGTCAGCGTCGTTTGAATTGTTTTTCGATCTGGGTGGTTGAAAAATGGATCGTGGTCGGTCTTCCGTGGGGGCAATGGCCGGTTCCGAGGCTTTGATCTTTTTGCTCAAGAAGTTGGCGAATTTCGGTATTTGTTAATTTTTTCCCGGCTTTGATTGCCGCCTTGCAGGCCGCCATTTCAAGTACCTGGTCGATTAATACCGTACGGTCCAGTGTACGGCCCTGTTCATTGAGCAAATCCAGCAAATGATGAATAAAATCGGGGATCGCGATATTCGACAACAATGTGGGAAACGATTGGACGGCCCATGTTTTAGGCCCGAAAGGCGTGATGTCAATTCCCATTTTATCCAGCAGTGATCGATATTCCTGTAAACATGCGGCCTGCTGATCGGTCAGTTCGAGGCTTTCCGGCAACAGCAGCTTTTGTGATTCCAACCGGTTGGCTTCTATCCGTTTTTTTAGATCTTCGTAAATGAGCCGCTCGTGCAGGGCGTGCTGATCGATAATATCGAACCCATCGTCTTGCTGGGTGATAATAAAACTGTCATGAATCTGAATAAACGGGCACGGGCCGGTATCTGCAGCGGGTACGCTCATATCCTCGTGACGTTGGGGCATAACGATATCCGGTCGATGTGTACGATGCGGCTTGGGGAAATCCAATGAACGCTGAGGGGGCGAATTTTGATATTTTTTGAAAAAATCCGCCATGGCATCGGTGATCTTTTGACGAGACGGTTCGCCGGTCGTGGCGGGGCGGGGTGAGGATGTATCATCGCGCGGATCGGAAAATGAAGCATCTACTGCCAGATTGGTCGAAAGCAGTTTTTCCCGTAAAACGGCAAGTACCTGTGAATAGATCAGATTGGTGTTATAAAAACGGACTTCGAATTTCTGCGGATGCACATTAACATCGAAATCCTCCGGCCGCATCTTCATAAACAGAAAAATAACCGGATAGCGTCCCTGTTCGATCCGTCCGCGATAGGCCTCGCGGATGGCATGCGCGAGGAATTTATCTTTAATGTAGCGCCGATTCAAAAAAATATATTGATATTTGTTTGTCGTTCGGGCTGCCTCCGGCCGGCCCATCCATCCGTACAGTTCGAGATCTTTCTCGTCGCTTTGAAATTCAATCAGCGATTCGGCCAGGGATTCTGAAAATAATATACCGATTCGCTGTTGCAGCGGCATGTTCGAGAGAATATGAAAAAGCTGGCGATCGTTATGCGTAACCAGAAATTCGATCTGGCCGTGGGCCAAGGCGATCCGAGTAATTTGTTCGGTGATATGTCCCAGTTCGGTATTGGCGGTTTTGAGAAATTTGCGGCGGGCCGGGAGTTTATAGAAGATATTACGCACTTCGATGGTCGTTCCGTAATCGCAACTATAAGGCGCAACGGGTTTCTTTTGGCCGCAGTCGATCTCAATTAAATGGCCGCTGAGATTGTCTGTTACTCGGCTGAATGCGGTTACCTGGGATACCGAAGCGATGCTCGCCAGCGCTTCTCCGCGAAAGCCAAGCGTCGAGACGATATCCAGATCATCATGGGTTTTGATCTTGCTGGTCGAATGGGTCTGAAAAGCCGCCTCGAGATCGTCCGCATCCATGCCGCAGCCGTTATCTGTAATTCGGATAAGCTTTCGGCCGCCGTCTTCAATCGAGATCCGGATCTTTGTAGCGCCTGAATCGATGCTGTTTTCCAGCAATTCCTTGACGACGCTGCACGGGCGGTCGATCACCTCGCCGGCTGCAATCATGTTGATCAGATTCTGGTCGAGATGGACAATTCTGCCCATATCACCTCCGGGGACGACTGTTACATTGTGATTGGCTCAGGTCTTAATAATCAGGCTGTTGCCCGTCATTTCGGATGGTTGCGGCACTTGCATGATCTCGAGCAACGTCGGACCGATGTCGGCCAGCCGGCCGTCCTGTCGCAGTTGAACGGTTTTATTCTGTTCGTCGAAAAGGATCAGCGGCACATCGCCGACCGTGTGCGCCGTATGCGGATTGTCCGGCGAGCGGTCGATCATTTTCTCGAAATTACCGTGATCGGCACAGATAATCGCTGCGCCGCCTAACGCTTTGATTTTCTCGAGGATCTTGCCGAGGCATTCATCGACCGCTTCGGCCGCCTTGATTGCGGCATCCAGATCGCCGGTATGGCCCACCATATCCGGATTGGCGAAATTCATGACGATGACATCGTATGTATTGGATCCGAGCCGTTCGAGAACCACATCCGTGACTTCAAAGGCGCTCATTTCCGGTTTGAGATCATAAGTGCGCACCCGCGGTGACGGCACGATCTGACGATCTTCGCCGGGAAACGGTTTTTCGGTATAGTCATTGAAAAAGAAAGTAACGTGTGCGTATTTTTCGGTCTCCGCACAGCGAAATTGCTTCAGCCCCAGTGAACTCCAGTAGGCGCCCAGGATGTTTTTCATCTTGGGGGGCTTGGGAAACGCAACGGCCGCCGGAATCGATGTGTCGTATTCGGTCATACAGACATAATAGATATTCGGTTTGCTGGTGCGGTTGAATTCCTTAAAATCATCTTCGACGAACGCACGGCTGATCTCACGCGGTCGATCGCCGCGGAAATTAAAGAAGATCACGGCATCGCCGTCGTCGATCGTCGCCAGGGGAACCTGCTGTTCATCGACGATACATGTCGGCTCGATAAACTCGTCGGTCACCTGCTGATCGTAGCTGTTTTGCACGGCTTCGGTTGCCGATCGGGCCTTATGGCCTTTACCGGTACGCAGACATTCATACGCCTGCTGCACCCGTTCCCACCGACTGTCGCGGTCCATCGCGTAGAAGCGGCCCATCACGGTGGCGATTTGCCCGACACCGATCTCGGCGGCTTTGGATTCGATATCCTGAATATATCCCAATCCGCTGTCCGGGGGGGAATCGCGGCCGTCGGTAAACGCATGGATATAAGCCGCTTCAATCGCATTGCATTTGGCCAGCTTCAAAAGCCCGTACAGATGCTCAAGCAGAGAATGCACCCCGATATCACTGCATAATCCCATCAGATGCAGCTTGCCATCGTGTTGCTTGACAAAATCGATCGCATTGAGAAATTCTTCATTGTTAAAAAAAGAACCGTCCTTAATGGTATTGCTGATCCGAACCGATTCCTGCGGAACAATCCGACCGGCCCCGATATTCTGATGACCGACCTCACTGTTGCCCATTGTCCCTTCGGGCAGTCCGACGTCCAGACCACTGGTATGGATCAGGCAATGCGGATAATCCCGCATCAGCATATCATCGACCGGGGTGTTTGCCTGTTGGATCGCATTGTATTGGTTTTCCCCGGCTTCGGGATTATATCCCCATCCATCGCGAATGATCAGGGCAAAGGGTTTACGTTCGAGTTTTATTTTTTCCTGAGCCATACATAAGGCCTTTCAATATAACAATACAGACGAGGAAAGCCTCGTCTTTGATTCGTATCTGAACAAATTGGATCGACCGGCTAATCATACCGATTCATGGCAATCCTGTCAAATATTTCTCAGGCTTTCTCACCCTGCCTAAATTAACACATGAACAAGTTCGGACAGGATCCCTTTTTGCTCCAATTTTTTTTGACACCGTGCTTTATGACTGGTAAAATACACTTCTTGTTTTTTTGAGGGTGGAAAAGTACGATCTTTGGATTCGGTAGATGTGCAATAAGAGAAAGGAAATCACATGATTGAATGGCCGAATGTCTTGTTGTCTTGCAGTGCTTTATTAAGACGGTTGAATGCCGGATCGACGGCAAGATGGATTGCCGTATTATGCGTGTTTGGGATATTGCCCGGCTGTGCTGTTCAACAGGAAGAGGTTGTCGATCTGTATGTCGATGCCGTCATGCTGCGGGATGTCAACGAAAACGAGGCCGCCGTCGAAAAGCTGAATCAAGCTATCGCTGTTGATAAGCGGTTTTCGCTGGCCCATTCTATGCTTGGCGATATCCAAATGGAAAACCGGCAGTATCCGCAAAGTGCCGAATCCTATGAAGTCGCAACCAAACTGAATCCCTGGTCGTTCAAGGATCACTTCAATCTCGGCCGGGTGTACCAGATCATGGATCATTATGAAAAAGCCATCGACGCTTATCTGCATGCTTCGACACTTGACCCGAATCATGTCGATGCGCATTTTAATGCCGCTCAGTGTTACTATCAGATCGAAGATTATAACAATGCGCTGGTCAAAGCCGACAGGGCCGAATCGCTGGACGATACCCGATTCGATATCAAGGAACTGTTGGGCGATATCCACGAATCGCTCAAGGATTACGAGCAGGCCATTCGGTCATATAAACGCGCGCTGGAGATCGACAGCAATAATATGGAAGTGATGACCTCGCTGGCGGTGGCATATCTGAAAACGAATCGTACCGAACCGGCACTGGAATTGCTTCAGACCATTATCCAAAATGAACCGCAAAGCAGCGATGCATATCAGTATCTGGGTTATGCGTATCTTCGGTTCTATGAGCAATATGTCAGTCAATATAAGCAGATGATCAACACGACCCCCGATCAAACCGAAAAACTTGATGCACAACGAGAGAAGGTCTTTGACATGCTGGAACAATCCATTGCCAGCTATCTTAAAGCGATCGAGATCAATCCCCGCGACTGGCAGGCGCACCGGGGACTGGGCGTGGCCTATGCGATCAAGTCCACCAACGAAAACGACCAAACGCTGCGTCAGATGGCGGTGGACCAATGGCAAATGGCATTGGAGATCAAGCCCGACCAGACCAGCCGACAGGCGTTAAAAAAGCTGATTCGTAAGTATTCCCAATGATGCAGCAGTCGGATTCCACACAAACACATTCACCGTCTCCGCAAGATACGCACCGCTCTGCGTGGCTTGAACGGCTTCCTTCGAGAAAGGATCACCTGATCTTTTGGCCGGTCTTTGTGATCGGATTGGCAGCCGATCTGTGGAGTAAAGCGTTTATTTTCAATTATCTCAGCCGCCACGGAACGATTACGTTTTTTAACGGGGTACTTCGATTGGTCCGTGTGCTCAACGATGGGGCGGCCTTCGGCATCTTTGCCGGCAGGGCGTTTTTGCTGTCAGGGGCGTCGATCATTGCGATCATGATTGTATTGGGCCTGTTTTTATTCGGCCAGGTTCGCCATAAAATGATCGTTTTTGCCCTGGGCTTATTTGCGGCCGGAATCTGCGGCAATCTCTATGACCGTTTGTTCAATGACGGCAGGGTTCGCGATTTTATCGATGTGATGTATTGGCCTTCGAAACACTGGCCGGCATTCAATATCGCCGACAGCCTGCTGTGTATCGGTGTGGGGATTATGATTCTGACCAGTCTGTTTGCTACTGAGCGGCCTGATCAAGAACCTGCTCATGCGCAAAAATAGGCGACTTTGTCGCGACCGCCAGGGCGATCGAATCGGACGGGCGGGCATCGATATTGATCGTCTTACCGTCCATGGTTAATCGAAGGATCGCATAAAACGTATGATCTTTGAGATTTGTGATGATCACTTTCTCCAGCTCGGCGCCCAGTTTTTGGATCACCCGTTCCAAAAGATCATGTGTCATCGGCCGTGGTGGATCCAACCCTTTGAGACGACGGTCGATCGCAAAAATCTCTACGATCCCAATCACAATCGGCAGGGTTCGCTCGCCGTCTTTTTCTTTAAGCACGATCAGTTGCTGGTCGGATGCCTCGTTGATAATGATCCGGGACAACTCCATTTCAATTTCCATAAGTACCCCCTTTTCTATTGGAGATCATAAAGGTGCTGCTCGATTGCGGCAAGCTGCTGATTCAGTTCGTCCAGTTTGACCCGGGCCTGTTCGACTACTTCGGGCTTGGCCTTTTCGACAAAATTTTTATTGGCCAGTTTCGCCTCGGCGACTTTTTGGGCCTTTTGGAGTTGCGCCTTTTGTTTTTCCAGGCGGGTGCGTTCTTCCTGCGGATCGATCACATCATGGACATAGATCTGCAGGTCCTCTTCGACGGCGACGGCAGCGTTTTTCGGTTTCGCGGTATCGACGGCGGCATCGATCGATCCCAAGCCCGCCAGCCGGCAGATCAGATCCCCGTTTTGTCGAATCACACCGACCGAGGCGTCCGGGCAATTCACCGACACAGTGAGCTGATCGCGCGGGGCGATGCTGTATTGGCTGCGAATATCGCGAACCGAACGAATGATGGTCTGGATGACCGCAACATCGGTTTCAATATCATCGTTGATAAAAATCTCTAATCCGCTTGGCCAGTCGGCGCAAACCAGCGTTTCAGCCGGCTTGGGTTCGATCAATCCCGTCAGTGCCCGTGACGGCATCTGCTCGTTCAGTTTGCTGAAAATACCCTCGGTAATAAACGGGATGAACGGATGCATCAGCCGCAGGATTTGATCCAGTACAAAGGCCAGTACGTTCTGGGCGATCGGCTTTTGATTTTCATCCTGCATCCGCGGCTTGAGCCATTCCAGGTACCAGTCACAGAAATCGTTCCAGAAAAAATGGTACAGGGTGTTCGTTGGTTCACTGTATTTGAAATTTTGGATTGCTTCGGTGGTTTCCTTCGCGGCCTTGGCCAGTCGCGAGAGGATCCATTTGTCGGCGGCCGTGAGTTTATCTTTGTCGAATTGTTTCGGATCAACGTCCTCAAGATTCATTAAGGCGAACCGCGAGGCGTTCCAGAGCTTATTGCAGAAATTGCGGCCGATATCGAATTTAGGCGAGGTATTGACCGTTCGCCGGTCCGGCAGGGTCATCGATTCGACCGGCATCCGGATATCCTGTGTCTCGGTCGTCATATTCGCTAAGGTGAACCGCATCGCGTCGGCGCCGTGACTGTCGATCACGATCAACGGATCGATCCCGTTGCCGAGGCTTTTGGACATCTTTCGCCCTTGGCCGTCCTGAATCATCGCATGGATAAACACATCCTTAAACGGAATATCGCCCGCACAATACTGGCCCATCATCACCATCCGCGAAACCCACAACGTGATGATTTCTCGTGCCGTACAGAGCACATCACCGGGATAGAATGTCTTAACTTCGGGCTTGTCGTCCGGCCAGCCTAAGGTACTGAACGGCCACAACGCCGAACTGAACCATGTATCGAGAACATCGCTGTCTCGCTCTATAGACACGATATTATTAGTTTCAGGAATAGAATCCAGTATTTTTTGAATTTCTGGTGTTTTGCCGCAGACATATCTACCGATAGTAACATCTAGGTTATCAAAACCGCGTTCGATAATAAAGAAATCCTCTCCATACTCAAATCCCAAAGATTCTAAATGTTTTTTAAAATTATCTGGATATCTATTAGGGTCATACGAACCAGTAGGATTTATGACTTGAGTAGATTGAAATTCTAATTTCCATACAGGTATCTGATGTCCCCACCAGAGTTGTCGGCTGATCGGCCAATCGCGCAGGTTTTCCAGCCATGCCTGATAGGTTTTTGCATAACGTTGCGGGATGAACCGAAGTTTGCCATCGAGCAGCGGCTTGAGTGCCAATCCGGCCAGCGAATTGACCGGCACATCGGTACCCTCAATCAGTTCGTTTGTGAGCGACGAGTCACCAGAAACGAGCGACGGTATGGGTTTTTTCACCGCGATATACCATTGATCCGACAGATACGGCTCGATCGGGACATGACTGCGGTAGCTGTGGCCGACCTCGTGGGTATAGGGCAGCACCTTCTCCAGCAGATGCTCCTGGCGGAACCACTCGACGATCGCCTCGCGGGCCTCATAGCGATCCATTCCGAGAAATGCCTCCGCATCGCCGCCGCGGGCATCGTCCCAGCCGAAACGGTCGCTGATCGTACCATCCGGCGCCATGACATTGACGATCGGCAGATCATGTCGCTGGCCGATCTGCCAGTCATCGGGATCGTGGGCAGGGGTTACCTTCAAAAAGCCGGTCGAGAATTTGGCCTTCTCATCCTCACTGACCGGATCGGGCAGAACCACATGCTCATCGCCGATGATCGGGATGATCCGCCCAACGATCGGCAGCTTGACCTTTTTACCGATCAGCAGTTCAGCCCGCGGATCCTTGGGATTCATCGCGACGGCCGTATCGCCGAGCATCGTCTCCGGCCGCGTTGTCGCCACGGTTACATGCTCGATCGTTTGGCCTTCGAACTGGACCGGCTCAACCAGCGGATACTGCATATACCAGAAATGGCCCTCGACCTGTTCATGCTCGACTTCATCGTCCGCCAATACGGTTTGTGTGGCCGGGTCCCAGTTGACCAGTCGCTTTCCGCGATAAATCAGGCCATCCTTAAACAGCTCGAAAAATGTCTCGCGTACCGCCTTGGCGCACACCTCATCCATGGTGAACCGCGTCCGGTCCCAATCGCAGGAACACCCCATCGCCTTGAGCTGTTCGATGATCCGCGCTTCATATTCATCTTTCCACGCCTGAACGCGGCCAACGAATTCATCCCGCTGAAAATCGGTACGGCGTTTGTTTTCCTCTGCCAATATCCGTTTTTCGACCACGGTTTGGGTTGCGATCCCGGCATGGTCTGTTCCCGGCATCCAGAGCGTGTTGAATCCCTGCATCCGGTGGAATCGGATCAGGATATCCTGCAGTGTATTATTGAGTGCATGACCCAGGTGCAGTGCGGCCGTCACATTCGGCGGGGGGATCACGATGGTATAGGGTGTTTTCGATCTGTCACCGGCGTCGGCATGAAAGCAGGACCCCTCATTCCACAATTGCGTTGCCTGCGCCTCGATGATTTTCGGTTCGTAAACTTTTGATAACTCTGCCATAATCCTCGGTTTCCAATAAAAAATGGGCTCCAGTATGCTTCAACCGGAACCCATAATTCTACTTGAAAAACGTGATTCTGTAAAGCCAACCGCTGAAAAACTTCGAACCGTTGGTCATATCCACTTATGTCGTTTAATCCAGGCTCATCGTCATCAAAAATTCGGGATTGGAGCGGCACTTGGCCAGTCGGCTCTTGAGCAGTTCGATCGCTTCGACCGGGTTCAATTCGCTCAGGACGCGACGCAGCCGGTAGATCAGTTCCAACTCCTTGGGATCCAGCAGCAGTTCCTCGCGTCGCGTACCGCTTCGGCTGATATCGATCGCCGGCCATGTACGCCGATCCACCATTCGCCGATCCAGATGGAGTTCCATATTACCGGTCGCCTTGAACTCTTCGAAAATGACTTCGTCCATTTTCGAGCCGGTATCGATCAGGGCTGTGGCGAAAATGGTTAGTGAGCCGCCATTTTCAACATTTCGGGCTGCCCCGAAAAATTTCTTGGGCATCTGCATTGCCCCGGCATCCACACCGCCGGTGAGGATTTTGCCCGAGTGCGGCATTTCCGTGTTGTAAGCCCGCGCCAATCGGGTGATCGAATCCAACAGGATCACAACGTCTTCGCCGTACTCGACCATTCGTTTGGCCTTTTCGATCACAATCTCGGCAACCTGGCAATGGCGTGCGGCCGGTTCGTCAAACGTCGAGCTGATGACCTCGACATCGTCGGAAGTCTTTCGTTCCATTTCCGTCACTTCTTCCGGACGCTCGTCGATCAGCAGAACGATCTGACGCACCTCAGGATAATTCGCGCTCAGGGCATTGGCCATTTTCTGAAGCAGGATCGTTTTACCCGTTCGCGGCGGAGCCACAATCAGGCCGCGCTGACCCTTGCCGACCGGCGTGACCAGATCGAAAATGCGCATATTCAATTCTTCCGAGTTTGTCTCCATCAACAGGCGTTCTTCGGGATGAAGCGGGGTCAGGTCACTGAAGACCGCTTTTTCCGCCAAATCGTCCGGTTCCTGGTAGTTGATCGCCTCGACTCGAAGCAGGGCGAAATACTTCTCGGAATCCTTGGGCGGGCGGATCTGACCGGAAACAACATTACCGGTCCGCAACCCGAAACGCCGAATTTGGGAGGGTGAGACGTAAATATCGTCCGGGCTGGAGAGATAATTATAGTCGGGATTCCGCAGAAAACCGTATCCATCCGGCAGCACCTCCAGCACGCCTTCGCCGTACATCAGACCGCTTTGCTGGATTCGCTCTTTAAGGATACGAAAGATCAAATCCTGTTTCTTCAGAGCGGTGTATTCCTGAATATTTTCCTTTTTGGCGATCTCATGCAGTTCCGGTACCGACAATTTTTGAAGGTCAGTCAGATACAGCTCACCTTTTTTGATTCGTTCATATTTGGCGTGCGTGGATTCATCTTTGCTGTTGTTGGATTTCGTCTCAGATCCGTTCGAAGTATCGGCGTCTTCGGTTGCTACTGCGGTCGATTCTTCCGCATCCTGTGGGTCGGATGTTGTTTTTCGCGTTTTACGTTTCACTGTTTTTTTCTTTTTCATAGTTTTTTTTGCGGCCTTCGCCATGCGCTCTCCTTATTGCCTTTCGTTTAATTATGTGTCAATATGTATTGTTTCGTGCTC
This sequence comes from uncultured Pirellulales bacterium, assembly GCA_964517795.1. Classification (GTDB taxonomy): domain Bacteria; phylum Planctomycetota; class Phycisphaerae; order Sedimentisphaerales; family Anaerobacaceae; genus CAZFDE01. The sequence continues at coordinate 32,020 of CAZFDE010000012.1, read as the reverse complement.
CAGGGGTACCGAAAATGAATTTCGCTAACTCGCAAGCCCTTAAAAACAGATTGTTCTGTGAAAAACCCTCAAATATTAAACTAACTGAGAGAAAAGATCTTCGACTTGTCCGGCCAGCGCCGATAAGTCTGAATTGTTTTCGATGGTATTATCGGCGATGGTTTTCTTTTTGTCCAGAGAAATCTGAAAATTTTCCCGTTTTTGAAGCTCATTTTTGCTTAGATGAAGCGTTTTTTGGGCTCTTTTAGCCCTTGTTGAGGCGTCACAATCGATAAAAATGATATGATCACAGCGTCGATACCAGCCGGTCTCGACCAGCAGCGGCATATCGACCGCAATGGCTTTTGGCTGCTTAAGTCTTTGATAATACTGGACTAAGCGATCTACCTTTTTCATGACAGCCGGATGCAAGATATTTTGAAGCATTTGCAATTGATCCCGGTTGTTGAATGCCGAACGAGAAACCTTTTTGCGGCTGATGCGGCCGGAGGGCGTCAGTATTTTTTTGCCGAAATCGTGAATTATTTTTTGTTTGATCGCAGATTTTTCTAACAGTTCATGTGCGATTTGGTCACAGTCGATTACACGACAGCCAAGCTGAGACAGCAGTTGAGCAACAGTGCTCTTGCCCGAGCCGATTCCGCCGACAATTCCGATTAATGGCTTTTTTTCTGATTGTCCCATGCCCTTAATCTAATCCAAATTGCTCGGACGAACAAGCAAATTCAGAGTCGATGCAGGGATTCAAATATAGACTTTTTGTTGTTTTGTCAGGATCTGCTCAAGGGTGGGATAAACATACTGATTAAAGACCGCGTCCCAGCTCATGTGTTCGGCCAGGTCATAGCCGTTTTCGATTAATCGAGTTAATTCCACCGGATCCTGCGTCAGCCGCGAACAGATCTGCATCGCGATCTTGTCGCTGACACCGTCTTCGACCTGATCACGCACCGTTCGGTCCATCTGAACCAGGTCTTCGATATCCTGATACGGATAATTGCACAGTTGAGTATAGTCGGCGATGATCACATTCTTGATATCATCATGTCCCGGCGAGACATCCCGGACAAACCCGACGCAGCCGCAGACGTTGCCCACCACGCATAGGCCGCCGAACGTCAGCGGTTCGAGCTGGGCGATGCCAAACGGCTCGTAAATACTTTGGCCGAACTCAACATCCGTTCCTTTGCGGATGTCCATAAATGCCATGTCCGCCGGCATCCTTCGCCCGCACAGGGTGCGGGTAAAACCAAACTGATTGATAAACAGTACCTTGATATTGCGACTTTTGGCGTTGAATTCCTGAACGGCGGTATAGAAATTCGCCTCCCCTCCGGAAAGATCGGGCCAGCCCTCGCGATGGGCGACAGGCCAGCGGTAATTTTCCTCCATGTGTTCGATGTCACTGCTGCGACGCTGGGCCACTTCCGTTGACAATACAAACATAACGGCAGTCTTATGTTGAGCGCGAAATTCGGTTTCCATGTGTTCGAGTACCCGCAGATCGCGCCACAGGCCCTTGCTCGCCACCAGCCGGGTAACATGCGTGAAGATATAATCCGGCTCCATGCCGATCAGTGATTGTGAATACTGGATGAGTTTGTTCTTGCTGTCAATCTTTTCCTCGAGTCCGATCTGGTAAGCGGGGATCCCGTTATAGACGATGTGGATATTGGCATGTTCGAATTCAGGTGCGAGAAACCGCATTTCTTTTTCGACATAATCGCCGACCGCGAGGATTGCATCGCAGTATCGGGCGGCCTCGATCAGGCCGTGTTTGAAATACGAACCCTGGTCGCCGAATACATCGGTTACATAGCGACGCTCCTTGTGGGCCGCTTCGATGACATTATAAAACATCGTATCGTGACCGGGATGCTTTTCGACGATATACCGCATGGTCGCCACTTCATGGGCGTAAAAGATTGTTTTGAAGTCGCAGCTTTGATCGAGAATTGCGGCAAATGCCGTCGGCAGGCCCATAAATTCATGGGCCATAATGACCGTGTGGTCGTCGGCCGCGCCGATTGCCTTTAAAGCGGCCAGCGCCACCGGTGCCAACCGGACATATTGCTCGAATTCCCAAAGGTCTTCATAGCGATTGCTCTGGATACCGAACTGCTCGAACATACCGCGTTTAAGATCATTTACTGCGGTCGTATCCATCCGGGTAACATCCACCAAAATCACTTCCTGCGAACTCTTAAAGCCTGTGTGTGCATCGCTGAAATGCCGCCGTCCATAAACGATGGCGGTATTAAAATGCCGTTCAATATGGCGAAATGCTTGGGTGTATCCGGATTTCATCATACCGTCCATCGAGGAATAGAGCACCTCGCTGTCCGGGCCCAGCCGATCATGGACCGAGCCGTCAGTACTGAATAACGGGCCAATCACAATAGACCGTTGGACATGTTCCAGATATGACCGACAGGTGAAAAAACCGTGCAATACCGCACCGATGCCCCCGACTTTTGCGGCCGCTTCGTGGGTAATATGTACAAGTGTTGCGTTTTCAGCCATCCATAAGCCCTTTCCAAGCATTACGACAAATTTGAAAGGCCAAAACCAAAGCCTCTTCTAATTAAAATATACACAATATTCTCACCGACCCAAAATCGGCGTTTGATCGATCCTTGTCAAATCGCTCAAAATTCCTTGTACAATGTATGCAGTGGCGATTTTCTGGGACCCTAACGAAAAAACCATCACTTTTTTAAGCAAGTAAATTCGTGCAATTTTCAGAGGTTTTGATATAATACAGAGTTCTATGAAATGGGGTATGTTATTCTCAAAAAGGAGTTCGATATGCAGACATCTATTATGAACCGTCGAAATTTTATGAAAACCGCCGCTATGGGGACAGCGCTGTTCACCTACGGCTGTACCATTGGGCCGGAAAAAGTTTCCCGAACAAAACGCCCGAATGTTTTGATTATCAATATCGATGACATGGGCTATGGTGACATGTCGTGTCACGGCAATCCGAAATTCACCACACCGAATCTGGACAAGCTGCACAGCCAGAGTATTCGCTTTACCCAGTTTCATTCGGCGCCGATGTGTACGCCGACTCGCGGGCAGTTAATGACCGGTGTTCATGCGATGCGCAACGGTGCCCGCTGGGTGGGAACTGAAAATACGCACTTGCGAACCGATCTGCCGACCATGGCCGAAATTTATCGCGATGCCGGCTATCGTACTGCTTTATTTGGCAAGTGGCATCTGGGCGACAATTACCCGATGCGGCCGCAGGACCGTGGATTCGAAGAAGTGGTTTCGTTCCCTCAGCAGGAAGTGGGGACGGTCAACGACTACTGGGGGAACGATTATTTCAGTGATGTCTATAAACACAACGGCAAACGGAAGAAGTACGATGGATTCTGTACGGATGTATGGTTCGATCTGGCGATGGACTGGATGGGTAAACAGGCATGCAAAGACGAACCGTTTTTGTGTATGATTCCGACCAATGTGGTTCATGGGCCGTATTATGTCGCTCAGCAGTACCGCGACCGGGTGGATTTTGAGGTGCCCAAGGATGTCGAGACATTTTTCGGGATGCTGGTCAATCTGGATGACAACATTGGCCGCATGATGAAGTTCCTGGAAAAGGAAGGGTTACGCGACGACACGATTGTTATTTTCATGACCGACAATGGCGGAACGGCCGGTTACAATACCTACAATGCCGGTATGAAGGGCCTCAAGACGCACCTGTTGGAAGGGGGTCACCGCGTTCCGTGCTTTATCAGTTGGCCTAATGGCAATTTACGCGGCCCGTGCGATGTTGAGGGATTGGTCCAGGTTCACGATCTGCTTCCGACCCTCATCGATTTATGCGGGGTGCCCAAACCTGCCAATGCCAATTTCGAAGGAATGAATCTGGCTCCGCAGCTCAAGGGCGACGCCGAAGTGCCTGACCGGATGCTGGTTGTGATGATGCAGCGACGATTACCAATTAAGAAGTTCGATGCCTGTATCATGTGGGGACCGTGGCGATTGATCAACGGATTTGATATTGATCCCAAAGACAGCGAGGAACGAAAAGCTATCGTTCAAGAGAGAAGGAAAAAGTATGCCGTTGTTCTGGAGCTTTATAATATCGAGAAAGACCCTCATCAGGATCACAATGTTATTGACAAGCATCCGGAAATCGTGGCCAAAATGAAAGCGTTTTATGAAAAGTGGTGGAAAAAGACCGAGCCAACTTTCAGTATCGAACGACCGATCATCATCGGCAATGACGCCGAAAATCCAGCTTTTCTGTCGGCGCCGTCATGGGCGGATCAGTACTTTACACAAAGAAGTCAGATTCTGGCCGGGCGAAAGGTCAATGGGTACTGGAATGTCGTAGTGGATCAGGACGGCACGTATAAAATTGCATTGTGCCGCTGGCCTAAAGAGGCCAAGACCCCTATTTGCGAAGCAACCGACATCCATCTGGATGATGATTATGTGTATGGACCGGTTTTGGAGGGCAAGGCACTGCCCATTACTAAAGCACGTTTGAAGATCGCGGATTACGATCAGACCATAGATGTCGGCCCTAAGGACAAAAAGGCTGTTTTCAAGATGAAACTCAAAGCCGGCAAGACCAAACTGCAGACATGGTTTTACGATGAGCAGGGCGAAGAACGCTGCGGCGCATACTATGTTTATGTGAAACGTACATAAGGCCTATTTGGAGATATTCGGATTATCCAATTTCGCTGCGCAGCGTCCGGATGATCCCGGACAGTACCTGCGGCGGAATATCGGAAAGTTCCGGTTCCGGTATTTCACTGAGTGCGATCTGGTCGATGATCTTATTGGCTTTTGATCGGCCGGCTTTGATATTGCCGATCAATTCCTGGGCCTGCTGCAGTTCACCATCGGCCGTATAGCGGATATACATGATAATTGCTTTGGTCAGTTCCTTCTCATCCGGAACGAAAGCGGGGATCGATTCTAATTGCTGTTCGCCGATCTCCGCGCCTTCGGGCGGGGTTTCCGTTTCGCTGAGAATCTTATGTTCAAGTTGATATGTTTCCGAGATCAATTGTTGACGGCGTTGTTCTTCACTGTCATCCAACGGGGCCACTCGCAGTTCGTCCTCCTCGCCGGGGTTTTCTTGTGGCGGGACATAGACTTTGTGATGGCAGGATGGACATTTGCCCCACTTGCCGCCCATGCTGTCTTTCGCTTCGATCCGTTTACCGCATTCTTCACATTTAAAAACGATGGACATGGTTTGACCTCATGATCTTTTTTCCTGTTTTTGCTCGACGACAACATCCGTTGTAATCCCGCCGCGAGGTGTGAATCTGGACGTGACCCGCATCCAGCGGGGGTGGACGATCGAAAACAGATCGTCCAGAATTTCATTCGTCAGCGATTCATAGAAAATACCCTTGTCGCGGTAGCTTTGCATGTAAAGTTTCAGGCTTTTAAGCTCAATGCACAATTGGTCCGGACAGTATTCGATCGTAATCTCGCCGAAATCGGGCTGACCGGTTTTCGGGCAGACACTGGTAAATTCCGGACAGCGGATCGTGATCGTATAATCCCGCTGGGGATTCGGATTGTCAAAAAGTTCAATTTCCGGCTTTGGATTCATCGTGTCACACCTTATACTATCGATCGTAAAATATAATCGGTACATGAAATTTTTTCAAGATAATTATCGTGAATGAAAACTGTAAAAAAGCGATTGTTTTGCTCAGCGGCGGGCTGGATTCGGCCACAACCGCTGCGATAGCCAAAGATCAGGGCTATGCGCTCTATGCCATGACATTTGCTTACGGCCAGCGGCACAAACGAGAGATAAAAGCCGCCCGTCGTGTTGCCGAGTTTCTCGATGCCGTTGAGCATCGGTTTGTTGAGATCGACTTGGCCGCATGGGGCGGCTCTGCTTTGACTGATGAAACGATCGATGTCCCCAAAGATCGACCATTCGATCGCATCAAGTCGATTCCATCTACTTATGTTCCGGCCCGAAATACCATCTTTTTAAGCTATGCGCTGGGGTGGGCGGAAGTGCTTGGAGCTTTTGACATTTTTATCGGTGTCAACAGCACCGATTACAGTGGTTATCCGGACTGCCGGCCTGAATTTATTGCCTCTTTCGAAAAAACGGCAAATCTGGCCACCGCCGCTGCAGTTGAGCAAAAAGGGCAATTCAATATTCATACCCCAATTATTAAGATGACCAAGGCCCAAATCATCAAAGCCGGAACGGCTTTGGGCATGGATTATGCCTTGACTCATAGTTGTTATGATCCCGATCCACAGGGCAGAAGCTGCGGCCGATGCGATTCGTGTCGTCTGCGGCTGAAGGGATTTGAACAGGCCGGGTTAAAAGATCCGGTGCCATACGGCCATGAAAATATCTGAAATATTCTATTCGATCCAGGGTGAGGGACGGCTCGCCGGGGTGCCCAGCGTATTTGTACGTCTGGCGGGCTGCCCGCTGCGCTGCCGATGGTGCGATACCCAATATGCCTGGGACTATAAAAATGCCCGTAAACTCAGCGTTGCCGGTATCCTTGCCAAGGTCAATCAATATCCCGCCGAGCATGTTGTCATTACCGGTGGCGAGCCGATGCTGCTGCCGGACCTGAAAGTCAACAAGGAATTAATGGAATTAACCACCGGTCTTCGTCAGATCGGCAGGCATATAACCATCGAAACGGCCGGCCTTGTCTATATTCCGGATTTGCCCTGTGATCTGATGAGCATCAGCCCGAAATTATCGAACGCGATACCCAAAACTGAAAAACTGGCACAAATTCACCGAAGGGCACCACGGGATGCCGCAGTGATTGCGGAATTGATCGATCATTATGAGTGTCAGTTGAAATTTGTCGTGGAAAGCCCGGCGGATATGGATGAGATCCATGATGTATTAAAACAGGTGCCGGTAATCGAAAAATCCCGGATTATGTTAATGCCGCAGGCTTCGACACGGGTTGAACTGATCGATCGATCGCCCATTGTTGCTCAATGCTGCAAAGAAACCGGATTTTCATTTTGCAATCGACTGCAGGTGCTGATCTGGGATAATCAAAGAGGGGTATAATTTTGAGTCTTGGCTTTACGAAGGCATTTTTTAGGCCGGGGATTGACACATCGGTAAAATTCTCCATAATGGCAGGTTCACGGCCATGCCCGGGTGGCGGAATAGGCAGACGCGCTAGCTTGAGGGGCTAGTGAACTTCGGTTCGTGCTGGTTCGACTCCAGTCCCGGGCAATTTCATTTCGATGCGTATGCAAATCTTAATCATCACAGAGAAGAATGTATATCAGAAAGCTTGTGAATATCGGACTTTGATATCGTGCCTTCTTTTGGGTTTTAGAGTTAAGACAAAAGGGAATTTCGTCGATTTATAAGTGTCGATTGGGCGGTTGTTTCGCCGGATTCTATGTACGTTAATGATGTAGCGCAACGGAGACTAAAATGCCTAAAGTTCGTCAGTTTACAGTGTTACCAGCGCTGCCGCAATCGCTGCAGCCGTTGAAAAAACTTGCCATGAATCTCTACTGGTCGTGGAACGAGGAGATTCAGAACCTTTTTGAGCGCATGGATGCGAATTTGTGGGAAGCCGTACAGCATAATCCGGTCAAACTGCTTGCTGAAATTTCCCAGGATCGGCTCGGCCACCTTCAACAGGATGAAAGCTTTGTCCGCCAGGTTCATCAGGCGGATGAATTGTTGGATAGCTATATGAATCACCAAAGCTGGTTCAAGAAGGTATGCCCTCAACCGGCAGAAACAAAGATCGCCTATTTTAGTGCGGAGTTCGGGATCCATGAAAGTGTACCGATTTATTCCGGTGGACTGGGGATTCTGGCCGGCGATCATCTCAAAAGTGCTTCGGATCTGGGCATTCCGCTGGTCGGGATTGGGTTGATGTATCAGAAGGGGTACTTCCGGCAATTCATCAATATCGACGGGTGGCAGCGTGAATCCTATCCGGAAAATGATTTTTACATGATGCCGCTGGAACTGGTTCGAAAAGAAAGCGGCCGTGCCTTAACGATCCGGGTCGAATATCCCGAGCGGGCGGTTACCGCTCAGATTTGGAAAGCCCAGGTGGGCCGCGTCGATCTATATTTGCTAGATACGAATCTTGAAGAAAATTCACCCGGCGATCGGCTGATTACCAGCAATCTCTACGGTGGCAATCGCGAGTTGCGCATCCGTCAGGAGGTCATGCTGGGCATCGGCGGCTTCAAAGCGTTGATCGCAATGGGGATCGAACCGACCGTCTGTCATATGAACGAAGGCCATGCCGCTTTTATGGGGCTCGAGCGCATCCGGCATTTGCGAAACGCCTATGATATGACATTCGACGAAGCGCTCGAAGCCGCCCGGGCCGGCAATGTTTTCACCATCCATACCCCGGTCAAAGCCGGACTGGATGAATTCCGTGTTGAATTGATGGACAAATATTTCGGCACTTACTTTCCGAATCTTGGGATCAATCGAAACCAATTTTTATCGCTGGGACGAATTCTCCCGGATGACGATTCCGAAGCGTTCAAAATGGCGGTGCTTGCGTTAAAGCTCAGTAATTTCAGAAACGGCGTCAGCAAACTTCACGGCCGGGTCTCGCGTGAAATGTGGGCGTCGTTATGGCCGGGCGTACCGGTCAATGAAATACCGATCCATTCGATCACCAACGGGGTTCACCGCAAAAGCTGGGTCAGCCGCGAACTGGCCGACCTCTATGATCGTTATCTTGGCCCGGGCTGGTCCGAACAGCCGTATGATGCCTCAACCTGGAAAAATGTCGATCAAATTCCCGATGAACAGTTTTGGCATGTCCACCAGCGAAGCAAAGAAAACCTGATTACCTATACGCGACAATCCTTGAAAAAGCAGCTTGAGAATCGCGGCTCATTCCACTCGGAGATAAACCGAGCCGAGGAAGTGCTCGATTCGAAAGTGCTGACAATCGGTTTTGCCCGTCGATTTGCCACGTACAAACGCGGCAACTTGCTGCTGCAGGATCCTGAGCGGCTTATCCGAATGCTGACCGACCAAAACAGGCCCGTTCAATTTCTCTTTGCCGGCAAAGCCCACCCCCAGGATGCCGAGGGCAAGAAGATCATTCGCCAGATCATTCATTTTGCCAACAGCAACAGCGATCTGGTTCGCCGCCGGATTGTCTTTCTCGAGGATTATGATATCAATCTGGCCCGTTATCTGGTTCAGGGCGTGGATGTCTGGCTGAACAATCCCCGTCGTCCGATGGAAGCCAGCGGGACCAGCGGCATGAAAGCGGCTATTAACGGTGCATTAAATCTATCCACACTGGACGGCTGGTGGTGCGAAGGGTATCAGCCCCAGGGCGGATGGGTCATTGGTTCTGAAGTAATCCACGACGATCCGCAATACCAGGATTCGATCGATGCCCAATCCTTGTTCAATATCCTCGAAAATGAAGTGATTCCGCTGTATTATACCCATTCGTCGGACGGCTTGCCGCGGGCCTGGATCAATCGCATGCGAAAAACCATCAAGTGGGTCACTCCGCGATTCAACACCCAGCGAATGGTTGCCGATTATACCCGTCGCTTCTATAATCCGTCCGCAACGAAATGGCGTTCGCTTTCCGCAAATCAGGGCGAACCTTCGAAAAAACTGGCACAGTGGAAAATGCGGATTCGCGGCCAGTGGCACGAGCTTGGCATTGAAGATGTCAAACTGCAGGTGCGCAACGGCCACGGCGATGTTGAACTCGATCCCCGAAAACCGCAGATCAATGTCGGTTCGATGTTGAATGTCAAAACCCGCGTATGTATGGGGCAAATCAAGCCGGAAGATATCGATGTCCAGATCTATCATGGGACGGTCGATTCGTGGGGTAATATCGTCAATGGCGATTGCCAGACGATGAAACCGGCACATAACGGTGATTCGCTTAACAACGGCCACTGTGAATTTGTCGGGTCGGTTCCCTGCACCATGTCCGGTCGCCAGGGCGTAACAGTACGCATTGTTCCAAAAAACGATAATATGACCGATCCCTATGAACCAGGATTGATCCTGTGGGAGCCGAATTAGCGGTTTGACGCGGTGTTACTCGGTTTCTTTTTGGCTGAGCAGATCGTATAATTGCTCGGCGTTTTCGACCTGGATCAACGATTGCCTGAATTCTTCGTCCAGCATCAAACGGCTGATCCGCGCCAATGCCTGAATGTGCGGGCCGGTCTGGTCGGCCGGTGAAACCAGCAGAATAATGATCTGGACGGGTTTACCGTCAACGCTGTCGAATTCGATCGGATCTTTAGCGATACCGATTGCCATAACCAGTTCTTTGGTCGCATTACACTTGCCGTGAGGAATCGCGATGCCGTTTCCGATACCGGTGCTGCGTGTTTGCTCACGCATTAATATGGCTTTTTCAGCGACTTGACGGTCATTCAACAGCCCTTCGCTTTCGAGAAGATCGACCAATTCAAGAATTGCGCCCTTCTTATCCTTACTTTCGAGCGGCACCTTGGCACATGCCGGCTGCAAAATCTGTGTTAAAAGCATTCCAGTATTTTCCCTTAATCGTCACGAAACAACACGCGTATATAAAACCCTTATTTTACCCATCCTAAATCAGCGTTGCAATCATTTTGTGTACTCAATTAAACGAAGCAAACGCAAACGAACAGAAACCAACATTTGTAGCCTGTAAAAAAGGGCCGGGTTTGAAGCTTTACAAGCTGTTTTCAGCTTTCTATAATAGTCTTTTTCTAAAAGCAGTAAAAGAAAAATGGGGTTAATTTGAGGTCAGTGAAACGGCGATTATGGCACACATTGAGACATATGATACGCTTTTACGAGACGGCATGCAGGCCGAAGGGGTAAGCTTTTCGCTCGAAGATAAGCTCTCGATCGTTCGTGCGCTGGACAATCTGGGCATCGACTGCATTGAAGGCGGATATGCCGCTTCCAATAAAAAAGAAATGGATTTTTTTGCTGAAGTCGCCAAACTTCACTTGGATCATTCAACGATTTATGCATTCGGCAGTACACGGCGGGTCGATAAAAAGGTGGAGGATGACGGTTCGCTCAATGCGATCCTGGCCTGCAATACCCCCGGCGCAACACTGGTCGGAAAAACCTGGGATATGCATGTGACCGATGTCCTGGGCTGTTCACTGGATGACAATCTGAACGTCTGCAGTGATTCCGTTCGTTATATCAAGCAAAAAGGCCGTGTTGTGGTTTTTGATGCGGAACATTTTTACGATGGCTATAAGAAGAATCCCGAATATGCTATGAAAGTACTCGCGGCGGCGGCAGAAGCCGGCGCGGATGTGCTGGCATTGTGCGATACCAACGGCGGTTCATTGCCGCATGAGGTTTATGAGATCACCAAAGCGGTGTGCGAGCAGTTCAGCACCCTGAAAGTCGGAGTTCATACGCATAACGATACCGATTGCGCTACCGCCAATACGCTGGCCGCTGTACGAGCCGGTGCGACCCATGTCCAGGGAACACTCAATGGATTGGGCGAACGCTGCGGCAATGCGAATTTGTGCACGATCTTGCCCAACTTAAAATTCAAACTGAATCACGAGATCTTAGCCCCGGATAAATTTAAGATGCTGACCGAAACATCGCGATTGGTCTTTGAGATCGCGAATATGAACCCGATCATGAATATGCCCTATGTCGGTGAAAGCGCCTTTGCGCATAAAGCCGGACTGCATGTCAATGCGCTGCGCAAGAATAAAGCCACCTACGAACATATCGATCCCGAGCAGGTGGGCAACGAACGGCGTTTTCTGATCTCCGAACTCAGCGGCAAATCCAACGTGATGGCGAAGCTGGAAAATAAAAACATCGCTCAGGACAAGGCACTGGCGGGCAGGATCCTCAATGAAGTCGAGCGGCTCGAATCCGAGGGCTATCAGTTCGAAGCGGCCGACGCCAGCTTTGAGCTGTTGGTGCGACGCGTCATGGGCAATTTCAAGCCCTCGTTCGAATTGCTCAAATATAATACCATGGTCGAAAAGCGGGCCTCCGGTGAAATGGTCACCGAAGCGACCGTCAAGCTCAAAGTGGATGGCGTCACCGAACATGTGGTCGGCGAAGGCGACGGTCCGGTCAATGCGCTGGATGCGGCCCTGCGAAAATCCCTGGAAAACTTCTATCCCCAGATCAAGGACGTACAACTGATCGATTACAAAGTCCGGGTGGTCAATGCCAGAGAGGGGACCGCCGCACGTGTACGGGTATTTATCGAATCCAGCGATAAGCACCGATTTTGGGGAACGGTCGGCGTTTCTGAGAATATCGTCGAAGCCAGTTGGTTGGCCCTGGTGGACAGTATCGAATATAAACTGCACTCGGATAAGCCGATGTAGCATTTAAAAAAAGAAAACATCGAGCAAACTCCATTACCCGATGTTTTCCGGAGGGGAGAAAAATTTCATTTTATACTAATCTATCGTCATATTTTTATACTCGGCTTTAATACCGTTTCAACCTTAATTCTACCATCTTTACGCTGCTAAATCAAGGTGGGTTCGATAATATCCTAAAAAATACGATTTTTTAAGTTTTTTCTAAAAATTTTTTTATGGTTTCGTTTCGAATACAACATTTCACCCGTGAGCGGCAGGTGATCGATCAGTTATGATGATGGGTCTGCTTAAGCCAGATAGAACGAAAAATATCGCGTATTTTTCGGTTCATTCGCACATTCAGCCGTTGAGTGCAGGTTTTGTGGTCCGCATTTTTCAAATCGACATCATTGGCTTTGTTCGTCGGCCGCAGCCATCCTGAAAAAATCCATAAGATCAATCTTGAGAACACGTTGTGTTTTTTTCGAGTCATTATATTAACGCTGGACGGCGGCTCTGAGATTGCCAAACAACTCGGCCCCGCAACGGTTTTCGAAGTTCCGTTCCGGTATAATCTGGCAATGATCAAGAATCTCTTTCTCGGTTGAATCATATTGAGCAAGGGCATCGATCCCGCCGTGGACCTCCCCTTCGGTTTGATAATTGATATCCAGCAGCCATCGACTTACCATATCGTTGTATTCAGCCGGGTAGATCAACGCGGTAACAAATGTCCCGTTTTTCAGATGGGAAAAATCAAGCCGAGCGCGGCAGGGCGGTACCGTTTGGATGCTGGATTGTCGAAGTCGGTTATAATCCGTTTTGCCGGAATTTTGATCATAACTGTAAAAAAGCATGGCGATCTCAAGTGAAAATATCCCGCTCGATACCCCTTTTAATTCCATGCCCCCGTCAGGATACGCCTTGTAAATGCTGTAGATCTTGATATCACGATATTGTTCGCTTTCCAGCAATTCGGCCACTTCCTCGGCCGTGAAGCCGACACTGGTATAGTCCCCGAAATCGACCACGAACAGGCCGGTATATTTTTGACTGTTTTTTAGTTTGGGCAGCTTCATTTTATTTGACCATGAGCTTTGCAAATTTTCGTTTGCCGACCTGAATCACCATGCCGTCCTCAGGGATAATCTCCATATTCGGATCACTGATCTTGTTCTGATTGACACTAACGGCAGACTGCTTGACCATACGTTTGGCTTCGGAACCCGAACTGACCAGGTTGCATTTGACCAGCAGTTTGCTTGCTGCGATAGCGGTTGAGGCGATTTCAATTTGCGGCATTTCATCGGGCAATTGATGTTGGGCGAAAATTTTCTCGAATTCCGCCGCGGCCGTTTCTGCCGCCGATTCACCGTGAAACTGACTCACGATCATCTTGGCCAATGCGACTTTGGCCTGCTTGGGATGGGTCTTTTCAGGATCGGTCATTTTGTCGATCTCGTGGGCGGGCAGATCGGTCAGCAGCGTAAAGTAATTGTCCATCATCTCATCGGAGATACTCATGACTTTACCGAACATATCATTCGGTTCGTCGGTTACACCGATGTAGTTGCCCTTGGATTTGCTCATTTTTTCGACCCCGTCTAATCCCACCAGGATCGGCATTGTAATGACCACTTGCGGCGGCTGTTCGTGGATCCGCTGCAGGTCGCGGCCGACGAGATTGTTAAACGTCTGGTCGGTGCCGCCCAACTCAACATCACTTTTGATCATCACGGAATCATATCCCTGCATCAGCGGATAGAGAAATTCGTGGATCCCGATCGGATCGCCTTTTTTGTAACGGATCTCAAACGTATCGCGCTCGAGCATTCGGGCGACAGTCATATTACTGGTTAATTTTAGAATGTCCGCCAGCGAAAGTTTCGAAAGCCATTCGCTGTTATAGCGAACTTCGAGTTTGTCTTCAGAGGTATCCAGGATCTTGCCGGCCTGCTGAAAATACGTCTGGGCATTTTCCTTGATCTGCTCGATGGACAGCATCGGTCGTGTAGTATTCTGACCGGTCGGATCGCCGATCAAAGCGGTATAATCGCCGATGATCAAAACCGCTTTGTGGCCCATGTCCTGAAACTGGCGCAGTTTGCGAAGCACGACCGTGTGGCCCAGGTGGATGTCCGGGCTGGTCGGGTCGAGTCCAAGCTTGATCCGTAATGGGCGATTCTGCTGCCGGGCGATCGCAAGCTTTTTGTCCAGTTCTTCCTCGAGGTAAATCTCTACCGTTCCCCGTTTGAGAACATCAAGTTTCGATTGGTTGTCCTTATTCATGCGTTTTGAGCCTCTAAAACGTAAAGCGTGTATTATAGAGATGTTCCGTCAAAAAGCAAGATACTGGCTGAGAGATTCACCGGTTTTCTGAATGAGCCGATGGACGGCGTTTTTTGTGTCGGATTATCCCAAGATAGATAATAATCGAGCCAATCCAGAAAAGGATGAGGACTGTCATCAGTGTGTTTGGTGATAGAAATTTGAATAACGGCCTTGATTTAGCCGGCCAAAAGATAAATACATCCCAATGTACAACCGCATCAACGAGGATATGCAGCCAGATACCTAAAATCCCCGAAAAAACCATTTTTAGAAGAGTCGGTTGATAATCCAGTTGAAACAAATTCATCAGTTTTTTCAGCCATTTTCGAAACGGATAAGCCGCGAGGCCGAACAGCCCGCCGATTAATCCCCCCAGCAGGAAGGTATGGACATATCGATGGACCGGATACGATTGAATAAACAGCACTTCAATATCGGCGATAACGTTGCCCAGAACGATAATCGGCAGGTCGAGGTACTTGCGAAAAACAAGCCCAAAAAATGCGTTGATTCCAAAATGATATGGTGTAAACGGCATTGTTTCCAGCTATACGCATTGAAAACGGCGATTGTTCAAAAAAGTGGCTTTTTCAAGGCAAATATGCCTCTTTGATCAGATAGTGCTGCACATAGTCTTGAACGGCATCGCGCAGGTCGCTGACGGATTGATCGTATCCGGCCGATCGTAATTTATCCATATTGGCCTGGGTGAAATATTGATACTGGTTTCGTATTGATTCGGGCATATCGATGTATTCGATATTCGGCTCTCTGTCTAATGCGGCAAATACGGCATGGACCAGATCGTTCCAGGATCGGGCTTTGCCGGTACCGATATTGAAAAGACCGTTAACATCTGGATGGTTCATGAAAAACAGGGTCATATCCACCGCATCTTTTATGTAAATAAAGTCCCGAAGCTGCTCGCCGTCCTCGTAATCGGGACGATGGGACTTGAACAGCCGGACCTTACCATTCTCCCGGATCTGTTCAAACGCCTTCATGACAAAGCTGCGCATAGGCCCTTTATGATATTCGTTCGGACCGTAAACATTGAAATATTTCAGCCCGACTATCCGGTCCCAAAGGCCCAGTTGTTTGGACCACAGGTCAAAGACCTGTTTGGAATACCCGTACATATTAAGCGGCTGAAGTGTTTCAAGCTGATCTTGATCATCGTCGAATCCCTGTTCGCCGTCGCCGTAAGTCGCGGCACTGGAGGCGTAAATAAACCGTACATCGTTATCCAACGCCCATTGGGCCAGGATCTTGCTGTATTCGAAATTATTTTTAATCAGGTATGAAGCATCCGTTTCGGTGGTGTCCGAGCACGCCCCCATGTGAAAAATAGTATCCACTTCGGGCTGGATTTGCGAATCGTAAAGCAACTCAAGAAAATCATCCTTCTCCACATAATCCGCAAAGGCCAGATTTCGTAAATTTTTCCATTTAGAATCCGTACCCAGTTCGTCAACGACGATGATATCCGTATGTCCGTTTTGGTTCAGGGCCGCGATAATCGCCGAGCCGATAAAGCCGGCACCGCCGGTTACAATAATCATAGAGCTTTCCTTAATAATGTTCTGATTGCCCATAGATTAGAAGAACACTGAGGATATGTCAAACAGCACTTTTTCGCGCATAAAAAAACCGCCCGAAGGCGGCTTGTGCGGAAACTATATCTTCTAAGGAGGTTCAGCATAATGCCAGATAACTGGCCATCGCCAAAATGAGAATTCTTCGCTTGTTGATTGTAAATGGAATCCAAATATTAAAATAGAATCGTTTAATTGCCATCTCTATCCCCTTTATTGTTGAATGTATTATATAAAATTTCGGGTGACCTATTCAAGAAAAAAGCGGGTAGGAATTTGTAAAGTATGAATTAAAAAGGGCTTACGGGAGTTCGGCGTCCATTATTTTTCTGCCGCACCGCAACCGCAAGCCCATATTTTTTACTGGTTACAGCGTTTAAGCAAGAACCTGAACGGCTTTGGTGATATATCTGCCAATGGGTATCCGGTTCGGGCATTTTGCCTCGGCCAGGCTGTAATCGGCCTTCAACAGCGCATTTCGTTTACTCGCCGGTAATTGGGCAAAAAGCTGCCGGGCATAATCCTGTTCGCCGTAGCCGTTGTGATACATCAGATATCGCAGCGCTTCGCTGATCGGCGGACTGCCGGCCGTCGCATTTTCACAAATATGCCCGCAACCCGCACAATACCGGTTACACGTTTGTTGAGCATATGACTTGAATGCATTCTTCAGTTCTGCGGTCAGCTTGGTTTTATCCAGCACCGCCGCCACATTCAGCATTAATTCGCCGATATCACCCCGGCCGACACAGGCCGATGCGATTCGTTCGTCTTCCAGTACATATTTAAGCTTGGCCTGAGCTTCGGTATAACCACTGTCCAGCAGTTCTTTACACTTGGCGAATTCCTCGTCTTCCAAATGTTTATCGAATTTGATATGCTGTGTTTTCATCGCGATCAAACCGATCCCTGCTTCATGAACGGCTTTAACGGCTTCCTGCATTTTTTCTTCCTGCATCAGGCCATAGTTATAGCTGAACATGATCGCGTCGATCCAATCCAGCTTCGAGGCCGCCATCAGGCATTCCTCGATATTTTTGTGGGTGCTGAATCCAAAGAATCGGATATTGCCTTCGTCTTTCATCTTCGCGGCCCAGTCTTTGAGTTCATTGGTCAGATGTTCATCCGGATTATTGAGCCCGTGAATCCCGTAGTAAAGATCAACATAATCGGTGTTCATCCGCTCGAAAGAGGTTTTCAGACGCTCCTCTTTTTCCTTAATTGTTCTCGCACCGGATGCTTTTGAAACGATAAACACTTTTTTTCGGATATCCGGATTGCGTTTGAGAAAGTTACCAATCCCGATCTCGCTGTTGCCGCCCATATATCCATGTGCTGTATCCCAATAATTCACGCCGTAATCCAGCCCCTTTTTCAAAGCGATCTGATTGTCGATCACTTCAAACATCATCCCCATCGACAGGACCGGTACCGATTCGCCGGTTTTACCCAGAATACGGCGAGGCACGACGGGGTTCCCTTGGGATTGAGCTTGGCTTGATGTTTCATTGGGTTCCGCAGCAAATGCCTTGGCGGCCATGACCGAGCCGACGCCTGCTGCACTGACGTTCCTGAAAAAATCCCTTCGATTTATATTTTGTTTTTCCATAGTGTGGCCTCCTCAAATTTAAGACCGGTTAATAAATAGTTTTCTGTCCAGACTGCGCGTTTCGCCTTCAGCCGATACCCGTATAGCTTTTTTACCGCTGACCGGGCATTCGTGTTCGCAAACGCCGCAGCCGATACATTTTTGCGGATCGACCACAGGCCCTTTGAGATGGACCTGGATCGAAACCATTTGACCGACAAGGTCATTATCGATAAACCCCGAATCAACCAGTTCGACGGAATTTTCCCTGTTTTTAAGAATCCGCGATCGCTGCCCGGATGAATTTGTACAATAATAATCGCCCGAAGCGAGTTGTTCCGGGGCAAAAGCAGATTGTTCGAATTCGATTGTTTTGCCGCTGACCGCTTTAATTTTTGCCACGCCGTCCCGGATTGTGCGGTAATACTCAACGGTATAGATCGCCTTCGGGCTGATCGGGCAGTTCTCCTCACACACCAGGCACGGCCGATTGAATGCCCATGGCAGACAGCGATTGCGATCCACAAACGCGGTACCCATTTTGATCGGCCCGACATCGGCAAACTCGCCGAATCCGATTTTTTCCTCCAGCGTAATCGGCCGGATCGCACCCGTGGGGCAGATATTCCCGCAGGCCGTGCAATTCAACTGACACCCGCTTGAACCGATCCGATTATTCAAAATTGGTGTCCACAAGGTCTCCAGACCGCCTTCCAAACTCGCCGGCTGGATCACATTCGTCGGGCAAACCCGCATACACTGGCCGCACTTGATACAGCGATCCAGAAATTCCGGCTCCGCCAATGACCCCGGTGGCCGGATCAGTTTGTTCGAGAAATTGGCGGATAATTTGCCGCCCAATCGGATCGCCGGCACCGCCAAAACACCGCCGGCCAGTGAGAGCACCACACCGCGCCGTGAGATATCCGGCCCGGTAATCTCGCCCGCACGTGATTTCTGCGCCTGATAAGCGATCAGGCCGTGCGTGCAGTCGTTGAGGCAGTTCATGCACAAGACACATTCGCTGTTACGAAATGTCCCTGCCGGCTCGCACCCGCCCTCGCAGTTTTGCTCGCACATGCGGCACTGAATGCAGTCGGACTGGTTCTTTCCGATACGCCAGATCGCAAATCGATTGATAATCCCGAAAAACGCTCCCAACGGGCAAATAAACCGGCAGAAAAACCGCGGGATTGCAAGATTCAAAAGCAGAGCACCCGCAAAAATCCCGAACGTCAGCCATCCCAGTTCGTAGAACCGGTCGTTGGGGAAAATCACATTAAACGGCTTGTCGCCGATTGCGACGATGATCATATTGAACGATCGCGTCACCAGCGGGATCGGGTCCAGCAATCCCAACTGAAGCGTCGCAGCCATCGACGGGAAAAGAGCCATGCCTAATAGAACAAAGAGAATGACATATTTGATACGCTGGGCGTTTCGATACGTATTCAGATCGATCTTTTTGGCAACCGGTTTTTTACGCCGCCCCAGATACCCGATAAAATGGTGCATCGAACCGAACGGGCAGACCCAACTGCAGAAAAACCGCCCGACAATGATCGTCAGGATCACCGTTGCCAGCGCCCACAACAGACCCGTATAAAGTGTATGACTGGTCAGGATCGTCCCCAAAGCGACTAACGGATCGAGCTGCAGCAGCCAGTTCACCGGCCAGTTGCGAAGCTGGAATATCTTGTCCCCGACCGTGCTGACAATACAAAACCATACAAACAGCACAAAAAAGAAAAGCTGGCTGATCCGTCGTGTCGTCACAATTTTCATGATGCGCCCTCCGTGACTTGTGTTCGTGCCGGTTTGAGTGATTCGTAATCGGTCGTGCCGCTGCCGGCTCGTTCGGCCTGACCCAGGTAGGGCAGTTCAATCGGTTTGAGTCCCAGCAGGCTTGCCCCGAACGTGTCGGCCGCCACCATATCGGTCGAGGCGATCATTGTGTCGGCCTGCCGCAAATCCGAAAGCGATCCGCCGGTCGGGCCGTTGGTCATCATCACCGTTGTCCCGTCCAGGATCACAAACGTCGGCTTGACCAGCATCGACAACTCCGTAATGATCGTATTGATGTCCTGATGAAAGATATTACGCGGGCCGCCCAAAAGGCCGTAGAAATTCTTCATCGTCATCGAAGCGCCGCTGCGCTGGTGATGTTTGACCGGTGTGATGCCGATCAGTTTATCTGCATCCGCAAACGGCTCGAAATAGATCGGCCAATTCCGGATCAGTTGCCCCTCGGTCAGCGACATTTCCTTGAATAAATGGTTCTTGGGATAGACCAGCTCGGCCCCGGCCTGTGTTGCGGCCTTGGCGATTCCCGACAGCCGAAAACAGCTTTGTGCATCGTTGATCGGATTATCCGTCACGATCACCTTGCGGGCGCCGGCTGTATAACACAGTTTCACCACGGCCGCCACCGTATCCGGATGCGCCGTTGCTCCCAGCATCGCCGGTGTGGCAAAGGCGATATTGGGCTTGATCACCACCGTCTCACCGGATTGAACGAATCGGTCGATCCCGCCTAAAAGCTCCACCGCCTTGGCAACAGTATTCGCCCTTGAACGCCCCTGAACAATACTGATCGTCTGGCCGTCAACCGGATCCACCGAAAAATCCGGCAGTTGATACTGTTTCTTACCTGCATCCGGATCTCGATTAAACATCCAGTACGCCAATAATGTTGCTCCGGCAATCGACGCACCGGCCCCGATACTTCGCTTGGCGAATTCACGTCGATCGATTTTGGCCTGATTGTTACTCATTTTCAATTGACTCCATAAGCCTCAATGTCAGCCGTTCGGCTTGCGTTTGGTTTTCCGCCTGGTGAACCCCGACGACATATGATCCGGTCACCGCAACGATCTCGGTCGTACCGTAATAATCCAGGACCGCGCCGGCCAGTTCGGCATTCAACGCCGTCTTCTCGGATGCGCCGCTTTGCAGCATAAAATCCTTATATGCCGCCGCGGTCTGCTGCGCATCCGCCGGTTCCTCGCGGCCAGAGAAAAACGCAGTGATCGTTTCATTACCGACAGTGTAGCGGGCACTGAAAAGCCGATTCAAATCCTGGCAGCCGTAAGCGCCGCCGGCGTAATATTTGAAGCTGCCGGGCTCGAGGTTCTCCTGCGGAAATAATGCGAGTTGCGGGATCTGCGTTTGGCCGGAGGGATTGAGTTTCTTGATATGATCGATCAGGTCAACCATCCCCGCCAGAAGTTCGGGCGCCGATTGCGAACCAACGATCTCCACATAATATGAACCGATCACGGCGTGCAGGCTGTTGGCGGTTCGGTACCCGAAATTGACAGATTCGATCGGGATGCCCTCGGCCCGCTTTTGCGTGCTGTAAACGCTGAATGCATTTTCCACTGCGCCCATATCATAAAGGTACATCTCCATCCACACTTCGTCGTTAGCATCGCTGACGAACTGCTGGGTCTTAAGCTTGATAAAGCCCGATTCGGTATAAAGCGGGGCCTTGCCGTTAATCTTTTCGTAGAGATTTTGGGCGGTATAGGTCACGGCCGGACCCAGCGGCGAAAAATCTGTCGTACTCATCCGTCCGGCCTGATAGGTCGCCGCGGTCATCGGTGAATAGCCCGGCTCGCCGGCCTGGGTCGATTCATAGCGTTCAGCCGGCGGGACCTGGCGGTAAATAATCGTTGCGGCGATCACAACAAGAACGCCCAGAATGCACAGACTGATCAGCGTCTGCCGCACAGAGCCGGTAGATGATGGTAAACCCATATCAAATTCCCCATTCGACAAATTCAAAAATCATACTGTAATTGTAGTGTTTGGAACACGATGAGTCAATCAGTCAATCCCTGATCGATTTCTTAGCCGTTGACCCGAAAAAATTAGCCGCAGATACAGAGCAATAAGGCCGCAAAGAGTCAAAGAAATTTTTCAATCAAACAAATGATTAATGAAAAGCCCTGAAGCGTTAAATTATTTATTTGCAATAATTCCAATCAGGTCAGATTGGCATTGATTCTCAGTTTCCGCTAGTGAGGGAGTAAATTCAATGGTTTCAAAGCCGCATGCTTTGAGCAAATCGGTGTATTGCTGCTCGGTATAGGCCTGATAAGATACCGCATAGCGATTGACCTCACCGGTTGCGGCATCGATAATGAAGTATCGCTTTGTTGCGGTGGCCGTTTGCTCATCCCAGAAGCTTTCATCAAGACAAATATGAGGCTGATCTGAAAAAAGCCCCGACTTTGCGGAATACCATGAAGATGACTGCTTGCCAATTTTCCGGACGGCACCAAAAGAATGCGGTTCAAGAAGCAAAATGCCATCTTTCCCAAGCGCATGATTGGCTTTGTTCAGAATGGCTTTTGCCTCGACAGGCCGAAAAACGTTCAACTCGCCAAATATGAGCATTGCCAAATCGAAACCGGTGCCGAAGTCGGCCTTACGTATATCTTCATGCAAATACGTACAGTTTAGTTTTTCTTTGCCGGCTTGTTCAGTCGCATAATTTATCGAAGCCGGTGAAAAGTCGATACCGATACATTCATGCCCCAGCTCTGCAAGTCGGCCGCTATAAAAGCCCGGCCCGCAACCCAGATCAAGGATTTTCGATTGTTTGGCCTCCAGCAATGTACGGTGAATCCATTCGATATGCGTATCGATGATCTCAAATCGCCGGCTGGCCATGTCATGAGTCTGGGATAGATGTTCGCCAAGCATCCGTTGGCTGAATCCGGGTTCATTCCATGGGATATTGTCTCCCTCAGCCCACGGCTGCGGTTTCGCGCTGCGTTTTGTGACATCCAGTATGCTGTTCATGGCTTATCCTGTTCAAAAGGATATCCGGCAAAATTGGAGATTAGCACGACGCTGATTCTCTGATTTTCTTTATGTTTACTGGGTTTCGGACTTGGCGATGTCAACCACCTCAAAACGAAATTCACCGCGCGGGATATTTGCCGACCCTTTCTCGCCGACCGAGAGGCCGAGGACCGCATCGCCAACAGGTGACTGGATCGAAATACTGCCCTCGTCGATATCCGCATCATGCGGGCCCAGCAATTGATAAGTGATCTTCTTTTGCGTGTCCAGATCCAGCAGCGTCACAACGGTGCCGAACTTTGCCTGGTCACATTCAATCTTCGTGCAGTCAACGATATCGCACGAGTTGAGTTTTCCTTTTAATTCGCCAAGTCGGCCGTCGATAAACCCGAGCTGCTGTCGGCCGTAAATATACGCCCCATTTTCCTTCAGATCGCCTTGTTCGCGAGCCTCGGCGACGTCCTTGGCAACGCCGATCCGCTTTTTTTCAAGTTCGCTGATCTGATCTTTAAGTTTTTCATATCCGGTTTTCGAAATCGGAACAAGATTACGCATACGGCAATATCTCCAAATAATAGTGAACAAATGAATCGACAATTCTACGGGCATTTTATCAAAATTCTGCGCCAATTCAAGTACCTGTCATTCAGGACAACCGGCTCAGATCAAGGGTGGTAAGCGAATTGGTTGATTAAAAAAAACTGCTGTTTTCAGTTTCAATTTTGTCCTTGTAATCGGGCACAGGGTCTGTATAATGTGCGGTTTCTGTCAGGAATCACGAATCGAAACTTATTTTACAGAAGGATAAAAGATGTCGAATGCACCGAAAGCCAATGCTGTCGTTGGTCAATCCGGCGGCCCGACCGGCGTGATCAACGCCTCGCTGGCCGGCGTTATCGAAGAAGCACGCAAACACCCCGAAATCCAGACGCTCTACGGGGCCGTTCACGCGGTTGCGGGGATGGCTAAGAATGAATTTATCGATCTGGGCCAACTATCGGCCGACGAGCTGGAGCTTGTAGCCGCATCGCCCTCATCGGCGCTGGGCACCAGTCGTGACAAGCCGGACGAGGCCTATTGCGAAAAGATCATCGAGGTCTTCAAAAAGCGCAATATTCAGTATTTCTTCTATATCGGCGGCAACGACTCGGCCAATACGGCCCATATCGTCAATACCATCGCCGACAAAAGCGGTTACGAGCTGCGGGCCTTCCATATCCCCAAGACCGTCGATAACGATCTGCTGGTTACCGACCACTGCCCGGGATTCGGTACGGCCGCCAAATTTGTTGCCTGTGCCCTGATCGGAGACGATCTCGATAACCGGGCGCTGCCGGGCGTCAAGATCGACGTACTGATGGGCCGCCATGCGGGCTTTTTGACCGCGGCGACCGCATTGGCCAAAGCGAACGAAGATGACGGGCCGCATTTGATTTATATACCGGAACGACCGGTCGGGATGGACAAATTCCTGGCCGATGTCGATGCCTGCTGCAAGAAAAATAACCGTTGTGTGATCGCCGTTTCTGAAGGCATGTGCGATGCCGACGGGACAACCTGGGCGGCAAAGCTGGCCGAGCAGCAGGAAAAAGACGCCCACGGCAATATCCAGCTTTCCGGCACCGGTGCGCTGGCGGACTTCCTTTCGGCTCAGATCAAGCAGAACCTCAAGATCAAACGCGTCCGGGCCGATACCTTCGGCTACCTGCAGCGCAGTTTCGGCGGCCTGCAGAGCGAAGTGGACGTTCGCGAGGCCCGTTGGTGCGGCCGACATGCCGTCCAGTATGCGATGGAGCATACCAGCGGCTCGGTGGCCATCAAACGCATCGCCAACGGCGACGATTACGAGGTCGAACTGTTCCGTACCGAACTGGAAAATGTGGCCGAAAAGACCAAGCATATGCCGGACGAATTCATCAATGCCGAAGGCAACGGCGTTACTCAGGCCTTTATCGATTATGCCAAACCGCTGGCCGGGCAACTGCCGAAGACCACCTATCTCGGCAACAACCCAAAAGTTTAAATGGTATGAATTAAAAAATCAAAGCCCTGTTGTCAAACGCGGGGCTTTTTTGATTAGCGTGTTCGCTCAAAAGTTACCGTTTCGTTGAGCTGAATATCACCGACAAAAAAGCCTTCCACTGTGATCGCTTTTTCCATCGTCGCGTCATTGCGAATATCGGTTAGTGCGACATAGATCGGCGGCAGGGTGCGGAACATTGTCTGCTGCAACTTTTTACTGCGTTGATCGCCGAATGTCGGATCGAATCGCACCCAGCCCAGTTCATTGAGCCACACCCGAGCCCATGCGTGTTCGGGAATATTCGTGGATTTAGAGACATAGCCGCGAATGACCCGCGCGGGGATGCCTTTGGCTCGGCACAGGGCCACAAACAGATCGGCGTATTCGTTACAGTCACCTTTCCTGGCCCGCAGCGCTCCGGCCGCACCGATTTCGTTTTGGGCGTTAGGCGTATAAGTCAGCAAATCGATAACGGTTTCGTATATTTTCTTGACGGTCAGCATTGCATTCGGGGCTTTAATCGTTTCAGCCAGTTGCTTGATCGCCGAATCGTCGCATTCGATATAACGTTCCGATCTAAGATACGTATTCGGATCGAAATCTTTAGAAAGATTCGGGTCTTTATCTCGCATTGCAGTAGATAGATCGTTCTGGATCAGGTCCGCTTCGACCGCGATCTCGATCGAAAATTGCGTACCCGGTCGTCGCAAATTAAATTCTGCATAATGCGTATCGCCGATGGCATAAGTGCGAGAGGGCGGGGTTGAGTAGCGAATATCGCGGATTTTCTGGCGGCCTTCGAGCGTTGCCGGCAGATAGGTGATATAGGTTACCTTACTGGCGACCGCCTGCATGGTAAAATCGCTTTTTGTGGTAAAGCGGACACGCTGCATTTTGGGTTCGATCGCATGTCTGGCTCTGGACCTTCGGATTACGGCAGGGGGACGATTGGCATCGTTAGGTTCGGCGGCGATATTGCCGGCCATGACCATTACTAAAAAAAATCCAAGAAGCATATTCCTGTATTTCATAACCTGTCCCTTTCAAAGAATATTTTTATGCGAATAAGGCTTCGACAAAATTTTCAGGATCAAATTCGGTGATATCCTGTGGGGTTTCGCCGAGTCCGACGAACTTAACGGGGATATCCAGTTGGTCCTTGATCGCGATAACGATCCCGCCTCGGGCCGTGCCGTCCAGTTTTGCCAGGAAGATACCGGTTACATCGATCGCCTCGGTAAACAGTTTCGCCTGGCTGATTGCGTTTTGGCCGGTTGTTGCATCAAGTACTAACAATACTTCGTGCGGTGCATCCGGCATTTTTTTCGTAACCACGTTTTTGATTTTGCTCAACTGCTTCATCAGATCTTTTTGCGTATGCAGCCGACCGGCGGTGTCGAGGATCAGGAAATCAACGTTTCGGGCCACGGCCGCTTCACAGGCATCGTAGGCGACCGCGGCCGGATCGGCACCGCTTTGATGCTTAACGATCTGAACGCCGATTCGATCGGCCCAGATGCTCAATTGCTCAACTGCGGCGGCCCGGAAGGTATCGCAGGCGGCAACCATGACGTCTTGGTCGTTCTGGCTGAGAATATAGGCCAGTTTCGCAATACTGGTGGTCTTGCCCGTGCCGTTAACGCCGGCAACCAGGATCACGGTCGGGCCGTTTTGAGAAAGCTTTAATTGGCGGTCCTGGCGGGGCCAGTAGCTTTTAATATGGGATTTGAGAAAATCAAGTATATCGTCGGTGTGTTCGATCTGTTTTTGTTTCCAGGCCTCGCGCAGGTCTTCGATCAGCCGCTCGGTGGTTTCGATGCCGATATCGTCTTTAATCAGCGTTTCTTCGAGCTCTTCGAGCAAATCCTCGTCGATATTGCGGCCGAGCGTGATAATGCTGTTGAGCGAAGAGGCGATCTTGTCCCGCGTTTTGCCCAACCGGTTTTTAATGAAATCCGTTGTTTTTGAAAATATACCCATTTATTCGTGTTCCTTTCTGTGCGCGTTTGGCATTGATAGTATCGTGAAAACAATCGAATTTCAAGGCTAAAGAAGATGGAAAGGAGTTGCTAAAACATGAAAAATTCAAATGTTTAAATTTATTTACCCTGCAAAATTTCTTTGACAAAATATAAGCAGCCGATTAAAAAAGAAATGCTTCAAAATCAGGGATGGTTGCAGGGCAAATGTGAGGGTTATCGTATCCTCTTTTTATTTGAATGATGAATTCGGCAAAGATTGAGATAAGGGAGCGCAAACGCTTGACAACACCGGATGTACAGAATGTGTTTGTTGATATTATTGATCGGGTCAAAACGCTCGATCCGGCGCATACGCGAAAATGGTTCGATCAGCTTCAACTGCTTGGCTTTGACGGGGGTCAATTAATCGTCGGCTGTCCGGAGGAGTCGGGTCTGCAGTTTTTATCGCAGCATTGTAAAACCAGTTTTATCCAGGCCGCCCAGCAGATTACCGGGCATCTGGTATCGGTCGAATTTTGCCTTGATGACCATAGCGGTTCGGCGGTGCTTACGCAAGTGGATCAGCAACTGCTGAAGCTTCACCCGGATTATACGTTCGATCAGTTTGTGGTCGGGCCGAGCAACCGGTTGGCCCACGCCAGTTGTGTTGCGGTCAGTCAAGCCCCCGGAACCAGCTATAATCCATTATTCATCTACGGCAATTCGGGTCTGGGCAAGACGCACCTGCTTCATGCGGTTTGCAGCGAGATCCGAAAGAACGTATCCGGCAGTGTGATCCGTTTTTTAAGTTGTGAAGAATTTGTGAATCGATTTATTCGGGCGATCGAATCGGGTCAGTTGAGCGGTTTTCAGGATCAGTTTCGTAATATCGATATGCTGGTTATCGATGATATTCAGTTTTTGAGCGAACGCGAACAGAGCCAGGAAGAATTCTTCCACACTTTTAACGCATTGTATAATAACGGCCGACAGATCATCCTCAGTGCGGACCGCCCGCCGTCGGAAATTCCTTCGCTCGAAGAACGGCTCATCAGCCGATTCAACTGGGGGCTGGTGGCCCGAGTGGATCCGCCCAGTTACGAAACCCGGATTGCGATCGTCCAGAAAAAAGCCCATATTCGGGGGCTGGATATGCCGGAAGATGTGGCCGAGTATATTGCCCGTAAAGTGTATGCGAATATCCGCGAGTTGGAAGGCGCCCTGACCAGTCTTCATGCGGTCGCGATGACCACCGGGCAGGCGATCGATCTGGAACTGGCGCAGGGGGCGCTGGACGACCAGATTTCTACGGCCGTGCGCCATATCAATATTACCGATATCATCGATGTCGTAACCCGGCACTTCGGCGTACGTCTGGCGGATCTGCAGAGTAAGAAACGAAGTCAGAGTATTACCGAACCGCGGCAGATCTGTATGTATCTGGCCCGAAGCCTGACTAAGCATAGTCTGGAAGAAATCGGTGGTCATCTTGGTGGCCGCGACCATACGACCGTGATGCACGCCTGTACGAAAATCGGCGATGCCGAGCAGAAAGACCCCAAAATGCATGCCTTATTAGCGGATTTGACCCGTCAAATCACACAGGCGAACCTGTCATAACCCATCTTTCAGGACCTGTTCACATTATTACTTTTTGCGAATGATTGAGAAAAATCCGAGGCCTAACAGACAAATCGTAGCGGGCTCCGGTGTTGCGAACAGAATCGGGTCATTGTCATCATAATAAAGATCGGTGAAAAATGTTCCACCATCCATACCACTGTTGCCGTCGGTTCGGCCGTAGGTTGATTTTTCGTTGACGGTCTGACCGGCTTCGTTTGCAACATAAAAACCTTTGCCGGGAACAATGACGATCCCCGAAAGTGCACCGTAAGAACTTTGACCGTCCGGATCGAGTTCGAGATCAACCCAGGGAATTGATAAAGTATTTTCAATGCTCATATCCGATAAAGATAATACCGAAATAGTTCGCTCGGTGTATTGCGTAATAAAAGCGAGATCTCCGTCGAAGTCAACGTCTATCGGCTCATCGACGGATACTGATGTCAAATTGGTTCCATCATTGTCCATGCGGAAGACCTGATTGCCGCTGATATCCGTCATCCATATCTTGCCGCTGCTGTCCACGTTTAATCCGCGCAAACTGCTTGCAGCCGATAGCGTGACCTGCCCGTCGCCATCCAGCCCTGCTTGCGTTGCGGTCGTAATATCGGCTCCGCTTTCGGTCAGGTCCCATCGTGTGAGTGTTTTGTCGGTCCGGTCCGTTGCATAGAGTGCAAGCGTGCCGCTTTCGCGACGTACGGCGACGCCTTCGCATTTGGTGGTCGTAATCGTGTGCAGCAGGGTGGTCAGGTCGGCGTCATAAATCTTGATACTGCTGCCTTCGGCCAGATAAACCCGTCCGGCATCATCCACGTCGATACTTTTGCCGCGTACACCGGTAACATTTGCGACCGATGCATCGATGTAATCCGATTGGCTCAGATCGATCTTACGAACCTGCTGCAAACCGCCGCCGTTATTATAGCCGGCATATATATAACGGCCGTCCGGCGACATGCCAAGACCGCGATTGTCACGGGGGTAAGGGCTTTGCGATTGGCCGAAATCGGATTGGCTGGTGTCGATCATGTACTGAACAGACCAGTCCAGAGCGCCCAAATCGATTGTAACGGCGAAAATTGTTGATGTGCAGAATACGATGAACCAAAAGACAAAATAGTGCTTGCGTTCCATTTCCTTCTCTCCTGAATATATAGGGGGTTATTGAATTTTAAAAAAGGCCGGTACGGCTTCTGAGAGTTTTCTCCACCCATCAGGTTCTCTCTCACTCTTAATGAGTTTTCTCCACCACACCGGCCAAGGTAGCATGTATTTATTTGTCAAAAGGAAAGTGGGAATTCGGCTACTGTGCTGACTTGCAGTCACTCTCCTCAATCTTTGTATTTTATTTTACCCCAAATACCCTGCGTTGGTCAAGTAAAATTTTTTAAAATCAAAAAGTTTTTTTACCCCTTAACTTCTTTTCTTAAAGATACTTATGATGTATTGCGGGTTCCATGAGAGATTTTTATTAAAAAAATGAATTTATACAGTAATTCAATAACTTATTTTTGAGGTATTGGCAGATTCAATTCAGAAAGGACTTTTTTCATATCTTCCCAGACTCGTTGGCGGTTGTCGTGTGAGTAATTTCGCAACAAATAGGCCGGGTGGTAGGTCGCCATCAAGCGAATGGGGGGCTTACCGATATCAGGATAATATTCATGAAAATGGCCTCGTAACTGGCCAATGGGCTTATTGGTATTCAGCAGCGTTCGGGCAGCATGAGCGCCCAGGGCGATAATTACCTCGGGCTGAATCTGTTCGATCTGCTGCTGCAGCCACGGCATACAGGCGACAATCTCATCGGGTTTGGGGTCGCGGTTGCCGGGCGGGCGACATTTGAGAATATTGCCGATAAAAACATCTTCGCGCTGCAAACCCATGGCGGCGATGATCTTATCAAGCAGTTTACCGGCCCGGCCGACAAACGGGCGACCCTGAGCATCTTCATCGGCTCCCGGTGCCTCACCGATAAACATGATCCGTGCCCGGCAGTACCCCTCACCGGGGACGGCATTGGTCCGCTGGCTGCCCAGATCGCATTTTCGGCATGCACGGACCTGTTCGCCAATTTCATCGAGCTTTTGTTGGATTTGACGTAAATGCTGCTGTTGTTGTCTGGCCGCTTTGGGTTTCACGTTAAAACCACCGCTCATAAACGTTTCCAGTTCGCCATGCTGCCGGGCCGCTTTGAAGATGTCTGTCTGTTCTTTCATAAATCTATCTTATCCAACACGGCCACAGGACACAAATAAAAAAGGGCACCGAAAATCAGTGCCCTTTGATCTGATGGGTTTGATTTGAATCAGACACATCCCTGAGCCATCATGGCATTGGCGACTTTGATAAAGCCGGCAATATTCGCACCGACCACATAGTTGCCTTTGCAGCCGTATTCTTCAGCCGCGCCGCTGATCGCCTGGTGGATATTGACCATAATGTTCTTGAGTTCCTTGTCGGCTTTTTCGAAGTTCCAGTACATATGCTGGCTGTTCTGGGCCATTTCAAGGCCTGAAACCGCAACACCACCGGCATTGGCGGCCTTACCGGGTACAAATCCGATCTTGTTGTCGAGGAAGACATCGACGGCTTTGGGGGTCGAGGGCATATTTGCACCTTCGCCGACCGCGATACAGCCGTTTTTGACCAGTGCTTTGGCGCCGTCCTCATCCAGTTCGTTCTGCGTCGCGCTGGGTAGGGCGATATCACAGGGAACAGTCCAGATGCCGCGGAAATCTTCGGTATATTTGGCATCTTTGTGAATCGTCACATAATCCTTGATGCGGCGTCGTTCGATCTCTTTCAATTGGCGAACGGTATCGAGGATGATTCCGCTTGGGGCATGGATATAACCGTTGGAATCGCTCATGGCGACGACCTTGCCGCCGAGCTGCTCGACTTTCTGGGCCGCATAGATCGCGACGTTTCCGCTGCCGGATATCACAACGTTCTTGCCTTCGAAGCTTTCGCCTTTTTCCTTGAGCATTTCATCGACAATATAGACCAGGCCGTAACCGGTTGCTTCGGCCCGAACCAGTGAGCCGCCCCATTCGAGGCCTTTGCCGGTCAGAACGCCGTGAAATTGCTTGGTGATTTTCTTGTATTGGCCGAAGAGATAACCGATCTCGCGGCCGCCGACACCGATATCGCCTGCGGGAACATCCTCGTCCGAACCGATATGCCGGTACAGTTCGGACATAAAGCTCTGGCAGAACCGCATCACTTCGTTGTCGCTTTTTCCCTTGGGATTGAAATCCGAACCACCCTTACCGCCGCCCATCTGCAGGCCGGTCAGCGAGTTTTTCAGGATCTGCTCAAAACCGAGGAATTTGATGATGCCCAAATAAACGCTCGGATGAAAACGCAAACCCCCTTTATACGGGCCTAATGCACTATTGAACTGGACGCGGAAACCGCGGTTCACCTGGATCGTACCGTTGTCATCAAGCCAGGGGACCCGGAACATCAGGACGCGTTCGGGTTCGACCATCCGTTCGAGGATCTTGTGTTCGGCATATTCAGGCTTGGCTTCGATAACCGGAACCAGGCTGTCCAGCACTTCCTTGACGGCCTGATGAAATTCCAATTCGCCGGGATTTCGCTTAACTACTGTTTCATAAACACTTTGCACTAACTTTTTTGCTGACATTTGTCGTTCTCCTGGAAATTTTTGGGAAATTTCAATTTTTTGCTATTATGAATTCTAATATAAAAAACCATTTACTTTCAAAATAAGCTTATACAGTATATGCAA